>URRJ01000117.1 GCA_900550205.1 uncultured Collinsella sp. | reverse complement strand
GCTACCATCTGCCAAAAATGACGGATAAAGGGCTCATCGAAGTAATGGGTTCATCGACGAGCCGCAACCGCCGCTATCGGAAGAAGTAGATGCAGCCGAATTGCCCCTCTATCGTCTCTCGAAGTTTGATGGGTGCTAGAGGGGCGACTGCCTCGCGATATTTTCCCAAGATAAAACCTGCCAAAACAAACCTGTCCCTTATTGACAGGTCAGTTAACGCAGTCCAGGTTGAGCATATGTGCCCGGAGCCCGCGCAGCGCCGAGCAGTTACGCCGTTTGTAAAACGGCGTAACCTAAAGATTCATGTTGCCGTGGATGTAGGGGGTGACCTCGGGGGAGATGTGGCCGCAGCCCAGCTCGCGCAGCGCGGACTCGATGGCGGCGGGCAGCGGGGTCTTGCCCTCGGCATCGACGGCGTTGCCACCGAGGGCAGCAATCTTGGCGACATCTGCGGGTGCGGCCTCGATATGCATGCAGCCGCCGATCAAGCGCGCGCGTACCTGTGCCAGATCAAGATCGTGCAGGTAATCCTCGCAGGCGCGGATTAAATCGACCTTCTCGCGCGTAAGCTCCTCGCCCGTGGGGACGCGGGTGGCAAGACATGCTCCCGCCGGCAGGTTCCAAACGGGATAGCCCCATGCGCGCAGCAGCTCGCGCTCTTCGTCCTTGGTAAAGCCGACCTCCATAAGGGGTGAGCGTACGCCGAGCTCTTCTGCCGCACGCATGCCGGGGCGGTAGTCACCGCGATCGCTTGCATTGCTGCCATCGATGACGGTGGGAAAGCCGAGCGACTTGGCGTGGTTGACGATGGCGGTAAAGCCGGCGTGCTTGCAGTGGTAGCAGCGATTAGCATCGTTGCAGGCCACTTGGGGGAGCTGCAGCTGATCCACCGAAAGATTGAGCACGGGGAGCTTAAAATGCGGCCCCTCATTGGCCTGCCCATCAACGGACTGCTCAAACGAAGCCTGCTCGGGCGTGCCGATGAGCGGCGTGGTGAGATGGACGAGAAGAGTATTGGTAGGCATGACGCGGGCGCATACGGCGGCCAAAAAGCTGCTGTCAACGCCGCCGGAAAACCCGATAGCCACGCGCCCGTATGCCAAAAGCAGCTGCTCGAGCGCCGATAGCTTGTCTTGAAGCTCCTCTGCGGGTGCCGTGGTGTCTAAAATCATGAAACGTTCCTTATCGTTGAGTACTCGATCGAAAACTATAATCCTAATGCGTTACTTGCCATAAGACTTCTATCTGTGTAACGAAAGTGCAATATGGTATATACGTTATATACAAGTTGCCAAATGCGGTAGAGTTGCAGCAACGCGACAGCGAGAGTCGATGGGGGACCGATATGATCAAGGCTGTTATTTTTGACATGGATGGAACGCTGGTCGATACCGAGCGTTTGGGGATTAAGGCCTGGAAGGCAGGCGCCGCTGAGCTGGGGCTCGCGATTGATGAAGCGCTGATCCATCAGTTTATCGGCCGCACGCTGCCCGATGTTATGGACATCCTCGATAAGCATTATGGCAGCCACGAAACCACCGAGGCGATCTATCGTCGCCACAAGGAGATTCGCGACGAGATGGTCAAGACCGAACTGGAACTTAAGGCCGGCGCCGCCGAGTGCCTAGACGAGTTGCTAGCTGCGGGCTATCACGTGGGCCTAGCGACGTCGTCGCGCCTCGTTACGGCCGAGCGCAACCTTAAGATGGTCGGTCTTTTTGACAAGTTTGAAACGGTAACGTGTGGCGAGGACGTCGTGCACGGCAAGCCCGACCCCGAGATGTATCTGCTCGCCTGCGAGCGTGCGGGCTTTGCCCCCGAGGAGTGCGCCGTGGTCGAGGATTCGCGCAACGGCTGCGTCTCGGGCATCACGGCCGGCTGCCATGTCTTTGCCGTGCCCGATATCGTGCCGCTGCCGCAGGATGTGGTGGATGGCTGCGAGGCCGTGCTCGATACGTTGTTCGACCTGGCGGCGGCGGTCAAGGCCGTGCGCTAGACAATTGCGGCGTTGAAACGAGCAATTGCCCACGTTTGCGCTCAAGCAAAAGGGGTCCGGCAATGGTCGGGCCCCTTTTGCTTGAGCGGCGACTTAGCATACTTGCGGGCGTGCTATAGATACGCACCGAGGTTGATGGCCGTGGCGTCGGTCTGGCTGCTTGCCTGGGTGCTGGCGCGTTCCAGTAGGAACGGACGTACCAGTTCTTGGCGGTTGATATCCTCGGCGGCGACTGCGGTGACGGTACGCACTGCGGAGCCGACACGGATATGCTTGATCTTTGCCGGGGCCTTGTTCTCGATTTGCTCCATCAGCAGTTGGACACCCTTGCGGCCAATCTCGTAGCCCGGGGGCGCTACCGTAGTGAGCGGGACCGATCCGCTCCAAGCGAGCGGGTTGCCGTCGCATCCGGCCACGCGTACTTGCCCGGGGACAGAGATGCCCTTGTCGACCAGTGCCGAAACGACACCCGAGGCCAACACATCGGTCAGGCCGACGACAAAATCGGGACGTTCGTCCGCGGGGCGCTCGGCGATTTGGGCACCGATGCCGTAGCCGTCGGCAGCGGTATTCCATTCGCCGGCGTCGATGACTTCGATCTTGATATCGGGGTGCAGGGCGAGCGCCTTATGAATGCCAAGGACGCGCAGGGTGAGTTGCATAAATGCTGCTCGGCCGACGACGACAATATGGTGCGCGCCGCGGGCGATGGCAAGTTCGGCAATGATGCGACCCTGGGCCTCATTGTCGGCCGCTACGTAGTAGCCGGGCTCGGAGCAATGGATGTCCAGATGGACGATCGGCACGGGCATCTTGGTCATGGCGGGGTGCCAGTCGGGGGATGCCATGGGCTGAACCATGACGCCGGACATCTGGGTGCCCATAAAGTAGCGCAGGTAATGGTCCTCGAGAATATCGTCGTTATCGGCGTTGGCGATGAGCAAGTCGTAGCCGTGCTTGCGGGCCTCGTTGTGGGCGCCGCTGGCGATTTGGAGCGAAAAGCCGTGATCGAGACGGGGGAGCACCAGGCCAAAGGACTTGGTGGCGCCGCCCGCGAGCTGACGGGCGCTTTGGTTGGGCAGGTAGCCAAGGCGACTGATGGTCTCGTTGATGAGCTTGAGGGTCTCGGGGCGCAACTTTTCGGGATGGTTGAGCGCGTTGGAAACCGTGCCCAGCGAAACCCCGGCCTCGCGCGCGACGTCGCTGATTTTTACCTTTGCCATAGCGGCCCCTTTGATGCGTTTCAAGTACAAGCCAGATTGTAGCATCCCAAACCTACCAAAGAGGGATAGGTTTATTTTGGCAGGTTTTATCTGGGGAAACGCTGTTGCCAGCTCAAACCACCACGAAGGGGACAGGCATCTTTGTGGTGGTTTGGACCGGCTGGACGTGTGTGCATCGAGTGGTATCTAAGTTGAGATACCACCTCTGGTATATCAGCTTGCGTTTGCGTGAGTACAATACTCGAACGTTATGCGTCTCAGCGCCCCCTGTGCGTGGACGTTTTGCAGTCAAGCGGACGAAGGGATTTATCCTATGTGCGGAATTGTCGGCTACACCGGCTCTGATATTGCAAAGAACATCCTGGTCACGGGCCTCAAGCGTATGGAGTATCGCGGCTATGACTCCTCGGGCGTCGCGCTCGAGGTGGGCGAGGGCGCCGCGGCGCACCTCGATGTCATCCGCCGCGTGGGTAAGGTCGCGGGCTTGGAGAGCGAGCTTTCCAATATCGACAGCGACGCTACCTGCGGTATCGGCCACACCCGTTGGGCCACCCACGGCAAGCCCTCCGTCGTTAACGCTCACCCCCACACCAGCTGCGACGGTCGTATCGCCATCGTCCACAACGGCATCATCGAGAACTTCGCCGAGCTGCGCGAAGAGTTGGAGGGTCGCGGCCACCACTTTAAGAGCGAGACCGATACCGAGGTCTTCGCGCATCTGATCGAAGAGGCCTATGCCGAGACGCACGACCTGATGGCCTCCGTGCGCGAGGCTTGCACCCACGTGGTCGGTGCCTATGGTCTGGCCGCCGTGTGCGCTGACGAGCCCGGCGTGATCGCCGTGGCCCGCAAGGATTCCCCGATCGTAGTCGGTGTGGGCGAAACCGGCTCCTATGTTGCTTCCGATGTCATCGCGCTCATCGACGCCACCCGCGATGTCGTGGTGCTCGAGGACGGTCAGTTTGCCAAGCTCACGCCCGCAGGCGTCGAGTACACCGACGAGGCCGGCAACGTTATCGAGCCCAAGGTCACCCACATCGACTGGGACCTGGACATGGCAGAAAAGGGCGGTTATCCCGACTTTATGCTCAAGGAGATTCACGAGCAGCCGCGCGTTGTGCGCGACACGCTGGTTGGTCGTATGACGCCGGCCGGCGAGCTCGACATCGACGAGCTGGGCCTTTCGCTCGAGGAACTCAACGACATCGACCGCGTCTACGTGATCGCTTGCGGCACCAGCTATCACGCTGGCCTCATTGCCAAGAATCTCATTGAGGGCTGGGCTCGCATCCCCACCGAGGTGGAGGCGGCCAGCGAGTTCCGCTATCGCAACCCCATCATCACGCCGACGACGCTCGTCGTGGCCGTGTCCCAGTCGGGCGAGACGGCCGATACCCTTGCCGCCATTCGCGACGCGCGCATCAAGGGTGCCAAGGTCTTCGGCATCACCAACGTGGTGGGCAGCCCCGTGGCGCGTGAGAGCGACGGCGTCATCTACACCAAGGCCAACAAGGAGATCGCGGTCGCCTCGACCAAGAGCTTCATCGGCCAGGTTGTGAGCCTGACGCTTTTGGCCCTGCTGCTGGCGCAGGTCAAGTACCGCTTGACCACCAAGCAGGCGCGCATGCTGTTCCGCGAGCTTTCCGATACGGCCGAGCAGATCCAGTGGATTTTGGATACCCAAACCGAGGCCGTTCATGAGGCCGCCCTGCTGTGCAAGGACGCGCAGTCGGCGCTGTTCGTGGGCCGTGGCATGGGTGCCGCTATTTCCTACGAGGGCGCGCTTAAGCTCAAAGAGGTCAGCTACCTGCACGCCGAGGCCTACGCCGCCGGCGAGATGAAGCACGGCCCCATTGCCTTGATCGACCCGGGCTTCCCTGTCATCGCCGTGGCCACCAAGAGTGCCACCTACGACAAGACCGTGTCGAACCTCATGGAGTGCAAGGCGCGCGGCGCCAAGGTCATCGTCGTTGCTACCGAGGGCGACGAGGAAATCAACAAGATTGCCGACTGCATCATTCGCGTGCCGGCCGTCCGCGACGTGTTCAGCCCCATCACGGCGAGCGTCCCGCTGCAGCTGCTCGCCCGCGAGGTTGCCATCCTGCGCGGCTGCGACGTCGACCAGCCCCGAAACCTGGCAAAGAGCGTTACTGTTGAGTAGTTGGTTCCGCCATCCTAACAACTAAGGCCCGGCTCCGCGTCATCG
>URRJ01000116.1 GCA_900550205.1 uncultured Collinsella sp. | reverse complement strand
TTTTCAGAACACTCCGCAGACAAGTGTGGCGCCTTGTCCGCAGCTCCGAAGGAGCAGGACAAGGCGCCACACATGGTCGAGGACGTTCTGAAAACTAAGCCCGGCCCCAGCCGGACAGGTCCACCGCTACTCGCAGAGCAGCTTGGCGATCTGGACGGCGTTGGTTGCCGCGCCCTTACGGATTTGATCGCCGCAGCACCAGAAGGTGATGCCGCGCGCAGCCTCGGGGTTCGAGATGTCGCGACGCACGCGACCGACCCAGATCAGATCCTGGTCGGACGTATCCATCGGCATGGGGAAGCGATCGTGCGCATCCTCGGCGCTCATGTCGTCAACGAGCTTCACGCCCGGAGCGGCAGCCAGCGCGGCACGGGCCTCTTCCACCATGATGTCGCGCTCAAACTCGAGCGTAATGCTCTCGGAGTGCGAGCGCAGCACGGGCACGCGCACGCAGGTGCAGTTCACGCGCAGCTCGGGCAGGTGCATGATCTTGCGGCCCTCGTTTTGCAGCTTCATCTCCTCGGAGGTAAAGCCCTCCTCCTTGACGCCACCGATCTGCGGAATCAGGTTGCTCGCCAACTGGGCGGCAAAAGCGTGCGGCTCGGGAATCTCTTCGCCACGGCCCAGGGCGGCCAGCTGAGCCTCGAACTCGGCCATGCCGGGAGCGCCAGCACCCGAAGCCGCCTGGTACGTCGAAACGATCATGCGCTTCACGCCGGCGAGCTGATGCAGCGGCCACGTGGGAACCAAGCCGATGATGGTCGCGCAGTTGGGGTTGGCGATCAGGCCGTGATGCCACTTGATGTCATCGGCATTGATCTCGGGCACGACCAGCGGCACCTCGGGATCCATGCGGAAGGCGTGGCTGTTGTCAACCACAACGGCGCCGCACTTGACGGCCTCGGGCAGCAGCTCCTTTGCGATATCGTCGCCGGCGGCTCCGAGCACAATATCGCAGCCCTCAAAGGCCTCGGGGCAAGCCTCCTCAATCACAACCTGCTCGCCGCGGAACTCGACGGTCTTGCCCGCAGAGCGTGCACTTGCCAGCAGCTTGAGCTTGCCAACCGGGAACTCCTGCTCGTTGAGGCACTCGAGCATCTGGGTGCCCACGGCTCCCGTCGCGCCCAAAATAGCAACCGTGTACTGTTTCATGCTTCCCCCTTTAAAGGTTGTGGCTTTTGCCCGCACGCCGAGCAGGCCGATAATTGTTGCCAGTGTATACAAGAACGGGGCGGGCACGAAACCCGCCCCGCCGAAACGAAACCGAAATGAAACGCCCCGCAGTTGATTTTTGGCACTTATCCCAAAAATCCACCGAGATAGCAGCTACTTATGGAGCGCAGCCAGGGCGGGATCGGCCGGCGCGGGAGCCTCTAGGTCAGAGACCTTCACAATGCCGTTCTCATCGGAGAAGGCACGGTAAATGGTCTGAATCGCCAGGTCGAAGTCTTTCTCCTCGACACCGATAATGATATTGATCTCGTCGCAGCTCTGCGAAATCATACGCACGCTCACGCCAGCCTGGCCAAGCATGCCAAACAGATGACCCGAGATACCTGCACGACCGCGCAGGTTACGACCGACGGTCGCGATAAGCGCCAGGCCCTCGACAACCTCGATCTCGAGCGGTTCGACCTCCTGCTGAATGTCGCCCACAAGCGAGTACAGCGAATCGTGAACGTCCTGCTCCTGCACCACGGCGCCAAACCGGTCGACACCGGTGGGCATGTGCTCGACGGAAACGTCATAGCGCTCGAACACCGAAAGCGCACGGCGCATAAAGCCAACACGGGGCTTGGTGCGGTCGCGGGCGACGTTGATGGCGACAAAACCGCGCTTGCCGGTCACGCCGGTAATGATGGGCTCTGCCTCGCCCTCGTCAGCCGTCTCGCTAATGATGGTGCCGGGGTCCTGCGGCGCATTGGTGTTCTTGATGACCAGCGGAATGCCTGCCTCGCGCACGGGGAACACAGCCTCCTCGTGCAGGACGCTCGCGCCCATGTACGAAAGCTCGCGCAGCTCCTCGTAGGTAACGCGCGCAATGGGCTGAGCCTCGGGAACAATACGCGGATCAGCAGAGTAGAAGCCCGAGACGTCGGTCCAGTTCTCGTACAGATCGGCGCCCAGGCACTTGGCCAGAATCGAGCCGGAAATATCGCCGCCGCCACGATCGAGCAGCTTGATCTGACCCTCACGCGTCGCGCCGTAGAAACCGGGCATTACAAAGCCGCCCTGCTGGCCATACTCCTGCACCAGCTCGGAGGTGCGATTCATGCTGAGCGTACCGTCGTGATGGAACGCCACAACCGTCGCAGCGTCCAGGAACGGTAGACCCAGGTACTCGGCCATCAGGCGAGCGGTGAAGTACTCGCCACGGCTCACGAGCTCCTCGGTAGAGTAGCCGCCCGAGCGGGCGCGCTCGGCAAAGGCCGCGAACTCCTCGCGGATGGGATAGGTGAGCTCCAGCTCGTCAGCAATATCAAAGTAGCGCTGGCCGATGTCCTCGAGCAGCTCCTCGCACGACACGTGATACTTAACGTGCGCGTTAACCAGGTAGAGCAGGTCGGTCACCTTGGTGTCGCCCTTAAAGCGGCGACCGCAGGCAGAAACCACCACAAAACGGCGGGCCGGGTCGGCATCGACAATGGCCTTGATCTTCTTAAAGTGTTCGGCGTCGGCGACCGACGAGCCGCCAAACTTGGCAATCTTAATCATGGGCTGGAGGTTACCTTTCTAAAAAGCCTCTGCGAACCTATTTTGCGCGCTCTGATACCATGGTTTCACCGATTGGGACCAAGGCATCCGAGGAGCAGTGTTATATGGGAACTTATCATAGTACACGAGGACGCACTTTATCGTGCTCAAGTAAGGTGGCAATCCGCACCGGCATCGCTCCCGACGGGGGTCTGTTTGTCTCGGACGAGCTCGGCACCCAGCAGGTCGATATCAGCTCGCTTGCAGATAAATCGTACTTTGAAATCGCTCAAGATGTGTTGGGAATGTTACTGAATGATTACACGGCCGAAGAAATTTCGGCGTGTGTCGACGAGGCATACCGCGGCACGTTCGCGAGTGAAGAGGTTACGCCGCTCGTCAACCTCGACGCTGCGCCGGGCGCTGACGCCCCTCAGACCTATGTGATGGAGCTCTTTGGCGGCCCCACGAGTGCCTTTAAGGACGTCGCTCTGCAGATGCTCCCCCGCTTGATGGCCCGCACTTCCGCCAAGGACGGCAGCGCCGAGCGCATCATGATCGTCACCGCCACGTCGGGCGACACCGGCAAGGCCGCACTCGCCGGTTTTGCCGACGCTCCGGGCACGGGCATCACCGTCTTTTATCCCGAAGGCAAGGTCAGTCGCGTCCAGAACCTGCAGATGTCCACACAGGAGGGCGATAACGTCGCCGTCTGCGGCATCCGCGGCAACTTCGACGACGCCCAGAGTGCCGTCAAGCGCATCTTTGCCGATAAGGAGCTGGCCGAGCGTCTTGAGGCCGCCGGCACGGTGCTTTCGAGCGCCAACTCCATCAACGTTGGCCGCCTGGTACCGCAGGTCGTCTACTACTTTGCCGCCTATGCGCAGCTGCTGCGCGCCGGCGCCATCGAGGCCGGCGACGCCGTTGAGTTCTGCGTGCCGACTGGCAACTTTGGCGATATCCTGGCCGGCTACTACGCCAAGCGCATGGGTCTGCCCGTCGCCAAGCTCATCGTCGCGAGCGACAAGAACAACGTGCTCGCCGACTTCCTGACCACCGGCGTTTACGACCGCAACCGCCCGTTCTTCACGACCATCTCGCCGTCGATGGACATCCTCATCAGCTCCAACCTAGAGCGCATGCTCTACTTCCTGTCCGACGGCGACTGCGAGCTCGTTGCCGGCCTTATGGAGCAGCTTGCCCAGACCGGCCGCTACGAGGTTCCCGCCGAGCTGCTGGCTAAGATTCAGAGCGTCTTTGGCTGCGGCTGGGCCAGCGAGGACGAAGTCCGTGCTGCCATCAAGAGCTGCTGGGATGCGAACGGCTACGTAATCGACCCGCACACCGCTTGCGGCTATCACGTCTTTGAAAAGGTCGCTCCCGCCGAGGGCGCCAAGGCCCGCGTGCTACTTTCGACCGCCAGCCCCTACAAGTTCCCGCGCGCCTGCTGCGATGCCCTGGGGCTCGACGTTCCCGAAGACGACTTTGAGGCTATGCGCGTGCTCGAGCAGGCAACCAACACGGTTGCCCCGATCCAACTCGCCGAGCTCGAGTCCAAGCCCGTCCGCTTCGAAGACGTCTGCGACGTCGATGAGATGGCAAGCTACGTCGAGCAGGCTGCAAAAAAGATGGCTACCAACTAAACCCCTTATTAAGCGCCGGCGAAAGCCGGCGCACTTTCTTTCATCAGATAACCCCCGGGATGATGACGAACGCGCACAGCGTGCCTGGCTGTTTAGTTCGTCGCGAGTTCCGCACGCAAAGGAAAGCACTTGATGTGCTTTCCGTCTTGCGCAGGACTGCCCGAGCAGCGAACTAAACAGCCAGGCACGCCAGGAGGACTCACATGATCAAGATCACCGTCCCAGCAACAAGCGCCAACTTGGGCATCGGCTACGACACCCTCGGCATGGCCGTCAGCCTCTACTCGCACTTTACCTTCGAGCGCACCGACAAGCTCACCATCACGGGTTGCCCCGAGGAGTTCCAAAACGAGAATAACCTGGTCTATGTGAGCTTTGTCGATGCTCTGGCCGCGTGGGGCGAGCCGGCTTTTCCCGTTGCTATCGACATTCAGACCGACGTGCCCGTCGCCCGTGGCCTGGGTTCCAGCTCCACCTGCGTCGTCGCCGGCATTATGGCCGCCGCCGCACTGACAGGCCACACCGTCGACCGCGCTGAGCTCGTCCGCATTGCCACCGAGGTCGAGGGCCATCCCGATAACGTCGCCCCTGCTATCCTGGGCGGCGCCGTCTGCTCCTTTACGCCGACCGATTCGCTCCCCCAGTGCCTGCGCTACGAGGTGAGCGATCGCTTGCGTTTTATTACCGTGATTCCGCCCTACGAGGTGCATACGAGCGAAGCGCGCAAGGTTGTGCCGCAGGAGATTCCACTCTCCACCGCCGTATGGCAAATGGGCCGCATCGCCGGCATGACGCGCGGCCTGGAAACCGGCGACCTTGACCTGATTACTGCCGCCAACGACGACCGCATCCAGGAGCCCTATCGCCGCCGCCTCATCCCCGACTACAACGCCGTGCGCGACACCTGCCTTAACGGAGGCGCTAAGACCATCTGGATCAGCGGTTCGGGCTCGACCCTCATGGCTGTAACCGACGACACCATCGTGGCAAAGTTCCTGCAGGTCAAGCTGCGTGAGCAGTTCCCCAAGTGTGACACGCATATTCTGACGTGCGACACCGAGGGCGCCCAGATCGAATACCTGTAGTCGCCGTCCCGTATACTCGCCGGGGAGGCCAGGGGCTTTGCCCCCAAATCGTCCTCGGACATGGCAGGACCCCCACTGCGCACTTCGTGCGGCGGGGGTCCTGCCGTCCTGCGGAAAGATTT
>URRJ01000115.1 GCA_900550205.1 uncultured Collinsella sp. | reverse complement strand
CGCTCGACGGCGTGGATACGAGCCGCATGGACCGCGGCGAGCTACGGCAGCAGTTTGGCATGGTGCTGCAGGACGCCTGGCTGTTCGATGGCACGATTGCCGAAAACATCGCCTACGGCTGTCCCGAGGCGACGCGTGAGGAGATCGTGGCGGCTGCGCGCGCCGCGCAGGTCGACTTCTTTGTGCGCACCATGCCGCAGGGCTATGACACGCGCGTGGCCAACGATGCCGAAAGCATCAGCCAGGGCCAGCGTCAGCTGCTGACCATCGCACGCGTGCTGCTCAATAACCCGGCGATTCTCATCCTGGACGAGGCGACCTCAAGCGTGGATACGCGTACCGAGCTTGCCATCGGTCGTGCCATGGACGCGCTCATGCGCGGGCGCACGAGCTTTGTGATCGCGCACCGCCTGTCGACGATCGTGGACGCCGACCTGATCTTGGTCATGGATCACGGCAACATTATCGAGCAGGGCACGCATAAGGAGCTGCTGGCTGCCGAGGGTGCCTACGCCGACCTCTATCTGAGCCAGTTCGCATAATGTGACAAAGGGACAGTCTCTTTGCCACATCACAAATAAGGCGCGCCGGGGATGAATTCCCTGGCGCGCCTTTGCGTTGATGCCGATGTCGTTTTGTGCCGCTTGCGTTCCTAGCGTTCGTCCACGAGCTTGGCGACGAGGGCCTTGAGCTCGGCCACCTCTCGCTCGAGTTCCTTGACGCGGCGGGCATTCTCGGTGATGCCCTGGCGGTTGAGGGCGGACTGCTCGGCGGCGTCATCGGGCATGTACTCGCGATGCTGCTTGGCGTCGAAACTCTCCTCGAACACACGGCAGCCGTTGCGCTTGATGATGCGTCCCGGCACGCCCACGACGGTGCAGTTGTCGGGCACGTCCTTGACGACGACCGAGTTGCCGCCGATCTTGACGTTGTTGCCGATGCAGATGTTGCCGAGCACCTTGGCGCCCGTGCCCACCGTGACATTGTTGCCCAGGGTGGGGTGACGCTTGCCGGTCTCGTTGCCGGTGCCGCCGAGCGTGACGCCCTGGTAGAGCACACAGTTGTCGCCCACAATGGTGGTCTCGCCGATGACGACGCCCATGGCGTGGTCGATAAAGAAGTGCTTG
Source organism: uncultured Collinsella sp. (assembly GCA_900550205.1). Lineage (GTDB taxonomy): Bacteria > Actinomycetota > Coriobacteriia > Coriobacteriales > Coriobacteriaceae > Collinsella. Next base: position 4,461 of record URRJ01000115.1, on the reverse strand, counting down.
CCAATCTGCGCGGCAGGGTGAATCTCGACGCCGGTGATGTGGCGGGTGATTTGCGAGAGCACGCGGGCGAGCGAGCGATGACCGTGCTCCCACAGCCAGTGCTCGGGCACGTGGTTCCACTTGGCGTGCAGGCCAGGATAGGAAAGAAAGATGACCAGACCGTTTTGCGCGGCGGGGTCCTGCGCCTGGACGGTCTTGATGTCCTCGCGAATGGTATTGATAAAGCTCACCGGCCGCCCTCCCTTAGCGCCATGGCAATGCGATTCAATAAAGTATAGCGATTCGCTAGGGATTAAAAAGGACAATCTTGGCGGCTTTGCGCTACAAGTGTCAGTTATGCAAACTTGCTGGTAATGGAGTCATGCTTTTGTGGGGTTGCGCACGAGGGGGCACCGCAACCGTATACTGGTCAACTTGGACGTATCCGCGCCCACAACTGAGAGGTTTTACTTCATGGGTTTCATCAATTTTATTGCCGAGCTGCTTAAGGACCCGCGCACCGCGATCGCCAGCTGGATCGCCGCCGGCCCGCTTATGGCCTACGGCTGCGTGTTCCTGATCATCTTTATCGAGACGGGCGTGGTGTTCTTCCCGTTCCTTCCCGGTGATTCGCTGCTGTTCGCCTCGGGTTTCTTTGCCCACAACGGCGGCTTTAACATCGTGGCGCTTCTGGCCACCGCATGGGCCGCTGCCATTTTGGGCGATCAGTGCAACTTTATGATCGGTCACTTCTTTGGCCGCAAGATCATCGCTTCGGGCAAGGTCAAGGCCATGACGCCCGAGCGCATCAAAAAGTCCGAGGACTTCTTGGACAAGTGGGGTCACCTGGCCATCTTCCTGGGTCGCTTCTTCCCGTTTATCCGCACCTTTGTGCCCTTTATCGCTGGCATGGGCGGCATGCACTGGCGCAACTTTGTCGTCTTTAACGTGCTGGGCGGCATTACCTGGTCGACGGTCTTTACGCTGCTGGGCTACTTCTTTGGCGGCATTCCCTTTGTGCAAGAGCACTTTGAGCTGCTGATTATCGGCATCGTTGCCGTGTCGATCATCCCGACCGTGGTCGGTCTGGTTAAGGCTAAGCTTGGCAAAAAGAACGCGTAGCTCGAGCCAGCGCGCAAAGCGTGCAGTTGAGGCCCGTCACCGCTTACGGTGGCGGGCCTCTTTAGTTTCAGCCAAATGAAAATACTTTACTTAGTTAAAGAAAAGCGTTTTATCAGACGCGTACGGGGAGTACAATCTCGTGCATGCGAATCGACGTGCCATCGGCTTTGATGCTGTTCGCGTGTCCCGTCCGGCTCTACGCTCCGGGCGTGCGACGTTGCGACGCGGTCGGCCTCGGTCCTTGCGTGCGGGTTCGCGAGTTTGCAACTGTGTATGTAAGGAGCGACATATGACTGTCGAGAAGAAGGATATCGATTGGGGTAGCCTCGGCTTTGGCTACATGAAGACCGATTACAGCTACGAGGCTCATTGGAAGGACGGCGAGTGGGACGAGGGTGGCCTGACCACCGACCATACCCTGCATGTCTCCGAGTGCGGCGGCATCTTCCATTACTGCCAGGAGGTCTTTGAGGGCCTGAAGGCCTACACCGCCGAGGACGGCAGCATCGTCTGTTTCCGTCCCGACATGAACGCCGAGCGCATGTACAACTCTGCGCAGCGCCTCGAGATGCCCCCGTTCCCCAAGAACAAGTTCGTTGAGGCCGTCAAGCAGGTCGTCTCTGCCAACGCCGCCTGGGTTCCGCCCTTCGGCTCCGGCGCGACCCTGTACGTGCGTCCGTTTATGATCGGTTCCGGTGACGTGATCGGCGTGGCTCCCGCTCCTGAGTACACGTTCCGCATTCTCGTGACCCCGGTCGGTCCGTACTTTAAGGGTGGCCTCAAGCCCGTCAAGCTGCGCGTTTCCGAGTATGACCGTGCCGCACCGCACGGCACCGGCAACATCAAGGCCGGCCTGAACTACGCCATGTCCCTTAAGCCCACGATGGAGGCCCATCGCGAGGGCTATGCCGAGAACCTGTATCTCGACTCCGAGTCCCGCACCTATGTCGAGGAGACCGGCGGCGCCAACGTGCTGTTCGTGAAGGAGGACGGCACCCTCGTCGTTCCGCAGTCGCACACCGACTCCATCCTGCCCTCTATCACCCGTCGTTCGCTCGTTCAGGTTGCTCAGGACCTGGGCATGACCGTTGACCAGCGTCCCGTCGAGTGGGCCGAGGTCAAGGCCGGTACCTTTGTCGAGTGCGGCCTGTGCGGCACCGCTGCCGTCATCTCCCCGGTTGGCGAGATCGACAACAAGGTTTACGGCGCCGACGAGACCGTGACCTTCCCGGCTGGCTACACCGAGATCGGCCCCGTGATGAAGAAGCTCCGCGAGACTCTGACCGGCATCCAGTCTGGTGCTGTCGAGGACAAGCACAACTGGGTTTACACCGTCGCGTAAGCTGTCTTAGCTGTCCGGCCCGAGGGCGATCTTCCTTTCCGGCGCGTCCTCGGACATGAAAGAACCTCCGCTGCGCACTTCGTGCGGCGGAGGTTCTTTCGTCCTGCGGAGTGCGCCGGAAAGGAAGGCCGCGCTTTTGTTTTGGTTCGCGCCATGTGGGGGTGGTGGCGACGTGCATTTTTGCGAGTGTTCTGCAATCGAAGGCCCCTGCATACCGACCTCGGGCAAAAAATCGGGATTTCTCGATGTTTTCTACGAATGATGGGCGGGGTTATGGGCTGGCAGCGTTTGATTTGCAGGGATATTCGCGCTCTTTGGCATTTATCGTGGCGCCCGAAGCTCTTGGTTATGTTGAATACTCCTAAAAATGCACGGCGCTTAGAGGGGGACCTTCGCAAAAAAGAAACCGCCCCGTCGAAGTATGCATTCGACGGGGCGGTTTATGCATTTGGCCGATTAAGGATGCGCTGCCAAACTACTAGAACTTGACGGTCGGGGCCTGGCGGGCTGCTTCGGCGGCCTCGAAGCCCTGGCGCTCCTTAAACTGGAAGATGCCGGCAAAGATGACAGCCGGGAACGTTTGAATGGCGTTGTTGTAGCTGAGCACGCAGTCGTTGTAGCTCTGGCGTGCATAGCTAATCTTGTTCTCGGTATCCTCGAGCGATGCCTGCAGCTGCGTAAAGTTGGTGTTTGCCTTAAGATCGGGATAGGCCTCGGCTACGGCGAAGAGCTGACGCAGCGCACCGGTCAGCACGTTGTCGGCTTCCATCTTGGCCTCGGGCGTAGTGGCCTTGACGGCGGTGTTACGCGCGCTGATCACGGCGGAGAGCGTCTCCTGCTCGTGCTTGGCGTAGCCCTTGACGGTCTCGACCAGGTTGGGGATCAGGTCGTTGCGGCGCTGCAGCTGCGTATCGATGTTCTGCCAGGCGTTATCGATGCGGTTACGCTTGGTGACCATGTTGTTGTAGATGCCGGCGATGGCGCAGACAATCACAATGACAACAACGATGCCGATGATGACGGTAATCATGATGTCTCCGTTTCGAATGGCCGCGGCGGCATGCGCCAGCTGCCGTTGGTATAACGCTACTAGTATACCCGCAACGTTTTGCCGTGCCGAACTTTCCGGTAAGCGTTGTGTTTTCGGCGGGGTTGGCACCGGGGCAAAGCGCGCGAGGTACAGGTGTAAGATATGCGACAGATTGACGAGTGTTGTCTTTGCCCTGAGGATGGCGATACCAGTGGACCTTCGCATTAAGAAAACCTACCGCGCCCTGTTCGATGCCTTCACCGAGCTTCTCGAGGAGCATCGTTTTGAGGACCTGACGGTTGCCATGCTGTGCGACCGCGCCATGATTCGCCGCACGACCTTCTACAAGCACTTTCGCGACAAGAACGATTACTTTGCCTTTTATATCGATGAGCTCATGTCGGGCTTGCCGCAAAAACAGCCCGATGAGGCCGGCGCGGTGTCTGCCGAGGACGTGCGCGCGCTTCGGCACGCGATTTTGGACGATGCCATGGATTTGATTCTGGCGCACGAGCGGCTCATGGATAACATTTTGGCGAGCAGCATGTCGGGCATGTTGACCAACGTTATTTGCGACCGCATTGCCCGCTCCATCCGCGAGCGTGTGATGAACGTGCTTGCCGAGGATGCCCTGGCCCCCGTGTCACTCGAGACGACGTCTGAGTTTGTCGCCGGCGGTATTATTCGACTTTTCACGATATGGTGGGAATCGGGCCACGATCTTGAGCGTCGACCTGAGATAGCCGACGTGGTCGATGCGCTGTTTGAGCGGACCATGACACCGGTGCATCACTAGGAGTGGCGGAGAGAGGGGGATTCGAACCCCCGGAACGCTCTCGCGCTCAACGGTTTTCAAGACCGCCGCATTCAACCGCTCTGCCATCTCTCCGTGAGTCGTAATGATAGCATCGTTTTGAATTTGCAACAGGGAAGGCGAACGATGACGATCACCGAAATCGACGAGAAGTTCATGCGCGAGGCACTGGCC
>URRJ01000114.1 GCA_900550205.1 uncultured Collinsella sp. | reverse complement strand
GCCCTTCTTGCCGGTGCCATGCCCACCGCCAGCAGATGTCTCACCCGGGCGCGGGGGCACGGGGCGAATCAGGCAATGCTTGGTGTAGCCGATCAGGTCACGACGTCCGGCCTTCTCCAGCGCCTCGCGCACCAGCTTGTAGTTCTCGGGCTTGCGATACTGGATGAGCGCGCGCTGCATGGCCTTTTCGTGCGGGTCGCGCGCCACATAGATCGGCTCCATGGTGCGCGGATCCACGCCGGTGTAGTACATGCACGTCGACATGGTGGACGGCGTGGGGTAGAAGTCCTGCACCTGCTCGGGCATGTAGCCCATGTCGCGCACGGCCTCGGCGAGGTCCACGGCTTCCTTCATCGTCGATCCGGGGTGGCTCGAGATCAGATACGGCACCACGTACTGCTTAAGGCCGTATTCACGGTTCAAGCGCTCAAATTTGCGACAGAATGCATCGTAGACGGCGCGGCTCGGCTTGCCCATTACGGAGAGCACCGCGTCGCTCACGTGCTCGGGTGCCACGCGTAGCTGGCCCGAGACATGGTGCTCCAGCAGCTCGCGCAAAAACTCGTCCGAGGCATCGGCCATGGTGTAGTCAAAACGGATGCCGCTGCGGACAAAGACCTTCTTGACGCCCGGCAGCTGGCGCAGGTCGCGCAGCAGCTGCGTGTAGCCGCTCTCGTCGACCACCATGTTCTTGCACACGCTCGGCCACAGACAGCGCTTGTTCTTGCACACGCCGTGTTTGAGCTGCTTGTCGCAGGCCGGGCGGCTAAAGTTGGCCGTCGGTCCGCCCACGTCGTTGATGTAGCCCTTAAACTCCGGGTCGCGCGTGAGCAGCTCGGCCTCGCGCATGATCGAGTCGTGGCTGCGCATCTGCAGCACGCGGCCCTGGTGGAAGGTGAGCGCGCAAAACGAGCACTCGCCAAAACAGCCGCGGTTGGAGCTAATGGAAAACTTGATCTCGGCAAAGGCCGGCACGCCGCCTGCCGCGTCGTAGTCGGGATGCCAATCACGTGCGTAGGGGAGCTCGGCCACCTCGTCCATCTCATCGGTGGTGAGCGTCGCCGACGGCGGGTTCTGTACCACATAGACGCTGTTGGGATAGGGCTCCACCAGGCGGTGTCCGGTGATGGGGTCCATGTTTTGCTGCTGCACGTTAAAACTGCGCGCGTAGTTGAGCTTGTCGGCGGCAAGGTCGTCCCAGCTGGGCAGCAGGTCGTAGTCGTAGACCTCGTCGAGTGAGCTGGTGCGGTAGACGGTGCCGTTGATATAGGTAATCTGATCGACGGGCAGTCCCGCGTCGAGCGCGTCGGCGATCTCGACAATCGCGTGCTCGCCCATGCCGTAGATGAGGATGTCGGCGCCCGAGTCGAGCAACACCGAGCGCTTGAGTTTGTCCTGCCAGTAGTCGTAGTGGGCCAGGCGACGCAGGCTCGCCTCGATGCCACCGATAATGATGGGGGCGTCCTTGAACGTCTGGCGGATGAGGTTGCCGTAGACCGTGACGGCTCGGTTGGGACGGCGCCCCTCCTCGCCACCGGGGGTATAGGCATCGGTGTGGCGGCGGTGCTTGGTCACCGAATAGTGGTTGACCATGGAGTCCATGTTGCCGGCGCTGACCAAAAAGCCCAGGCGCGGCTCACCGAGCACCGTGATGCTGGCGGGGTCGGTCCAGTCGGGCTGGCAGATGATGCCCACTTTGTAGCCGTGCGCGTCGAGGACGCGGCTGATGATGGCCATACCAAAGCTGGGGTGGTCCACGTAGGCGTCGCCGCAGATGTAGACAAAGTCGCACTGGTCCCAGCCGCGCGCATCCATGTCGGCGCGGCTGACGGGGAGGAACTTATCGCGGCCCGGGCGCCAGGGGCGTGTGAGCGCTGCTGGGGTATGCGTGGTGTGCCCACCCTGCGCCTTACCGCCGCGCTTTTGCTGCTGGCCCTGTTTGCCCTGCTGACTGCGCTGGTTGTTCTGAGCGTGCTGAGGCTTTTTTGCCACGATCCCTCCCGGTGTTTGTATGCTGCACGTAATTGTAACCAGTCTTTTTAGGACGGGGCTAAAAAGACTGGTGGAGTACATGAGCTAGCGGATCGGCGTGTCGATGCGGGTGTCGTTTGTTTCCAGACTGTGTATCCCTGTGTCGAAGGGGTCGTCTCGCGCGCACGCCATGTTGTCAATGGGTTACAGTATGAACGGCGGCTATGTTTCCGCCAACGCACGAGAGAGTCGTCAACAAGGAGGATGCACGACGATGCAGCGTGCCAAACAGATATCGGAGTCTATTGAGCTGGGCATCATCTTGGCGCTCGCCGGTGGCTTTATGGACGTGTATTCGTACATTGGGCGCGACCATGTTTTCGCCAACGCGCAGACAGGCAACATCCTGCTCGTGGGCGTGAGCATCTCGGAGGGCAACTGGGCACTTGCGGGGCGCTACTTCTTTCCTGTGGTGTCGTTTGCCGTGGGTATTATGCTTGCCGATCTGGTACACGAGCGGTTTGGCAGCGTGATCCACTGGCGTCAGGTGACGGTGTTCTTTGAAGCCGTCATCTTGCTGGGCGTGAGCTTTATCCCCGGTGGCGGTTACAACCTGCTCGCCAACTGCCTCACCTCTTTTGCCTGCGGCATGCAAGTCGAGAGCTTCCGCAAGATCCACGGTCACGGCATCGCTACGACCATGTGCATCGGCAACTTGCGCAACGCGCTGCAAAACGTGGACGATTACATCATCACCCACAGGCGCGGCTTTTTGGAAAACGGCCTGCTGTACTTTGGTGTGATCTTTACCTTTGTGTTTGGCGCCGTGCTGGGCAACTGGTGTATTGAGCGCATGGGGCTCCACGCCATCGTCGTGGCGAGTTTGCTGCTGTTTGTCGCGTTTGCCATCATGTTCATCGACCGCGAGCGCGACTTGCGCTTACGCTGGAAGGTTGCGGCCGAGGCTTGGAAAGAGGGCTGCCGAAAGTAACCGATTGCGGCAAAGGGGCTGTCCCTTTGCCGCACTGATCAATATTGGGGAGGGGACGGCCATCTCGGCCGCCCCTTTTTTGGAGTCTTAAGCGCTAAGGTGCATGTTTGTAATGACAAGATTTGACGTCAGCAAAGCGTGTTGCTTGAGGCTATAGAATAAAAATGTCATCTTTCCAGCTATGATTATTAGTTAAGGGGATGGACATATGTCAGAGCTTTTTATTCATAATAAGACGACAGTAATCAAGTTGATAATCAAGGCGGAGAACTGTCCTCTTTATTGCTTTGTAGAGCCTTTCTGAGCAGCTATTCTATTATTAGTCTGGATGAGTCTTGCAACAATTTAGATAGTGTTTCGATATCCTTTTTGAAAGTAGCGTCTACGCAGGAAATGAAAAAACATACCGCGATTACTGCGAATCATGGACATGGTTTCGAACAATTTGCAGACTATGTAATACAGTTCCAGGAGCCAGAAAAAACTATCCTAAATGTTGCTACGAACTGCTTTTTGCGATTTATTCGAGATGCTCTTCAATCCGAGCCCTAAGAAGGGCAATGGCTGTAGGTATTCCAATTGCGGCGGCTAATTCGGCTTTATCCAAAACCTGTATGCTAAAGCACGATTGTTTATCACATTGAAGGACGATAACTGAAGATAGTTTCACTTCCCGTTGGCTGAATATATCGTAATCTCCAAATAGGAAGTTACCTTTTATTGTGTAATTCGGTATGTTCGTTACGCACTTCATCTCAAGTCTGTTTAGACCATAATCGAACACCGCAACTTCCTTGTGTTCGATGATGAGCGCAACCCTGGGCATGTTGCTAAAACCACCGTCGACGACAGTAAAGAGTTTTTCATTTGCATCGTCATAAACGGTATATTTAAGACTCAATAGCTGTCCTAGTGGACCCGTGAACCCATGTTTTTTGATGTTGAGGTTGTCTCCCGCTGGGTTGATGAGAGCCAGAGTATGCGGATAAGGGTTACCTTCAATTGAGATTCGATATTCGTTTGTAGCCGTCTTGCTCGATTTAGGACAACTAGCCACCATGTGTCATCGCCTCGATCGAATTGGAACCGTCTTCTGCTTCGTGCGGAGAATTACGCTGTACGTTGCAGTAGATGCAGCTGCAATAACCGCATGGGCAATTTCTAACAAAATGAATGACGTTATTTGCTGCATGCATGTTATTCATTACAAAGTATCTTTTTATAAACGTATTGTCAAACATATATTGCTAAAACAGAAACAATTTATAGACTGAGTCGGTCGTATTCTTTGGGCGATTGCTCCTATAATCTAGCCTTCGCTGCTGTCGGGAGGGAAGGACTAGGGCTCCGTTATTCTGTTGAAACGCTTTAACACTTTTGATGTTCTCACGCGTTTTTTGTTTCAAAAGCGTTAGGATGGGACTTATAGCGCGGGGCGTAATGGGTGCCCCGCACACGATGGGAGGCTATCAATGGCTAATCGTTTCGTTCTCAATACCATCTCTTATCATGGTTCCGGCGCCATCAAGGAGATCCCCGGCGAGCTCCAGCGTCGCGGCTACAAGAAGATCTTCGTCTGCTCCGATCCCGATCTGGTCAAGTTTGGCGTTACCGCCAAGGTGACCGACGAGCTCGACGCCGCCGGCATCGCCTGGAGCCTCTACTCCGAGATCAAGCCCAACCCCACGATTCAGAACGTCAAGGACGGCGTCGAGGCCTTCAAGGCCGCCGAGGCTGACGCTATCGTGACCATCGGTGGCGGCTCCTCCATGGACACCGCCAAGGCCATCGGCATTATTATCAACAACCCCGAGTTCGCCGATGTCCGCAGCCTCGAGGGCGTTGCTCCCACTAAGAACCACGCCGTGTTCACCATCGCTGTGCCGACGACCGCCGGTACTGCTGCCGAGGTGACCATCAACTACGTCATCACCGACCCCGAGAAGGTCCGCAAGTTCGTGTGCGTCGACACCAACGATGCCCCCGAGGTTGCTGTCGTCGATCCCGACATGATGGCTTCCATGCCCGCCGGCCTGACCGCTTCCACTGGCATGGACGCACTGACCCACGCCATCGAGGGCTACACCACCAAGGGCGCTTGGGAGCTCTCCGATATGTTCCACTTTGAGGCCATTAAGCTGATCAGCGAGAACTTGCGCGACTCCGTCGCCGAGGCCAAGTCCGGTCAGCCCGGCTCCGGCCGCGAGGGCATGGCTCTTGGCCAGTATGTCGCCGGCATGGGCTTCTCCAACGTTGGCCTGGGCATCGACCACGCCATGGCTCACACCCTGTCCGCTCACTACGACACCCCGCACGGCGTCGCCTGCGCCATGCTGCTGCCGATTGCCATGGAGTTCAACAAGCCGGTTTGCGCCGAGCGCCTGGCCAAGGTCGCCGTCGCCATGGGCGTTGACACCACGGGCATGAGCACTGACGAGGCCGCCGACGCCGCCATCGCCGCCGTCAAGCAGCTTTCCGCCGACGTGAACATCCCGCACGTCTGCGAGGCCATGAAGGCTGACGAGATCGAGGTCCTGGCTAAGGACGCCATGGCCGACGCCTGCTTCCCGGGTAACCCGCGCGAGGCGACGCTCGACGACGTCATCGAGCTCTTCAAGAAGATCTGCCCGGCTGCCTAACTTGGTTCGGCGG
>URRJ01000113.1 GCA_900550205.1 uncultured Collinsella sp. | reverse complement strand
CCCAGCCCCAGCCGGCAAACGTGATCGTGCAGTCCGCCCATCAGCCCGTGCCCGCTCCCCAGCCCGAAGTTGGCACGACGCAGCAATGGGCGGCGGCCAACGCCGCGGCCCAGCAACCCTTTCCGACCGCTGCTCCGCAGGCCGGCGCGCCTACTGCCCCCAAAAACAACAACGCCCTGCTCATCGGCATTATCGCTGCGCTCGTCGTCGTTATCATCGCGCTCGTCGTGTTCTTTATGATCAAGCCCTTCGATAAGGGTGCCGACGATTCCAAAGGCACGACGATCGAAAAGGTCAAGATCGACGACGATGACGACGATGTGTCCGTCAAGGGCGACCCCAACAAGCTTGACGATGATGATGACGATGACGCCCACGATGCCGCCGCCATCAGCGAGCAGAACGTCTACGACCAGCTGAGCTCCTACTACAGCAGGCTCTCCGATCTTGATCAGCAGGTTCGCGACTGCGCTACCACGTTTAACACGTACTATCTCAAGGATGACCGCAGCTCGCGCCAATCTGCCAGCGATGCCGCCGAGGCGCTCGAGGATCAGATTAGCGACCTGAAGGACGAGGTCGAGGACCTGGACGTTCCCATCGACTCGCAGAATTACAGCTCGTGGAAAGATATCATCACGCTCTACGACGATCTGGAGAACCGTATCGACGTGATTTGCGATGCCTGGGAAATCAGCCTTGATTACTCCAGCCCCGCCAACCACAAGGACGAGATCGTGGCGCCGCTGGCACGCGACAATGTGGCAGGCACCAACGACAATAAGTACCGCCTGGACTTTGAGGACCGCTACCCCGGCGCCGCGCCCGTCGAGGTGAAGTAGTCGTTCGGGACGTTCTTAAACGACTAGTCATTAAAGAACGTCCCCAATGACTACCCAATGACTACAATGACTACCTAAAAACGAGCGAGGATCATGGGACCCTCGCTCGTTTTTGTTTTGGGCAATGTTTCGACTGCACCGTTACTTGTCGGCGGCTGTCTTCTTGGTGGTCGACTTCTTGACCGTCGTCTTCTTGGCGGTCGAAGCCTTCTTCGTAGCCGTGGCTTTCTTGGCCGTGGTCTTCTTCGCCGTACTCGCCTTGGTCGCAGTCTTGCGGCCGCGGGCGGGCTTCTTCTCCTTGGTCGGGCAGTCCATGTTGACGCAGATGCGCCACGGACCGCGCGCCGTGTTGACCACCACGATGGGAGCGCCACACTCGGGGCAGGTCTCGCCCGTCGCCTCGAGCTTGCCACGCGCCGGCAGCGGATAGCTCACGCCGCAGTCGTCGTAGTTGGTGCAGCGGATAAAGCGTTTGCCGCTTTTCTCACTCTTGTGCGCAATCAGGTCGCCGTGGCGCCCGGCCTCCGCGCACACCTTGCACTCGCCCACCTTAAGGTCGGGCTCGTAGTTGGTGGGACACGTCGGATTCACGCAAATCTCGAAGGCCTTCTGGCGGAACGGCTGACACTTAATGCGCGGCGCACCGCACTCGGGGCACACGGCGGCCTCGCCCTCGAGCGGACTTACCTTGACGCCACTCGGCACCGGATAGGTCACGTCGCAGTCGGGCCATCCCATGCAGCCGATAAAGCTGCCGCGGGTCTTGGCACTCGTCTTCATGACGAGGTCCTTGCCGCACTTGGGGCAGGTGCCCACGCGCGCATCGGCCGTGACGGCATCGCTGATGGCATCGCCCAGCTCCTGCGTATGCTTGAGCAGCTCGTCGAGCACACCGGCCAGCAGCGCGCGCGAGTGCGTCACGACATGCTCCTCGGTGTCCTCGCCGCGCTCAACGCGGGTCATGTCGCCGTCGAGCTCGCTGGTCATGTCGGGGCTCGTGATGCGCGGGGCAAACTGCGACAGTGCATCGATGATGGCGATACCCAGCTGGCTCGGCTCCACGGGATCGTTTTTGAGATAGCGCACGGCGTACAGGCGCTCGATGATGCTCGCGCGCGTGGACTTGGTGCCCAGGCCGCGCTTTTCCATCTCCTGCACGAGCTTGCCTTGGCTGTAGCGCGCGGGCGGCTCGGTCTGCTTGGCCTCGAGCTTCATGTCGAACACGTCGACCGTGTCACCCTGCTCCAGCGGCGGCATCTGCTCGTCGCGCTTGAGTCCGTACGGGTATGCCTCGCGGAAACCCGGGGTCACGAGCACATCGCCCGAAGCCACGAACGGCTCGCCGTTCACGTCGAGCTCGAGCTTGGTGTTCTCGATGGTCGCAGGACCCATAAGCGTCGCCAAGAAGCGGCGGGCGATAAGGTCGTAGAGCTTGCGCTGGCCGCCATCGAGCGTGGACGGATCGCCCTCGCCCGTGGGATAGATGGGCGGGTGATCGGTGGTCTCGACCTTGCCACGCGTGGGCTTCATGGGTCCGGCGAGCACCTTTTTGCACACAGGCGCCAGCGCCGGGTTGATCTTTGCCAGGTCGCTCACCACAGCACCCAAATCGAGCGTCGCGGGGTACACGGTGTTGTCGACACGCGGGTAGCTGATGAGGCCCGCCATGTAGAGGGACTCAGCGATGCGCATGGTACGCGCAGGCGAGATGCCCTCGGCTGCGGCGGCAGCCTGCAGCGAGGTGGTCGCAAACGGCGTGGGAGGCTGCTGCTTGCGCGAGCGCTTGGTCACCGCGGCGACGGTCGCCGTCTTGGCGCCGTCGACGTGACCATACGCCGTCTCGGCAACATCCTTGTCAGTAAAGCGCGCTGTCTTGTGAGCAATCTTAAAGCGCTCGTCCTCGGCAGCGCCCTGCGCGGCGCCCATGCCGCGAATCTGCCAATAGTCCTCGGGCACAAACGCCATACGCTCGCGCTCGCGCTCGACCACCAGGGCAAGCGTCGGTGTCTGCACGCGGCCGGCGGAGCGCACGTTGCCAAAGCCGCCGAACTTGGCGAGCGTCAGATAGCGCGTGAGCACCGCACCCCAGATAAGGTCGATGTGCTGACGGCTCTCGCCAGCGTCGGCCAGATTCTGATCGAGCGTGACGAGATTATCGAAAGCGTGCGTGATCTCGGCCTTGGTAAACGAAGAGTACTGGGCGCGGGCGACCGGCAAGTCGGGCGCAACCTCGCGCACCTTGTTAAGGGCGTCCGAACCAATCAGCTCGCCCTCGCGATCGAAGTCCGTGGCGATGATGACACTGTCGGACTTCTTAGCCAGGTTCTTGAGCGAGCGAATGAGTTCCTTCTCTGCCGGCAGTTTGATGACCGGTGCCCACGTGAGGTAGGGCAGGCTCTCGAGCTTCCAGCCCTTAATGGAGATACCGTCGGCAAGGAACGGCTTGCGCTTGGTGTCGTAGGGCGGACGGGCCAGGCCGTCGGGCATGTCGGCCGGCAGCATCTCGCCGTCCTCGGTCACCGAATACCAACCCAGCTTTTTATCGAACAGCACGCTGTCGCAAAAATCGGGCGCCAGGATGTGACCGGCAAGGCCGATGGTCACGCACTCCTCGCCCTTCCACTCAAAACGGTAGATGGCGGTGTTGTACACCTTGTCCTTTTTGGGTTTGCCCGTGGACAGACGCTCGGCAATCTGACGTGCGGCGTCATTTTTCTCGGCGATGATGAGCTTCAAAAGAGGCTCCTATCTTGTGTCTCTGCGGCTACGCCCACCTGTATGGCGGCCGATTTACGCCCTTGCTTGCTCAATCTGCCCGATGAGCCAATCGCACCAGGCATCCATGCCCTCGCCCTTGCGCGCGCTCACGGCAAACCGCGGCGCCTGCGGATTGAGGTCATCGAGTGTCTTAGTATACCTATCCATGTCAAAATCGAAAGCCGGGGCCACGTCGACCTTGTTGAGCAACTGTGCACCGGCGTGTTGGAAGATGCCCGGGTACTTAATGGGTTTGTCGTCACCCTCGGGCACCGAGAGGATCATGATGGCCAGGTTCTCGCCCAGGTCAAAGTCGACCGGGCACACCAGGTTACCCACGTTTTCGATAAAGATGACGTCGATGTTTTCCAGGCCCACAGCCTGGTCGAAGGCGTCGACGGCTTCCATGATCATGTTGCCCTCGAGATGGCACAGGCCACCCGTGTTGATCTGGATGGCGGGCATGCCGGCTTCCTTCATGGTGATAGCGTCGACATCCGAGGCGATATCGCCCTCGATAACGGCGCAGCGCAAGCCGGCCTTATCTCGCAGGCGCTCGTTGGTGCCCAGGATCGTGGTGGTCTTGCCCGAGCCGGGGCTCGACAGCACGTTAATCACGTAGGTGTTCGTCTGTTCAAAACGCTTGCGCAGCTTATCTGCCAGGCGCTCGTTGCGCGACAGAATCGGCGACGCGATATCAATCGTTTTCTCGGCCATACTCAGCACTCCTTACTTCTGCCCCTTTATACCCCGTCCCCAGATGGCTGATGGGCTAATCATCGGGGGTTTCGATTTCGATACTTGCGATGTCGAGCTCGCGGCCGTGCAGGAGGCGCACATTGGCGCCGCCGCACTGGGGGCAGCGGCAGTGGAAGCGGTCATGATTGAAAACCTCACCGCAGTCCAGACACTCGCTTTGCGGATGGACCTCCTCTACCGCAAGCTCGCAACTTTGCGTGAGCGGGTCCTCGTCACGAAACGTCTCCCACGCAAAGTCAAGCGCCTCGCGCACGACCTCGGTCATATCCCCGATACGCAGCGTTACCAAAACGGCGCGCGAGACCCCCGCCCCACGCGCCGCACGAATCACTGTATCGAGTATGCCGTTGACAATGCCAACCTCGTGCATACCGATTTACTCCTCATCGTCCTCGTCGTCATCGCTAAAAAAGCCAACGCGACTCGTCGTGAGGGCCTTTTTGCCGCCGCGAGCCACCACGACGATACGCGTGACTGCGAGCGAGATCTCGTAGAGGGAAAGCATTGCCGCATACATAAGCATCAACGTGACCGGCGAGGCATCCGGAGTAATGGATGCCGCGACCACAAGCATACAGACGTAGATGTAGCGCCAAGCAGCACGGAATTTGGCATAGGGAACGATCTGGAACACAGCAAGGTAGAACACCGCGATCGGCAGCTCAAAAGAAATGCCAAAGCCGATCATAAGAAGAATCTCGATATTGATGTAATCCTCGAGATCGGGCAGTGCCGTGGCAATACCGGAGGTCTCGCCAATGAGCCACTCAAAGCCGGCGGGGATGATGATGAAATAGCAGAAAATGGCGCCAATAAAGAACAGGACGGTCGCGACAAGCACCGTGGGTACGACCCACTTGCGCTCGTTGGGACGCAGCGCTGGCAGGAAAAACGCCAAAATCTGCCAGACAATCATGGGCGTGCACATGACCACGGCAACTTTTATGGCAATGCCAAACTTAATGGCAAAGCCACCAAGCGAACTCGTGATAAAGAACTCACCGTCGGGCACGAACGGTACAATCGGGGCCTCGAGGATATCAACGATCACGGGAGTGGCGAAATACATAACGATCGTCGCGGCTAACACGGATACGACGATGATCGTCAAACGACGACGAAGCTCCCCCAGGTGATCGAGAAGCGGCATTCGAGCAGGTCCGATAGGCATTACTCGTCGCCTCCCTTCGGAGCATCGGTGGTAGCAGCGGCGTCGTCCTCGGCCTCGAGCTCGCGGGCGAGCTGGTCGACAACGGCCTTGCGCTTGCGGGGACGACGGGCATACAAATCGGCCGTCGTAGGCTCTGCCGGCTCGGGGTCGGGCTCTGCGGCGGGAGCGGGCTCGACGGCAGCAGGCTCGCC
>URRJ01000112.1 GCA_900550205.1 uncultured Collinsella sp. | reverse complement strand
CGGGCAAAGAACCGTTCAACTTTACCGTCGCCGCGCTATTCCCCGCCGCTCTGGTCAGCGGCGCCGCGCCGCAGGTCCCGATGGGCCTGCTCACCCACCAAATTGCACGGTGGTTCTAGCCAGGCTTAAACGCTTAGCGCAAAGACTCGGCAGCTCAACAAGCAAGGGGCGGGGATGCAATGCCCGTGCATGCACCTCCGCCCCTTTCGCATCAAACAATTACGACAGCAAACCGCACCGCAACGCCAGCGTTATCCACGCTGCGGACCTGCCGCCGCCACGAGCGACTCTAGCCCCAGCTCGCGCGCGTAATCCTCCTGCGTAAAGACTTCGACCAGGTCAAACGTATCGGCCGCATCGTCAAACGCAAAATGCAGCACCGAACAGTTGCCCGGTACGCGCTCGCGCTCGTCGGCCGCCGCTCCCCTCACGTGGTCCAAAAACTCCTTGATGGCCGAGCCGTGGCTCACCGCGAGCACGCACTCGTGATCCGGGCGTCGCATAAGATCGGTCAACGTCGCCACCATGCGCTCACGCACCTGCATCTGACCCTCGCCGCCAAACTGGCAATAGAAGTCGCGCCACGGGCGCTCGGGCATAAGCATCACGCGCTCGGCTTCAAAGTCGCCAAAGAACCACTCGCGCAGACCGTCCAGGCGCTCGTAGGCAAGGCCCGACCACAGGTTGGCGATAGTCTGCTCAGTGCGATGCAGCGTCGAGGTGTAGGCATGGTCGGGCTCAATGCCGCGCGCACGCAAAAACATGCCGGCGCGCGCCGCCTGGTCGCAACCAAGCTGCGTGAGCGGCGAGTCGCTCCAGCCCTGGATGATGCGCTTGAGGTTAAATATCGTCTGCCCGTGACGGACCAGATACAGGTCTTTACTCATAGGGGTCCTTTCGTTCGTTACTAATCAAGGAGCGAAAACGCCCCGTCGCGATAGCCAAAATGAAGCACGGCGCCGTTGTCGGGCTGCTCTCCCCCGCCGGTCACGTACTCAAGAAACTCCTGGCAGGCAGAGCCGTGGGAGACTGCCAACACGCAGTTGTGCTGCGGCCGGGCCATAATACGGGACAGCGCCGCGACCATACGCGCCCGGAGCTGCGCTTCCGACTCGCCGCCAAAGGCCACCGGATATTCACCCCAGGGCTGCGGCGGCATCTCGCGGTTTGATGTACCTTCCAACGAGCCCAAATGCCACTCGCGCAGGTCGTCGACCAGCGCAATGGAACGGCCCTCGCCAACGATAAGCTCGGCCGTACGCCGTGCCCGACCCAACGGCGAGGAATACACGTAATCAAAGGCCAGGTCACGCGCCGCAAACGCCGCACGCGTCGCCAGCGCTTGCTCGCGTCCGCGCGCCGTAAGTGGCGAATCATGCCAGCCCTGCAAAATGTTCTTCACATTGAGCTCGGTCTGCCCATGCCGCACCAAATACAGATCTGCCACACGCCCTCCCCTCGTACCACCACAAAGGGGACAGGCACCTTTGTGGTGGTTTACCGCCGAATCACGCCGTGGCGACGCTCAACTACACCAGTACGTCGGCGAGCGGACGCTTGGGCAC
Source organism: uncultured Collinsella sp. (assembly GCA_900550205.1). Taxonomy (GTDB): domain Bacteria; phylum Actinomycetota; class Coriobacteriia; order Coriobacteriales; family Coriobacteriaceae; genus Collinsella. The sequence goes on along the minus strand of URRJ01000112.1, from coordinate 4,232 downwards.
GTGGTGCACCTGTGCCTCGTCACGCCAGTAATTAATTGAGCCGTCGGGGTTGGAATCGATCGCATCGATCGTCTGCGTCTCGGCCGGAACGCCAAAGGCCATGATCAGCCTGAGCTCATACTTGTCGCTATCGAGCCCCATGGCATCAATCGCATGGGGCGTAAAGGCCTTGAACATACAGGCTGCCACCTCGGGCGTGGCGCTGCGGGCGGCGAGCATCATCGTCTGCGCGGCAATGCCCGTGTCGACCTCGGTAATGGGAGCGGCAGGCTTGCCCGGAACGGTGCGCTCGGCCAGAATCGCGATGTAGCCGGTCGGGCGCTCGCCCTCGGCAGGACCCGGCCAATCCTTAAGCGCGCCGGCCCATGCGAGCTCGTCAAACACACGCGCGCAGTCCTCGGCACCGCTCACCACATGAAAACGAAGACGCTGAGCATTGGCACCACACGGGGTCAGGTGCGCCAGCTCCGCCAGCTCGAGCAAAAACTCACGCGGCACGCGCATGGACTCGTCAAAGCGACGGCACGTACGGGCACGGCGAACCAGCGCATCAAACGTATCCAAGCCGAGCTTTTCGCAACCCTGCTTTGCCATCGACTCCGCACTCGACGGCGCCGCGGGAACAGCTTCGTTCATAGGGACCCCCAATAAAAGACAATTGTTCTTAGGAGAATCTAACCCAAAACGTATGCAATTACACTCAACGGCATAATGTTCCACAGCTGTTGAATACTCTCCACTAAAGCGGGGACAAAAGTAACAATTCGGGAAGATGGGGCGGCAATTCGCCCTCCCCGGCCCATACGCCAGCGCCCTTGGGCGATACTTGTTGCAGCAGCTGCGGCATACGCCGCAAAAACAACGATCACGGCAAACGCCGCACGGAAAGGAGACATTATGGGCATCTTTAAGAACGATGACCAGCAGTCGAACCTATTTGGATTTGACGAGAAAAGCATGGCAGGCAAGGCAATCAAGGCCGTGCGTTGGATCTACGCCATCACGGGTGTCATCGCGCTCATCGCCGGCATCGCGCTGCTGTTTGCGCCCGCCAAGTCCCTCATCTTCCTGACGACTGTCCTGGGCGTCTACTTTATAATCACAGCAGCCATTAGGCTGTTCACCGCCATTTTTGAGCCGCTGCTGCCCGCCGGCTGGCGCGTGACGAGCATCATCTCCAACCTGCTCATCATTCTGGGCGGCGTCATAATCCTGCGCAATCAGGCCTTCTCGACCGCAACGCTCACCACGCTCGTGGTGGTCGTGGCTGGCTTTGGCTGGATTGTCGAAGGTGTCATGTCCATTCTGGAGTCCGAGCTTTCGTCTAACCGCGGCCTCGCCATCCTGAGCGGCGCGCTCTCCATCATCGCCGGCATGTTCGTGTTTATCTATCCGCTGTGGTCGGCAAAGATGCTCGTCAACTTTAGCGGCGCCGCGCTCCTGGTGTTTGGCGTGACGCTCATTGTCCGCGCCATTCAGTTTGGCAAACTGGTGCACTAGATGCCAAGAACGCTCTTTATTGATGCCGACGCCTGCCCGGTTACGCGCGAGTCAATCGACTGCGCGCGGCGGGCGGGCGTTGCCGTGGTTATCGCCGGCAACAGCACGCAAAACCTGGAACGCCACATTCGCCGTGACGATCCGCGCGATGCCGAGCACGCGCGACGCGGCTTTTGGGTCACCACGCTCGATGTGAGCGTGGGCGCCGATAGTGCCGACTTCGCCATTGTCGAACGCCTGCAGGCGGGCGACGTGGTCGTGACGCAGGACATTGGCCTGGCGAGCATGGTGCTCGGCCGCGATGCCGTCGCAATCGGTGTGCGCGGGCGCGTGTACGACAAGGCGACCATCGACATGCAGCTGTTTATTCGTCACGAGGAAAAGAAGGTGCGTCGCGCCGGCGGTCGCACCCGCGGACCGGCAGCTTTCACCAGCGAAGACCGCGCTCGCTTTAAGCGCAACCTCACCGAGCTGCTGCGCTAACCAAGGTAGATTTTTGGGATATGCCCGGAAATCTACCTTTTGTTTTGGGCGGTATGAGCGCTCGGAATCCATGACTCAAAAAAACGGGCTTCAAAATGCCATGCGTCGCCGCATTGCGCAGGCACCGAGCATGGCTATTTTGAAGCCCGTTTTGTTAGACCTACTTAGAGGCCGAAGGCGGATAGGATGAGGCCCCAGCCGGCGCCGATAACGTACATCATGACCAGGAACACGGTGTTTTCGCGAGCGCTGCGGTTGGTGCGGAACAGGACCAGGTAGCCCACGCCGGCGGAAATGAGCGTACCGGCGAGCATCGGCGCCAGCTGCAGCGCGCCCTCCAGGTACAGCTGCGTGATGACCACGCTGGCCGAGCAATTGGGGATCAGCCCGACAAGCGCCGTACCCAGGACAGCGAGCGTCTCGTTGCCGCGCAGGAACTGCTCGATTGCGGACTCGCCAAAGGTCTCGAGCACGGCGACCAGAATCAGCGTCACCAGGAAAATGAATACCGATACCTGCACGGTGTGCGAGATAGCGCTGCGGATGATTGCCAGGAGGGGCGCGCCCTCGTGGGAGTGGGAGTGACCGTGGTCATGATGGTGTTCATGCTCTCCCTCATGGCCGTGTTCGTGCCCATGCCCGTGATCGTCCTCGTCCTCATCCTCGTCACAGCCACAATGATCGCGCTCGCACAGCTCATGAATGTGATCGACACTTACGCCCGCCTCGGCCACTTCGTCAATGATGTCGCCCCCGGTATGGTCGTCGTGCGCGCAGTTCACATGAGCCGGATTGGCCGCGGTCCCCAGCACGGTACGGCGAATAGCCGCATGCGCGCGGGCATTACGACGAAGGCCGCGGATAGCCGCATCCACGATAAAGCCCGTGACCAGAGCGATCAGCGCCTTCGAGGCGAGCAGCATCGCCATGGTCTGCACGGGAACTTGCTCGGCGAGCAACAGCGGCAACATCTCGTCGGAGGTCGAGAGAAACACGGCGACCAGCGTACCCAGCGTCACGACACGGCCGGCGTACAGCGTTGCTGCCATGGCCGAAAATCCGCACTGCGGCACCATGCCCAGCAGCGAGCCAACCACGGGACCTGCAGCACCGGCGCGCTTGATGGCCCCGTTAACGCGGTCGCCTGCAACGTGCTCAAGGGTTTCAAGAGCTAAATACGTCACCAACAAAAACGGCACCAGCGACAACGTATCCTTGCCGGCGTCGAGCAAAATATCAATCAGCAAATCCATGACGGATGGAACCTTTCGTGTCTTTCGGCAGCATTGTAAAAGTCCTAGCGGTCAACTAGGGTATTGTAATTGTCCTAGGCGCGATGCCAATAGTTGCCCATGGTAAACTATCTTCTCGCCATAACTCGACAAACCCGAGCCGCACAACGCGGCCCATCCAAGGAGCAGCATATGAACGTATCGCAAGCACTCGAATACGAGCGCCAGCCGTTTATTCCCATGTTTATCTACGGCGATCACGGCGCCATGGAGTCCGAGCGCCAGAAGGGCGAGGAGGCCCTCAAGGTGCTCGAGACCGAGTACTTTACCGCCGAGGGCGATCCCGGCTTCGACTTTGCCACCGTGCGCGACCTGGCCGATCGCAACCGCGACCTGTGCGACCAGATCGGCGAGGCGCGCCTGCGCAACGTGACGCCTGCGACGCTTTCGCGTGGTCTGTCCGATGCCGACACCTGCGCGGCCATCGGTAAGATGCAAAAGCGTACCGCCGCATCGGTCATGCGCGAGATCCGCGGCGACCGCGACGCACTCGGCGTGGCCTACGCCCGCAAGCCCATCCAGGGCACCGTGTTGGGCATCGACATCGAGACCACCGGCCGTGCGCCCGAGCGCGGCTATATCATCAACGTGGGCTGGGAAATCATGGACCTCACGAGCGACGCCATCCCGCACGACGCCGAGGCGCACTACTGCGGTCTGCCCGATATCTATCGCGGCGAGGACGTGCCGCTGTCGAATATCCACCACATTACCTGGGACGACATCGACGGCAAAAAGCCGTTCCGCGAGAACAAGGAACTGCAGAAGCAGCTGCTCAAGCTCATGAAGAAGTATCCGTATATGGCGCACAACGCTGCCTTTGAGGACAGCTGGTTCAAGATTCACCTGGACGGCTACGCCGAGGCGCGCCGTGCCGGCAAGATCATCGTCATCGACTCGCGCCAGATCTGCCGCAGCCTGGACGCCGACGTGCGCTCGCTCCCCCGCGAGTCCGCG
>URRJ01000111.1 GCA_900550205.1 uncultured Collinsella sp. | reverse complement strand
CGCAGCGGCCTTCTCGGCAGCGGCCTTGCGCGCCTTGGCCTCGGCAGCCGCGCGGACCTTCATGGCCTTCTCGCGCGCGGCCTTCACCTCGGGCGTAATAACGCTCATGGGTTCAGCGGTCGAGACCTGGTAGAAAAAGCCCTTAAAGTCGATCTGCATGTCGGTGATGGCAAGCCCGAACAGGTCGTGTGCCTCATTTTCAAACGGGAACACCGCGGGGTAATACGAGCTGATGGACGGGATCTCCTGGTACTGGTCGATGCCCTCGACCACCAGATTCTCAATCGCATAGCTACCGTCCTGGGCAATCTGCTCTTGCGCGGCGCGGACGTTGATAAACGTATAGACCAGGCGATACGTGCCGTCGTCGACGTTGCGCTCGGCGTGCATTTGCACAAAGCGCGCGCCAACACCCTTGAGAGCCTGGACATGCGACAGGAGCTCATCGATCCCGACGGTGGTATAGATAGCCTTTTGCATTACTCGGCCTCCTTTGCAGCGACGGGCGCGTCGCCGGCCGCGGACGTCCCAGCAGGCGCATCGTCAGCCCCGGCCCCCGCAGCAGCCACAAACCCATCCTCGCCCAGCTCAACGCCACCGTCCCAGGTAGCGGCACCGCCCACGGTGAGTGGATCGCCGCCGGCGCGCATCACGGCCTCCTTCTGGTCCAGAATGCCGCACGCCTCCACGATGGCATCGATCACCGTCTCGGGGCGAATGGCGCATCCGGGCGCGTACACGTCCACGGGAATCGCGCGGTCCACGCCGCCGATCACGTTGTAGGCATCGCGGAATACACCGCCCGAACACGCGCAGATGCCGCAGGCCACCACGCACTTGGGCTCGAGCATCTGGTTGTAGATCTGGCGCACGACGGGCAGGTTCTGGGCATTGACCGACCCCGTCACCAAAAAGATGTCCGCATGCTTGGGGTTGCCGGTGTTGACCACGCCAAAGCGCTCCGCATCGAACAGCGGCGTGAGCGAGGCCAGCACCTCGATATCGCATCCGTTGCAGCTCGAGCCGTCGTAATGAATAACCCACGGCGAGCGCGACATTTTATGATCCATGGATGCCGCCTCCTAAATAAACACGTCGACGAGGATGGGCATAAGGTTGAGCAGGCCATACACCAGCGCCACGCCCCATCCGAGCTTAAAGCAGCTGCGCCAGGTGCTGCGTGCGAAGGTGTTATCGATCAGTACCTCGACAAAATACGTCGCGACCATCACGACCAGGGCGACCACCCAGCTCACCGGGTTGTCCCAGACGAAGAACATGCCCACCCACATCAAAAACAACACGGTCTCGCACCAGTGCATAAGGGTCATCTTGGCCAGCGTGCCGCCACTCATTTCGGTGGCGACGCCCTGGACGATCTCCTGATGCGCGTGATGCGAGTACGAAAGATCGAACGGCGACTTACGCAGCTTGATGGTAAGCACCGCGAGCAGCGCAAGGAAAATGGGCGCGCTGTACACGATGATGGGGGCTGACTGCCCTGTCACGGCAATGGAATCGAAGCTATCGGTGGCAAGATACAGGCCCACGCTCATCAGCAGAACGGCGGGCTCGTAACTCATGACCTGCAGCAACTCACGATCGGCGCCAACCTGGGCAAACGGGCTTTGCGTCGAGGCGGACGCCAGCACCACAAAGATCGCGGCGAGCGTCACCATAAAGGCACACAGCAGCGTGTTGGAGCCCGACACAAAGATGCCGCCGCCCACGACGGTGAAGATGAGCGCGCACGCCATGTAGGTATCATCCATGGTGTTTACGCTGGCAGGGGCCTTGCGCAGCAGCTTGGCAACGTCGTAGAAGGGCTGCAGCAGGCGCGGGCCCACGCGGCCCTGCATACGGGCCGAAAGTTTGCGGTCAACGCCGTCGATCAGGCCACCCACAAGCGGCGCAATCAAGGCAAACGCCACGGTGCCTATAAAGATGCCCACGACGCCCGAGCCTTCGAAATACTTGCCGCGCAGCACCGAGGGCGCGCTCATGGCAAGCCGCTCGGGCCCAATCCACGCGCAGCACAGCAGCGCAAACAAGATAATGCTGCAGCACACGACGCTACCCGCGGGGCCAATACGCTTCTCGCCAAGGGCGTCCTCCGAGTACCAATTGCGCTTTTCGGCCTTCACCTCGTGTCCCATCGAGCCACGGAAATGGCGGTAATTGTCGGTTCCCACACCCGAAAGATATACGTTTACATGCGGTTTGTTGCTCACGCGGAATGACGTCAGCAGCACCACGGCGATAAACGCCACGATAACCACCATCAGATACATGGCGTCCTTGCCAATAACGTACGGCACGCGGCCAAACACCATGGCCAAGTAAGGCGACACCAGGCCGCTCGAGATAACCGGGAACGCCACGCAGCACAGAATCAGCAGCGCGGCGATGGTGTTGAGCGCCATCCATTCGGTCTTATGGACATTGACCTCAACGTTTTGAGCCGTGGGGTCGACGCCCGAAAGCTTGGCAAGCCACTTGCCCCAGAAGTAAAACGTCGCGGCCGAGCCAAAGGCAAGTACCATGATCATGAGCACGTTGCCGGTCTGCGCGAACGCCACCAGGGCGCCCCACTTGGACACGAGCATGCCAAACGGCGCCACAAACATGCCCATAATGCCCAGCATCATCAGACGCGTCAGGTGCGGCATGCGGCTGAACAGACCGTCCATGTCCTCGATATTGCGGCTGCCGATATGATGCTCGGCCGTGCCCACGCACAGGAACAGCAGCGACTTTGCCACCGTATGGAACAGGATCAGAAAGATGGCGGCCCACACGGCCTCGGGCGCGCCGACACCCAGGCAGGCACTGATGAGGCCCAGGTTGGAGATGGTGGAGTACGCGAGCACGCGCTTGGCGTTACTCTGCGAGATGGCCATGAGGGCAGCGAGCAAAAACGTGATGGCACCCACACTCGTGACCATAAAGCCGGTCACGGGATAGATGGCATAGAGCGGGCTCAGCTTAACCATCAGGAACACGCCGGCCTTGACCATGGTGGACGAGTGCAGCAGGGCGCTCGTGGGCGTGGGGGCAACCATGGCACCCAACAGCCAAGTGTGGAACGGCATCTGTGCGGCCTTGGTGAGTGCGGCGAGCGACAGCAGAACGACCGGCATCACCAGCAGCGCGGATTGCGCGGTTCCGGCGCCGGAAAGCTCGATCATGCCCGAGATGGTCAACGGCATGCCGTTGACGTGCAGGAACATAAGGCCCGCCAAAAACGCGATGCCGCCCAGCATGTTCAGGATGATCTGGGTGAAGGCGTTTTTAATGGCCTCGGGCGTGCGCGTGTAGCCAATCATGAGGAACGAGCACACGGTGGTGATTTCCCAGCCGCAGAACAGCCACTCAAGGTTGTCGCTCGTCACGATGACGAACATGGCCGAGAGGAACAGGAACATAAGCGCCAGGAACTGCGGGCGACGGTCGGGCGCGGTCTGCCCGCGCAGCGCGGCCTCGTGCTCGTCGTGCGCTTGGAAATCCTTCATGTAGCCCAAGGCGTAGATACAGATAAGGCTACCGACAATGCCGACGGCGAGGACCATGATCACACTCATGTAATCCAGATAGAGCGGCGTCGCCGTGACGGCTTCGGCCGCGGGCAGCGTCATGGCTGCAAAGGCGAGCGAACCCACCAGCTGGACTACGCCGAGCACCGTGGTAAGCGCGTTCTTATATTTGTGCGCGTTGTACAGGATGACGGCGCACAGAATTACGTCGATGACGGAGCTGATGATCGAGAGCACATGCGAGGTGCCGGGGGCAACCTCAAAGCTCTGCGGACCCGTGCCAAAAAACATGACGGCGACTACAACTGTCACCGCCATAATAATGCCGGAACCTATGAGCCCCACCGCATCGCGGGCGCGGTCACCGCGCGCGAGCAGCATGCCCAGCGCCGGTACCAGCGGAAACAGGGTAAGGAAATACAGTAGCGTCATACCATCACTCCCCCATGCAAAAACGCTGCAATTGTTTAACGTTATAGCTCAATTGAGGAGCAACGGCGGCAGGTTTTCGGTCAACTGGGGAGTTTTAGGCGTACAGGGTAAGGAGTCTGTCCGCACTGGAGTAGAGGGTGACGTTTCCTTACCGCAGCGACGGGCGCGCGGGCCACTGTGTGCGGTTTATTGGCCACGTTGAAGGATGCCCCGATAGGCTCGCGGCGGTTCGAAAAGTTGGCGCGGCAAGAAAAATGCGCCTCGTGGGCGCACCCTCTTGCTACTCTGCCTGCTTAACGCGCGGCTTGCGACCCCGCGGCTTATCGACCAGTGCGGACTCACCGCTCTCGCGATACTGGCGGCACCAGGCCTTAACCGAAGACTCGCTTGGAATCTTATACTTGATCATGGCTTCGCGAACCGTCAGACCGTTTTCCAGACGGTCCTTAACCACGGCGAGCTTTACGTCGTACGAATAGGTGTGATGGCGAGCGCCCGCATTGAGCACGGCGTCGGCACCGCCCACGGCATATGCGCGGGCCCACTGACGAGCCGTGGCCTGGGGAATGCCAAGCTTTGCGGCGAGGGCGCGGTGACCGACCCCCTCTTGGAGGATCTCGACGGCGCGCTGCCTAACCTCGGGCGCATGCGTGCGAGTCCTAGTTGCTTCCGACATACCTGCCACTTCTTAGCCTTAACCGTTAATCTGCTTTCTTACGTGCAAGTTAGATAGTAGCATTTTACTGTTTGCTCAAAACAGTTAATTAAAATAGACGCGGCGTTATCTGGGCATTTGGCACCAATTTACGACGTTTCTTTATCGATTATTTACGCTGGTAGCTGACTCGCAGCTAATCGTCATTCGCTTGTCACCAAAATTGGCATCTCTTTATGTCTTTTGGTATAGAGGATATAATTATTAACCCCTCCCCCAATAATTTTGAGTGGCCTGCAAGGTAGTAGATGTCCTCACTCCTCATGATTACCGCGCACTGCCCTCCACCGGAGCAAAACAAAAAGGGCGGGACCTGCTGCGCTTGCAGACCCCGCCCCGGTTGACACCCCATGGGACGCAGTCGGGCGAGGCAGATCCGTGCTACCGCCCCGCCTGGCCGCGAAGTTAACTACAGCTCGTTGGCCGCGTGATATGCCGTGCGAATGGCGCTCGCGATGTCGGCGGTGCGCTCGCCCGAGCAGTCGCCCACACAGGTCACGGGCACCGTCACGCCGTCCAGGTCAAACGCGTTGGCCTTGGAGCCCACGGCCATCACCACGTAATCGCAGGCAATCTTCACCGGCTCCTCGGTGCCGTCTTCGGCAGTACGAATAGCCTCCACGCCCTCGTCGGTAACGGCGGTTAGACGGGTCTTCACGTGCTGCTCCACGTTGTGCTCTGCAAAATCGCTCATAATCAGCGGCAGAATGGTCTCGGACTCGCCCGCGGCAATCTTGTCGAGCATCTCCACGATCGCCACCTCGCAGCCGCGCTGCAGCAGGTACTCGGCAGTCTCGGTGCCCACCAGGCCACCGCCAATGACGGCGACGCGCCCACTGAGCTCCACCTTGCCGGCCAGCACGTCCCAGCTCGAGACGACCTTGTCCGAGTCGGCACCCGGAACGGGGATGACCACGTCGTGCGCGCCCACGGCCACAATCGCGGCGTCGGCAGCGTTGAGGTCCTCAGCAGTAGCGACATGGTTGAGCTCAACCTTCACGCCCAGGCCAGGCAGAATCTTCTCGTAGTACTCGACCGAGCGCATGATCTCATCCTTGCGCGGAGGTGCGGCCGCCAGCACAATCTGGCCGCCCAGATGATCGCTCGCCTCATAGACGGTCACGTCGTAGCCGCGCTTGGCGAACTGCTCCAGCTGGCGCTCTTCCACCACAGCGATGTAGCGGCCGCTGGCCACGCGG
>URRJ01000110.1 GCA_900550205.1 uncultured Collinsella sp. | reverse complement strand
ACGACGTCTTTCGAGGCCTCGCAGCCGACGTCCGCTGACGTCGCGGAGGCGACGACGTCCTTTGACGCGCAGCAGCCGGTCGATAACACTGTGTCCTTCGATGCCACGATGACGTTCGAGAAGCAGGGCACTGCGATCGCCGAGCCCATTTCCGTCTCCGATGAGGCTGAGGACGCAGCTGCCGCTACCGAAGACGCGGTTGACGATGCGGCTGATTCTATTGAGGATAATGTGCCCGAGCAAGCCGAGGTGCCTGTTATGGAGCCGAATTCCTCTACGGTCGATGAAGCTCCCAAGGCTGGTGAATCCAGGCCCTACTCTACGCAGATCTTTACCATGCCCACGCCGAGCGATCCCGGCGCCACGGTAGCCAACGCCGCCCCCACGCAGGACGAGACAGTCGATTCCCTCATGGCCCAGATTTCGTCTCGTGTGCCGTCGCGCCCGCAGATGAATATCCCCGATCCGGCCTCCGCGCCCGCGCCTTCATCGTCGCCGCTGGCCTCCGTCCCCGACCCGTCGCTGTCCTCGATGCAGCAGGCCAACGTCGCGTCTCGTACGTCGCTGTTTGACCTGCCCGATCCTTCGGCGCAGACTGACGATCCCTTTGTTACGGCACAGGGCTCGGAGCCCTCATCGGCGCCGGTGGCGCCCTCTATGCCCATTGCACCAGATGTGCAGCCGCTCGAGACCATCTCGGCTCCCGTGACGACCCCGAAGCCCCAAAAGCGCGGCATCGGCGGCCTGTTTGGGCGCAAGAAAAAGAGCGACCAGGACAGCATGAGCGACTGGCTTGGTGTCGATGATGACTACGATGCCAAGAAGTCTGGCCGCGGCATCGGTTCGTGGGATAACTTTGAAGACGATGACGACGGCTGGAAGGGCGGCGCTACGTCTTCCGATGGTGCATCGAATGAGGATATGGTCGCGGCAGTTGCCTCTATGGGTGACGATGAGTTGCTCGGCCATGATATTTGGTTTGTTGCAACGGGTGCTTCCGATTGCGATGGTGCCGGCATGAAGGCTTTCCTGGCCTCTCATCGCGATAAGCTTCGCGGCGTGTTCTTTATCAACCTTGAGTCCATCGGAGCCGGCAGGATTTCGGTCGTGACGGTCGAGGGCGAACAACAGCTGCTTAAGGGCGACCGCCGTATCATGAACCTGGTCAGCAAGGTCTGCAAGGCGTTCCATGTCGACTGCGGTGCATTCGAGATGCCTTATGCCAAGACGGATGCGTATGCCGCCCTCGAGGCGAGCCGCCGCGCCCTTACGATTGCAGGCGTGGACGGTCCTCGCCTGGCTTGCGCTCGTACCGAGGACGACCTGCCCTACAACGTCAACCCGACGAACATCGCTACGGTGTCCGAGGTTGTGACCGAGGTTATTCGTCGCTCGTAGGCAGTTCTAAGGAGTCAGCGTGTTTTCGTATATTAAGCGCCATTGGCCCGTGTATCTGATTTTGACCCTGATTGCCGTTGCCCTCGGTTTTGGTGCTGCCTACTTTGTGGGCGTTAAGGGATCCACGTCCGAGTCTGCGATTAGCGAAGAGGTGAAGCAGGAGCAGTCTGTGGGTGCCGACGGCATCGACGCGACTGATCAGGCCACCATCGATGGCGGCTCTTCGACCGAGTAGGCGCGAGCCTTCGTATCAAAAATGCCTGTATACGGGGCGAGCCGGGAGACTGGCTCCCCCCGTTTTATTGGACGGTTAGCGTGTTGCAGCCGCAGACCTGTTTTTGGCAAGCCAGATGGCCGCGCCGCCCGCGGTCATAAGGGCGGTCATCAATGCGGCAAGGGGAGCGGAGCCCGTCGATGGCAGGTCTTGGGACAACGTGCAGCGTTGGATAACGCGATCTTCATCGTGGGACTCGAGCTTATTGCCGCCCCCATTGCGGCAAAGGTCGACGCGGACGCCGTTGGTTATGGCCTTTTCGGGCACATAGGATGCCGTGGCGGTCATATGAACCAGCGCTCCGTGCGTCTGCGAGTCGAGCGATCTTGCGGCGTCATCCAGATCATCGTGCTCGTCCTTCAGTTCATCACGGCTCCATGTCGAGGTGTCGGATCGTGTCGTAAAGTCGGCAGATACGGAACCGTATTCAATGCGTAAGCCCGTCACCTGTGTATTCTTTGGTAAGTTAAGGTCATTGACAGCCAGCGTCGTCGATTCGCTCGTGGATATGTCGGACTTCCAAAGATGCCAACCGTCGTAGTCGACAAGTCTTGCGTCTTCACCAAGGAGATTTTTAACTTCGTCTGTTTCGAGCCAAGGATTTTCGTGTCCGTCATCGAGCGTGGCATTGGCTTGCTCCACGCTGTCTTGTTCGATCCCGGGGGACGTTCGGTACCATATGTTGCATCGTCCGTCGTAGTCGCCTGTGACGACGGGTGTTTCTATACTCACGAACTGGGCAGTTCCGGTGGACACGCACTCAAGCTCGTCGGTGATTGTAAATTCATCAACCCAGGTTTGTGATTCGTTACGAGCGTCGATGGTGTAAGCGAACTCGCCCCGCGTATCGGGCTGCGTTGCGGCTCGGTTTTTACCGTCGCCGTTGGCCGTCAGACCGCTTGCGACTGGCTGGGCAATTTCTTGGCGCTTGTCGGCCTTTCCTATAATTTCAATCGGGGCATCATTCATGACGACCTTCTGGATGTCTCCGGTCTCCTTTACTTCGAACGTGACATCTTCGGCCGTGTCGTAGGTGCGCGGTGACATCGTTTCGCGCAGCGTGTAGGAGCCGGGTGCAAGATGCTCAATACGATGTGGCGTCGCGGTCGAGGTCCAGGTTTCGATAGTTTCTCCGTTCGCGTCCAGTAGAACGAGCTGCGCCCCCTCAATCTCTGTTTGGTCGGTGGCATCGGCCTTGGAGATATCAACCTTGGTGTAATCGTTAGAGACTTCGACTCGAGCATAGGTGACCGGCGTGTCCTGGTCGATATAGGTGAGCTCAACGGCGTGAGGCGTCGGATCAAGCAGATACCCTTCGGGGGCGCTTACCTCAACGACCTCGTAATGTGCTATGCCAGATCCAAGTGAAAGGCCATTGATGTCGGCTTTTCCTTGCTCGTCGGTCTCGACGGTTGCGACCGTCTCTCCCGCAAGGGCAACCATGCTGCCGTCAGCGCGGGTGATATCCTCCGCCGCACGAATCTCGAAGACCGCTCCCGCCAGGGCGCTGCTGTCCACAGCGTCGCTTTTGACAATTTCGATCTTGCCGGTTGCTGTTTGATCGTAGAACGAGGCGATGGCAACGGGTGTTAGGTTCATATCGACGGGTATCGAAAGCTCAAGATCCTCTCCCCTAAGATAGGGGGCAGCGGCATCTTTCTCACGAATGTAATAGGTGCCGGGACGGAGCGACTCGGGCAGCGTGACGGAACCGGTTTTGTCGGTCGTGAAGGTGTTCAGGACGGAGTGAGCTGGATACCAGCATGTTTGGGAAACAGGCTCATGGTTGCTGTCGAGCAGTTGGAAAGCGAAGCCTGCAAGTGGTACGGCATTCCCCGTTTGGGCGTCACATTTTACGACCTGAAGGTGTGTCGATATGGCATGGTTGTCCACGATATATTGCAGTGTTGTCCCATCAGTAGACTGCTCTGCGGAGATAGACCATTCTCCCGCCTGCTTAAATCCATCGGGTACGGTTTCCAGAACTTCACGCACGGTGTAGCCCGCTCGATCGTAAGGAATGGATCCGTGAACGCCTTCGGGGCGTATGCCGTCGCCAAACCATGCATCGGGTTGGTCCTTGGTGGACGCAAAGCCATAGACATTGGTGGTCAACGTGCCGACAACTTGTTGCGAGCTGTTGCTGACGACCTCAAAGACAACGCCCTCAGCCGGCTGTTCAATGCCAGATTCGTTGCTGTCGCCACGATCTTTGAACTTTGAGATTTCGAGGTCGAAGGCGATGGGGGTGTCGGAAATGCGACTCTCGAGCTCAACGACGCCGGTGTCGCCAAGCTGATCGGCACCGACGGAATAACTCCACGTTTCACCGGACAGCAGGTAGCCTTCGGGGGCCTTTGATTCGTAGATGGTAAAGGTGCCCAGGGGGATATCGTCCAACGCCGCCAGGCCGTCATCGTCGGTGGCGAGAATGCGCGTCCAGCCCGGAGTTGACTGCGAAACACAGGTGAACTCGGCGCCGGCGAGTGATGCTCCCGCTTGAGGGCCGGCGCCTGTCGCCTTGTCGAGCTTTATGATGCGCAGGGAAATCGTACCTGGCGTCTCAACGATGGAGACGTGCCCACCATCGTTCGAGGTGGAAAACTCGATGCGGTCGCGACGTGGCATATAACCTGCCGGTGCCTTTATTTCGACCAGATAGTATGCCGTGTTGGGCAGCAGCGTGGCTTGGGCTCGCCCATTCTCGTCCATCTGGATGGTTCCGACACGCGCGTCGCTTGCGCTTTCAAAGATGTCAAAGGTGGCACCGTCGAGCTGGTATGTATCGTTTCCGCTGGTGATTGCAGCGTTTGCAGATTGCTTCTCGAAGGAAACGGTAACGGCGGGCAGGACATAGAGCATGTCTTGGTGCCGTCCTTCTTTTGAGGTGGGGCCGTGGTAGCGCCTTGCGCGATGCGGCGTCGCTCTGATGTTTCCAGCTTTGGCGTTGTCGTAGAGCCATCGCGCCGCCGCTACAATCTCGGCGTCTTGGTAGAACTTGCCGCTTCTGGGGATACCGGCGTTGTTCGTATACGAAAAAGTGCCGTCGGGGTGTGTGGTTCCTTTAAGCATCCACACGGCAAGCTGGGTGGCGGCACGGGCGCGATCGGGCGTTAGGCTATGGCCGCCAAACGATGTGGCGAAGGGGTATCCATGGCAGACGACAGCGGCGAACTCGTCGTCGAGCCATGTCCAGCCTTGGTCGTAGGCACGCCATGGTCCTCCGGGCTTGCTGGGGCCGGGATAGCCCTGGTTCATGCAGTATGAAATCGAGGTGTCTTGTGCCTCGTGTTTGCCAATGACCAGCGGCCCGCACATTTCGCTGATGGTGCGGAAGTTGAGCGCATCGTGCCCGTCGATGGCGCGAGCAGTTCCGGGAGCCAGGCAACCGACCAGCAAAAGGAGGAGCAGGAGCAGCGGGCCTGTGACGATTGCGCTGTGGACAGAGTGCGTGGGTGCGTTGGACATGGCTGCTCCTTATCCCTCGTGCGCCGCGCGGGGAGATTGCGACGCGTGGGATGAGGCTACCGCTGGGGTTCATGCGGGTAAGTACCGGAAGCTGACCAAAAGCTTGACCGATATCTGACAAATTGGGTCGACAGAAAAACAATTGAGTAAAAGAGCAGGTAAAAGGTGATGAATAGAAGCCGCCACGCACCCTCGTCTCCACAATTGGCTTAAATTCCAAGCGGTTCTCCACAGCTAAAACAACTATCGTCACCCTTGTATCGAACAAGACAACCGCGTTATACTAGCCAACACACAAGCGGGCATCGCCAAGTGGTAAGGCATCAGCTTCCCAAGCTGACACTCGCGGGTTCGAGTCCCGTTGCCCGCTCCACGCAAAACAGCAGGTCAAGAGCTTAGAGCGCTTGGCCTGTTTTTCATTTGTGCCTCTTGCCGCAATGAAATGCCGCAAAATCGCCGCAAAACTCCGGTGAAACCGTTTTTCGCCCCGACGCCGCCCGCGTCTCCTCCGGCCCCTTTTTAGGGCTTGGGAAAGTTGGGGCTGATCGGCCCGTGTGCCCCTCCCCGCCCTTTTTTAGTTGTTGACATAGTTGACGTTAAAGCAGCGGGGCCGCACCCCTGATACCGGGATACGGCCCCTTTTTTAGGCTTGCGATTATTGAGATTGAACGTCCTTTTTAGGGCTTCAGAAACTTCAGGTTGAACGGCCCCGCCCTCGGCGCGGTATCGGCTTGGAGCGAGCGCGGTTTTGGTCTACGGAGTCCGCGCCCCGGTACCGCCCCGGCGATGGGGCCGCCCATGCGGGGTACTAAGCCCTGAGCCAATGTTTCCCGCCCCGGCCCCTCACGTAGACGGGGG
>URRJ01000109.1 GCA_900550205.1 uncultured Collinsella sp. | reverse complement strand
AGCCGAGCCCGCGCCTGCCGCCGAGGAGCCCGCTCCGGTCCTGCCCGAGGTCACCGTGCTCGACGCCTCTGCCACGCAGGCCATTCTGGATAACGGTCGAGGCTACGCGCAGTTCTGCGACATGGCTGTGCTTGCCTTTGCCTCGTTCACCAATCCGGGCGGTGGCTACATCCAGGGCTATCTGGGCCAGGAGGCCACGCTGTGCGCCGATTCGTACCTGTACAATGTCCTTGATAAGCAGCGTAAATGGTACGGCGAGAACCGTCGCCGCAACATCAACTGTGATCTGTACCGTAACCGTGCGCTGGTGGTGCCCGCGGTGCGCTTCGACCGCAAGCATGTGCACGCCTATGCCGACGTAATCGTCGCCGCTGCACCCAACGCCAAGCGTGCTCGCCAGGAGTACCGCGTGAGCGACGATGCCTTGCTTGACGCCCTGCGCGACCGCATTCGCTTTGTGCTTGCTATCTGCGATGAGCTGGGCCGCGAGAAGCTCGTACTGGGTGCTTGGGGCTGCGAGAACAACGGCTTTGACGCCGAGGCCGTGGCCGAGCTCTTCCGCAAGGAGCTCGCATCGGGCGACTTCAAGGTCAAGCAGGTCTTCTTTGCCGTGCCCTCTACGCGCTGGGACGAGGATTTTGCCAAGTTCGAGCACGTGCTGGCAAACTTCCCCGAGCGCAACGAGGAGTCCTATGCCCAGGTTGCCGCCCGCGCCGCAGCCGCTCGTGCCGCCGAGCAGGCCCAGGCAGCAGCCGAGGACGATGAGGACGAGGACGACTGGCGCAAGTACCTGTAAGCGGTGCGCGCGATGTGATATGCCAAGCCGACGGGAGGGATTGCTCCCGTCGGCTTTTTACGGAATGGGGAACTCAAGATGAAAAACGTTCTGTGCTTTGGTGACAGCAACACCTATGGCTATGATCCGGCGGGTATGCGCGACGGCACCGCAGTGCGCTATGCGCAGGATGTGCGCTGGTGCGGTGTGGTGCAGCGTGACCTGGGTGAGGGTTGGCATGTGATTGAGGAAGGCCTAAATGGTCGCACGACGGTGCGCGACGATATGTGCCATCTGGACACCAACCTCAACGGCATTCGCGCGCTGCCGATGCTGCTCGAAGCCCATAAGCCGCTGGACGCGATCGTGATTATGCTGGGCACCAACGACTGCAAGACGGTCTTTGGCGTGACAGCCTCCGATATCGCCCGTGGCGCCATGGCACTGATTCGCGCCGTCCGCGCGTTTCTGTGGACCGACGCTGCGCCTTGTCCGCGCATTCTGCTGATGGCTCCTATCAAGATCAAGCCGCAGATCGCCGACGTATATATGACCGATTTTGACGAGCATTCCGTAGAAGCCTCGGAACATTTTGGTGAGTACTACGCGCATGTGGCTGAGCAGTTTGGCTGCGACTTTTTGAATGCCGCCGACTTTGCCGAGCCGGGCGATATCGATTATCTGCACATGATGCCCGAAAGCCACGAGAGCTTGGGGCATGCCGTGGCAGCCAAGCTCCAAGAGATGCTCGGTGAGTAGTGCAGCCCCAAACCAGTACAAAAGTTCCCCTTGCGGCGGCTTGTTTCGTTGGTTTGTCTTGATCTGTAACAGCTGTAAGGCCGAAAACGGGCTAGATGTTACAGATTGAGATTATTCAGGTTGATATCGGTCGTTTGTCTCGATCTGTAACATCTAGGGTCGATTTTGCCGAGTTACTGTTACAGATCGAGATTATCTTCTCGGCAGAATTTGAATGTCTCAATCTGTAACAGGTGGGCCGAAAAATGGACTCTAACTGTTACGGATCGAGATGCCTGTGGGAACCACCGCAAAGGTGTCTGTCCCCTTTGCGGTGGTTTTGGACTGCGAATCTTAGTACTGCCACATATGGTTGACGGGGCCGGAACCTTTGCCCATGTCAAAGCCGGCGGCGAGAGCTCCGGTTAGGTAGGCCTTGCCGGCGTTGACGGCGTCGGCAAGATCCATGCCCTGTGCCAATGCGCAGGCGATGGCGGACGAAAGCGTGCAACCGGTGCCATGCGTGTTGCCGGTCTCGATGCGCTTGTGGCGGAACCACGTGGTGAGCGGATCGCCCAGGTGGTTGCCCTCGTCATCGAGCGGCGCGGGCTCTGCTAGCACATCGTTGGCCTCGTTGACAAAATGCCCGCCCTTAACGAGGGACGCGCAGCCAAAGCGGCGGGTGAGGAGCATGGCAGCGTTTTGCTGCGTGCGCTCGGAATCGACCTCGTAGTCGAGCAGCGCCATGGCCTCGGGAATGTTGGGCGTGATGACGGTCGCCAACGGGAACAGGCGACGTGTGAGCGCCTCGGCGGCATCCTCGGCAATGAGGCGAGCGCCCGAAGTGGCGACCATGACGGGATCGACGACGATATTTTGTGCGTCCCAGGCACTCAGGCGGTCGGCGATAACCTCGATAATCTCAGCAGAGGAAACCATGCCGATCTTGACGGCGCTGGGTCGGATATCGTCAAAGACGGCATCGATCTGCGCCGCGACAATATCCGGGGAGACATTCTGCACGGCGGTGACACCGAGCGTGTTTTGTGCGGTGATGGCCGTGATGGCTGTTTCGGCATACAGACGGTGCGCCGTGATGGTCTTGATGTCTGCCTGAATGCCGGCGCCACCGCTGGAATCGGATCCTGCGATGGATAGAACGGCTGGTACCTTACTGTGATCCATGTTCGCTCCCTTGTCCGGTCGGATTCAAATGGGTCTTTTACCCCGCATTATAAAGATGCCCGGGCCGGCGATATGCCGAACCCGGGCGCGAGATGCAATTTTTACGCAAATGCAGGCAAATGTTCACAAGTTAACAATTGGCAGGTGCTGCGGTGAGCCTATAGGCGATCGCGGCGAATCGCGGCGATAAGGTTAGTCCTCCATGCCAAGGTCGATCGTCGTACCCTCAAACACCTTGTTGACGGTACGGACGGCGCACATCTTGCCACACATGGTGCAAGTGCCCTCGGTGGCGGCGGGGGACTCCTCGTAGCGCTTCTTGCCCGTAACCGGGTCGAGCGCGCACTTCCACATGGCGTCCCAGTCGAGCTTGCGACGTGCCTGGCCCATCTTGTCGTCCATGTCGCGGGCGTGGGGCACCTTCTTGGCGATATCGGCGGCGTGTGCGGCGATCTTGGTGGCCATGAGGCCGTCGAGCACATCCTGAGCGTTAGGCAGGCACAGGTGCTCGGCTGGTGTCACGTAGCACAGGAAGTCGGCACCGGAGCTGGCGGAGATGGCGCCGCCGATGGCTGCGGTGATGTGGTCGTAACCCACGCCGATATCGGTCACCAGCGGCCCCAGCACATAGAACGGGGCGTTGTGGCACAGGCGCTTCTGCAACTTCATATTGGCGGCGATCTCGTCAAGCGCCATGTGACCCGGGCCCTCGACCATGACCTGGACGCCGGCTGCCCAGGCGCGCTTGCACAGCTTGCCCAGCTCGATCATCTCGGCGGTCTCGGTGGCGTCGTTGGAGTCGTAGAGGCAGCCCGGGCGGCAGGAGTCGCCGAGCGAAATCGTCACGTCGTATTCGTGGCAAATCTCGAGCAGCTCGTCAAAGTACTCGTAGAAGGGGTTTTCGTTGCCGGTGACCTCCATCCAGCCAAACAGCAGCGAGCCGCCGCGGCTGACGATGTTCATCAGGCGACCGGTCTCCTTAAAGGTCTTGGTGACCGACTTGTTGATGCCGCAGTGAATGGTCATAAAGTCCACGCCGTCCTCGGCGTGCGCGCGCACGACCTCGAACAGGTCGTCCTTGGTGAGCTTGACCAGCGGCTTTTCCATGTAGCCGATGGCGTCGTACATGGGGACGGTGCCCACCATGAGCGGCGTCTCGTCGATGAGCTGCTGGCGGAACTGGCGCGTCTTGCCCGAGTTGGAGAGGTCCATGATGGCGTCGGCGCCAAAGTCCTCAGCGATCTTGACCTTCTTCCATTCCTCGGCGGCATCGGCCTTGTCGCCCGAGATGCCCAAGTTCACGTTGACCTTGGTGGACAGGCCCTCGCCGACACCAAAGGCGCGCATGCCCTTTTTGATGTGCACGATGTTGGCGGGAATGGCGATGCGGCCGTCGGCCACGCGCTCGCGGATGTACTCGGGGTCGCGATGCTCGCGCTCGGCGACTTCCTTCATCTGCGGCGTGATCTGTCCGGCGCGGGCGAAGTCGATTTGCGTGACAAGCTTGGACTCGGTCTGTGTGCTCATTGGCACGGCTCCCTTCGTTGGCATTACCCATATCAGGTTTGCGGGTCAGGGCGGGCGCGCCCAATCTCAGCCTGCCGTCCTGTCCTGCAAGCTCCCCGTTTATGTAGTGGGCTCAAGTATAGCCTGAATGGGTACG
Organism: uncultured Collinsella sp.; assembly: GCA_900550205.1. Lineage (GTDB taxonomy): Bacteria > Actinomycetota > Coriobacteriia > Coriobacteriales > Coriobacteriaceae > Collinsella. Next base: position 1,689 of record URRJ01000109.1, on the reverse strand, counting down.
ATTGGCCTAACGAACGTGCCTGTGGGGAGGCGTACATGGAAGACAAGCATCTATATCGAGAGACGCAATGGGATGTATCGGCCGAGGAAAGCCGTGCGCACCATGGCCTTGTCGCGATTGGTTTTGCGGTGCTTGCCGTGTTGGTGATTGCCTTTTGTATTTGGACGTTTGGCGGTCGCGGCGGCGCTGCCTGGGAGTTTGAGGCCGATGATAGCCTACCGATTATGACGGTGAGGAGTACTGGCGGTAATGCCAATACGCTCGCCGTTCCGGGCGATTATTGGTACCCGCGCGATGAGTTTGTGCAGTTGCAGCTGAGTGGTGGGTCCATTCCAGGCGAAGAAATCGAACGCGTGACGTTTGACGCGGCGCTCAAAACGCTGACGGTGAAGCTCAAAGATCAAGGAGATGTGCCCACGACCATGGATATCGCCCTGACGGAATGGCGTCTGGAGCCTCCGTCGGGCGTCAAGGTGTCCGAGGTTGAGCATGTCAAGATTACCTATCAGGACGGCACGACAAATGAAATTGCCAAAGCCGACGGCTTGGCGGAATAGACGTCGTGCCTAGGCAGTACATTCAAGAGTAGCGGTGGTCCTACAAGGCCCGTTCGTTCAGGAAGACCAAAGTGTTTTTATTTGAAAGCTTGGGAAGGTGACGATAGCCAACGTCGAACGCGGTGAGCCCGCTTACATCCTCGACCTTGTTTTCCGCCATCCAGCGCACCATGGAGCCGCGCGCCTTTTTGCTGGCGGTCGAGCGCTGGATGGGCTTGCCGTTGCGGATGCCTTCACCAAAGAGGCACGTGACGACTGTGGCGTCGCCCGCGAGGTGGGGCAGAACGGCTTTGGCGTACTCCGCGCTGGCGAGATTGACGATCGTAGCGTTGGAGCTCGCCGGAGCGATGGTCCGTGCGAGCTTGTCGCCCCAAAACGCGTAGAGGTCTCGGGCATCGTCGACGGCAAGCTTTGCGCCCATCTCCAGCCGATACGGTTCAACGGCATGAAAGGGGCGTACGCATCCGTAAAGGCCCGAGAGGATCCAGAGATGGTTTTGCAGCCAGTCGAGCTGTGCGGCATCCATGACCTCGGGCGCCATACTTTGGTATTGGATGCCGTGGTAGGACATGACGGCGGGGGAGAGGTGTCGGGCGAGTGCGGGATTGTCGAGATCGCCGTTTTTCAGGATGGGCCCGAACTCATGCAGGGTGTTGAGGCAAGGCCCCAGCAGTTTGTCACTTACGTTCCATAGCGTCTGCAGACCGCCGCTGCCTTCATTTCGTTCGATATCTAGCAGTGCGCGGTGGAGGCGAGCCGTTTCGTGCGCAAAAGGCGGTATGTCCAGGACTTCAAAAGCATCTTGGGCCGCGCGCATCTGCTTGGCGGGCGAAATGATGACCTGCAGCATGGACTCTCCTCTGCCAAAAAGGAAGTTGCGGTGGAATACGGTCTGTTTTGGCCGTTTATGGGCCAGTTTAGTCCGTATTTCACCGCAACTGATGAAGGGGCTGGTTAGGCGCGCTCGAGGAAGGCCTTGTAGCCGCGATAGGCCTCGTAGATATCGGCCTTGTTGGCGACCTCCCACAGGGCGTGCATGGACAGGACGGCAACGCCGGAGTCGATGACGTTCATGCCGTACTTGGCCATGATGTAGGCGATGGTGCCGCCGCCGCCCGCGTTGACGCGGCCG
>URRJ01000108.1 GCA_900550205.1 uncultured Collinsella sp. | reverse complement strand
ACTGCTGCGCGTGCAAAACGGCTACGTGGTGAGCGCCCCGCGCTGGATTCAGCCGAGTGAGGAAGGCGTCGAGATCGGCGCGCTGGCAACGGGGGAGGGCGACATCACCGATGTCGGTGACGACGTCTCGGCCCGCCATGCCCATATCTGGTGCGACGATTCTGGCGCATGGTTTGTCGAGGACCTGTCGTCCACGAACGGCACCGTGGTGGTAAACGGGGCCACGAGTGTGTGTATTCAAGTAGAGCCCGGCCGCTCCGCCCAGCTCAACCCCGGCGACGAGCTCAAACTCGGCGAATCCACCACCTACGCCATCCTCCTCGGCGCCCTCTAGCTCATCCCCCCAATGAGTTGCGGTGAAATAGGGACTGATTAAGGCCGTTAACAGCAAAAACAGTCCCTATTTCACCGCAACTGCTGTGGGGTTCCAGGGGACTGTATCCGTCGGTGCCGGGCGCACAATAGTCACCCGAGGTAAACCTTTACCGGCCACCTATATTTGCCGAAATATGGCTTGACGGCGGGGTACAATAAACCCGCATGCGGATTTCCGTTGCGGGCGCTTCCCATCGCCGGGGCGTGCCCGGGAGCATCCGGCATGCGGCCTTTGCGGCGCTCGGTCATGTGCAAGACGGGTAGCTGGGCCTGTGGAGCGCGTGCAGCCCTCCTCGCCTCGGCATGCCTTCTCTCCACGCCATGTACCTGCTGCTGAGTCCGCCTGCCAGATGATTGGAAGCAACAACGAAAATCCCATCACGCCAATATCCCGGCGATTGCCGGGGCCTGTATACCTATATGAGAGGAGAGGGGTATATGGCGCGTAAGTTTAAGTCTATGGACGGCAACGAGGCGGCCGCATATGTTTCGTATGCGTACACCGAGGTAGCGGGAATTTATCCCATTACGCCGTCCAGCCCGATGGCCGACCATGTCGACCAGTGGGCGGCCCAGGGTCGCAAGAACATCTTCGGCACCCCGGTCAAGGTCGTCGAGATGGAGTCTGAGGCAGGTGCAGCCGGTACCGTTCACGGTTCGCTGGGCGCCGGTGCTCTGACCACCACCTACACGGCTTCTCAGGGTCTGCTCCTGATGATCCCGAACATGTACAAGATCGCAGGCGAGCAGCTCCCGGGCGTTTTCCACGTCTCCGCGCGTTGCGTCGCTTCGCACGCCCTGAACATCTTCGGTGATCACTCCGACGTCATGGCCTGTCGCCAGACCGGTTTCGCCATGCTCGCCGAGGGCAACGTCCAGGAGGTCATGGATCTCTCGCCGGTGGCTCACCTTGCCGCCATCGAGGGCAAGACCCCGTTCCTTAACTTCTTCGACGGCTTCCGCACCAGCCACGAGATCCAGAAGGTCGCCATGTGGGACTACAAGGATCTTGCCGAGATGTGCGACATGGACGCCGTCCAGGCTTTCCGCGACCATGCGCTCAACCCTGAGCACCCGCACACCCGCGGCAGCCACGAGAACGGCGACATCTTCTTCCAGAACCGCGAGGCCTGCAACAAGGTCTACGACGAGCTCCCTGCCGTCGTCGAGGGCTACATGAAGAAGATCAACGAGAAGCTCGGCACCGATTACGGCCTGTTCAACTACTACGGCGCTCCCGATGCCGATCGTGTCGTCGTGTGCATGGGCTCCTTCTGCGACGTGCTCGAGGAAGTCATCGACTACCTCAACGCTCACGGCGAGAAGGTCGGCCTGGTCAAGGTTCGCCTGTTCCGTCCGTTCTCCATCAAGCACTTCGTCGACGTTCTCCCCGAGACCGTCCAGAAGATCGCCGTCATGGACCGCACCAAGGAGCCGGGTTCCATCGGCGAGCCGCTCTACCAGGACGTCGTCTCCGCTCTCTACGAGGCCGGCAAGACGGGCATCAAGGTCGTCGGCGGCCGTTACGGCCTGGGCAGCAAGGACACGCCTCCCGCGTCCGCGTTCGCTGTCTTCGAGGAGCTTAAGAAGGACGAGCCCAAGCGCGAGTTCACCATCGGCATTGTCGATGACGTGACCAACCTGAGCCTGCCCGAGGCCGAGGATGCGCCCAACACCGCAGCCCCCGGCACCATCGAGTGCAAGTTCTGGGGTCTGGGTGGCGACGGTACCGTCGGCGCCAACAAGAACTCGATCAAGATCATCGGCGACCACACCGACAAGTACGTTCAGGCCTACTTCCAGTACGACTCCAAGAAGACCGGCGGCGTCACCGTCTCGCACCTGCGCTTTGGTGATTCTCCGATCCGCTCGCCGTACTACGTGACCAAGGCCGACTTTGTCGCTTGCCACAACCCCAGCTACATCGTCAAGGGCTTCAAGATGGTCCGCGACGTCAAGCCGGGCGGCACCTTCCTGGTCAACTGCCAGTGGAGCGACGAGGAGTTCGCCGAGCACATGCCCGCCGTGGCCAAGCGCTACATCGCGAACAACAACGTCAACGTCTACCTGATCGACGCTATCGACCTGGCTGCCAAGGTCGGCATGGGCAAGCGCACCAACACGGTGCTCCAGTCTGCCTTCTTCGCGCTGGCCAAGGTCCTGCCCGCCGAGGACGCCCTGCAGTACATGAAGGACGCGGCCACCAAGTCCTACATGAAGAAGGGCCAGGCCATCGTCGACGCTAACCACAAGGCCATCGATGCCGGCGCTACCGCCTTCCGTAAGTTCGAGGTTCCGGCCGACTGGGCAACTGCCGAGGATGTCGCTCCCGTCGAGCTCTCCGAGGAGACCAAGTCCGCCATCGCCCAGCAGGTCAAGAACCTGCTCGAGCCCATCGATCGCATGGATGGCGACAGCCTGCCCGTTTCCGCCTTTGTCGATTGTGCCGACGGCCAGTTTGAGCTGGGCGCCTCCGCATACGAGAAGCGCGGCGTCGCCGTGGTCGTTCCTCACTGGGACGAGACCAAGTGCATCCAGTGCAACCAGTGCGCCTATGTGTGCCCGCATGCCACCATCCGTCCGTTCGCGATGACCGAGGACGAGGCCGCCGCCGCACCCGAGGCTACCCGCACGCTCGACGCCATGGGCCCCAAGGCCAAGGGCATGAAGTTCACCATGGCCGTGTCCCCGCTCGATTGCATGGGCTGCACCAACTGCGTCAAGGTCTGCCCCAAGGGCGCCCTCGAGATGGTTCCCACCGAGCAGGAGATGGACCAGCAGCCCGTTTGGGACTACATGGTCGAGAACGTCTCCGAGAAGAAGGAGCTCATCGCGGCCAACGTCAAGGGCAGCCAGTTTAAGCAGCCCTACCTGGAGTTCTCCGGCTCCTGCGCCGGCTGCGCCGAGACCGCCTATGCACGTCTGGTGACCCAGGTCGCCGGCGACCGCATGTTCATCTCCAACGCCACCGGCTGCTCCTCCATTTGGGGCAACCCCGCTGCCACCGCTCCTTACTGCAAGGACAAGGACGGTCACGGCCCGGCGTGGAACAACTCCCTGTTCGAGGACAATGCCGAGCACGGTCTGGGCATGGCCGTCGGTTACGAGGCCGTTCAGAAGAAGCTGATCGCTGCTACGCAGGAGATCATCGCCGCTGACGGTCCGTCCGACGAGCTCAAGGCCGCCGGTCAGGCTTGGATCGACTCCGTCAACGACGCCGAGGCTTCCAAGACCGCTGCCGCCGCCTACGTTGCCGAGCTCGAGAAGTGCGGCTGCGACGCTTCCAAGGCGATTCTCGCCGACAAGGCTTACCTCACCAAGAAGTCCTTCTGGATCTTCGGCGGCGACGGTTGGGCCTACGACATCGGCTTCGGCGGCCTGGACCACGTCCTGGCTTCCGGCCACAACGTCAACGTCTTCGTCTTCGACACCGAGGTCTACTCCAACACCGGCGGTCAGGCCTCCAAGGCCTCGAACCTGGGCCAGGTCGCTCAGTTCGCCGCTGCCGGTAAGGTGACCAAGAAGAAGTCTCTGGCCGAGATTGCCATGAGCTACGGCTACGTCTACGTGGCGCAGGTCGCCATGGGCGCCAACCCGGCTCAGACCCTCAAGGCCATCCACGAGGCCGAGGCCTACGACGGTCCGTCCCTCATCATCGGCTACAGCCCCTGCGAGATGCACTCCATCAAGAAGGGCGGCATGCAGAACTGCCAGGCCGAGATGAAGAAGGCTGTCGAGTGCGGTTACTGGAACCTTTTCCGCTTCAACCCCGAGGCTGCTGCCGGCAAGAAGTTCTCGCTCGATTCCAAGGAGCCCGCGGGCGGTTATCAGGAGTTCCTGATGAACGAGGCCCGTTACAGCCGTCTGACCCGCGAGTTCCCCGAGCGCGCCGACACCCTGTTTGCCCGCAACGAGGAAGCCGCCAAGGAGCGCTACGAGCACCTCGTCAAGCTCATTGATATGTACGACAAGAAGTAAGCAAGGTCCCATTCAGGAGGGCTGCCGAAGGGCAGCCCTCCTTTTTGCGCGGAGAAAGGCAGAGACAGCCTGCATTTTTGGCGATTCGTATAAAAAATTCATCTTTACATCACCTATAGAAATGTTCTATAATTAAAAGACAGCGGGCGCGCCGTAGGATGTGCCCGCGTTTTGCGATTCGGAAAGGTGTGAAGGTTTTGTCGAGACTTGACATTATGACGCCGTCGCGCGCCCAGACCGTGATCGACGGACTGTACCGCGACGTGGAGCGGCGCATTGCCGCCAGCCCTCCGGGACTGTGCCCGGTGGATCTTGCGATGAACTTTTTGAACCTCTGCCACGCGCAGACCTGCGGCAAGTGCGTGCCCTGCCGCGTCGGCCTCGCTCAGCTCTCCGATTTGATGGAGAGCGTGCTCGACGGCAAGGCGACGATGGAGACCATCGCGCTCATCGAGCGCACGGCGCGCGTGATTGTCAACAGCGCGGACTGCGCCATCGGGCGCGATGCGGCGCGGCTGGTGCTCGACGGCATCCAGGGCTTCCGCGACGACTATGAAGAGCACGTTCTGCGCCACCGCTGCCTCGGCGGGATGCAGAATCCTGTCCCCTGCGTGGCGCTGTGCCCTGCGGGCGTGGACATTCCGGGCTACACCGTGCTGGTGAAGTACGGCCGCTACGCGGACGCTGTGCGGCTCATCCGGCAGGATAACCCCTTCCCCTCCGCCTGCGCGTACATCTGCGAGCATCCCTGTGAGGCGCGCTGCCGCCGCAACATGATCGACGACGCGGTGAATATCCGAGGGCTCAAGCGCTACGCGGTGGACCACGCGGGCTATGTGCCCCATCCCGCCTGCGCTGAGGAGACCGGCAAGACGGTCGCCATCGTCGGCGGCGGGCCGAGCGGTCTTTCCGCGGCGTACTACCTCGCGCTGATGGGCCACAAGGTCACGGTGTATGAAAAGCGGGCGAAGCTCGGCGGTATGCTGCGCTACGGCATTCCCGCCTACCGTCTGCCGCGCGAGATCCTGGACGCGGAGATCGCGTCGCTCCTCTCCGCCGGCATTGATGCGAAGGTCAATGTGGACATCGGAGACGAGATCACCTTCGACGAGCTGCGCGGTCAATACGACGCGCTCTATCTTGCACTCGGCGCACACACGGATAAAAAGACCGGCATCGAAGGCGAGGACGCCGAGGGCGTCATGTCCGCGGTCGAGATGCTGCGCGAGATCGGCGACGATCACATGCCCGATTTTCGCGGCAAGGAGATCGTGGTCATCGGCGGCGGCAACGTCGCGATGGATGTATGCCGCAGCGCAGTGCGCCTCGGCGCGCGTAAGGTGAGTTGCGTCTATCGCCGCCGCCGGGAGGATATGACCGCGCTGCCCGAGGAGGTCGAGGGCGCGGTCGCCGAGGGCGTGGAGCTGGTCACATTGCAGGCCCCCGTGCGCATCGAGACGAACGGGCAGGGCCATGCGGTCGCGCTCTGGACGCAGCCGCAGATTATCGGCGAGATGGATGATAAGGGCCGGCCCAAGCCGGAGAAGGCAAAGCTCTTTGAAAAACGCATCGCGGCGGATGGGATCGTAGTCGCCATCGGACAGGGCGTGGAAACACACGGCTTCGAGCAGAGCAAGATTACCATCAAGCGCGGCGCCTTTGTTGCCGAGGCCAGCGGCCAGATCGACAACATGGACGGCGTATTTGCCGGCGGCGACTGCGTCACGGGTCCGGCCACCGTCATCCGCGCCATCGCGGCGGGCAAGGTCGCGGCGGCGAACAT
>URRJ01000107.1 GCA_900550205.1 uncultured Collinsella sp. | reverse complement strand
CCCGCCGGTAATGCCCAGCAGGATCGTTTTTCCCTCAAGTTGCATTGAATTGTTGGATGCCGCCGTCATCATTTAAGCTTCCTTGCTGGGAAGCACCAGCAGACGGTGGCAATACGGGCAGTGCGCGATCTCGCTACCGTCGTGGTTGAGGTCGCTCATGGACGACGCCTGCAGCGCGGTGTGGCAGACCGTGGGGATGTTGCCCTTGATGGTCTCGACGGCCAGGCCGCGGAACTGCTTGAGCAGGCGCTCGTAGTCGGTGAGCACGTCGGTCGGCAGCGTGGCGGCAAGCGCGGTGCGCTCCTTGGTGGCGGCGTCAATCTGTGCCTGGAGGTCGGCGGCCTTGGCGCGGGCGGCCTTGGTGTCGGCCTTCACGCCTTCCTCGAACTTGGCGATGATGGCCTGCGCGCGAGCCTCGCGGTCGAGTGCCTCCTTGTGGGCGACGACGACATCCTTGCGGGTGTGCTCGATCTTGTCCAGGCGCTTGGCCAGGGTGGCGAGCTCGTTCTCCAGGTCCTGTACCTCGCGGTAGTCAGAGCCATCAACGTGGCGCTTCTTGGCGGCCTCGATGGCGTTATTGGTCTGGATCTCGGTGGTGTTGAGATCGTCGAGCTCAATATCCAGGTCCTTGCGTTGGGCGTAGAGCTTGGTCATCTCGGCCTTGAGCTTAACGTAGGTCTTGCGCTTGGAAGCGAGCTCCTTGAGCTCCGGCATATTGGCAAGTTCGCTCTTGTTGCGGGCGAGCTCCAAATCGATCTGTTGCAGCTTGAGTAGCGTAGCGCCGGCGCTCATAAGTTCTCTCCTTTTGTCACAGTCCACCATTGGCAAGGGTTCAGTATTTTAATCGCATGACGGGGGTCGACCCCGGCGTCAACTGCAGAGTTCATCAATATATCAACGAACGGCTCCTCGGAGCGGTCATGGCCGAGCAAAACCACTGGCAGCCCGCGCAAGGCAAGGTCTTGCGCTACGTGGTAGCCCGCCTCGCCCGTCACGATGACATCCGCACCGGCGGCGATGGCGAGCTCTCCAAAGTCGCCCAAGGAGCCGCCCAAAATGGCGATGGTGCGGCACGGGTGCTCGGCATCGCCCCACACGCGGGGGTCGCTTCCGAAGGCCGTGGCGGCGCGAGTGGCAAGGTCGCGCAGGCTGCAGGGGTCGTCGAGTGTCGTAAGGGCTCCCAGGCCGCAGGCCTCGGGGTCGTCCACATGCTCCAGTGAGCTCATGGGCTCAGCGCCCAGCAACTCACTCAGGCGAACGCGCGCCTCATACGAGCGGTCCAGGTTGGTGTGGAGCGAGATAATGCTCACCCCACAACGGGCCGCCTCGTAGAGCGCCGCACTGCACTGGGGACGTGTCGCGCTGAGCGGGCAAAATGCCTCGGGCGCCTTGATGTAGACGGGATGATGCGTGAGCAACACGTTGGCTCCGGCTGCCAAGGCGCGGTGCACGTTGGCCCTGGTGGCGTCAAGCGCGCAGGCAACGCCGCGGATCTCGTCGTCGGGGTCGCCAACGGATAAGCCTACGTGGTCCCAGGGTTCGGCGTCCGTCTTGGGATAGCGTGCCAGCAGTGCACGCTCGAGCTCGGAGACGATCATGCGGCACCTACGATCGAGAGCAGCGTCTGGGCAAAGTCGTCCAGATCGCTCGGATTCACGCGGTCATCGAAGGAAATGCGCAGTGCGCCCAGAGCCTGCTCGCGACCGATGCCCATCGCGCTCAAAACGTGGCTGGGGTCCATGCTGCCGCTCGAGCATGCCGAGCCTGCCGATACCTCAAAGCCGGCGGCGTCGAGCTTGATGATGAGCTCCTCGGAGTCCATGCCGTCAATGTAGATCGATACCATGCCGGGCAGACGGTCGGCATGCGCATAGTCGCCCATCGTGGCGTGAATGCGCGGATGGGCCGTAAGCGTGGCGTAGAGCTTGTCGGAAAGGGCCTGCAGCTTCTCGCGCTCCTCGGCCACATTGGGCGTCAGCGTGCGGGCGGCAGCGGCAAAGGCCAACTGCGTGCGCAGGTCCTGCGTGCCGGCGCGACGTCCGGCTTCCTGTCCGCCGCCAAAGATGCGGGGGCGCAGCGGCGTGCGGTTCTTAAGGTAGAGCGCGCCGGATGCCACAGGGCCGCCGATCTTATGCGCGGCAACGGTCATAGCATCGACGCCCAGCTCGGTGACATCGAGCGGAATATGCAAGTAGCCCTGGATGGCATCGGTGTGGAACAGGGCGCCCACGGTATGCGCGGCGGCGGCCAGCTCGCGGATGGGCTGCACCACGCCGGTCTCGTTATTGGCGGCCATGATGCTCACGAGCGCGACATCGTCTCCGAGCAAGTCACTCAGCGCGGCAGGCTCAATGTAGCCCGCACGGCAGGGCTGCACCAGGTCGACGGTAAAGCCAGCGGCGCGTAGCAGCGGCAGGTTGTCCAGGATCGAATCGTGCTCGATGGCAGATACGATCACGCGGTTGCGCTTGCGGTCGTGTTGACGGGCGCCCTCGGCAAGTCCGAGGAGCGCCAGCTGGTTGGCCTCGGTGCCGCCGTTGGTCAGGACAATCTCGGACGGGCGGACGCGCGCACCAAAGCTGCGGGCGATCTCGCGACGCGCCACTTCTAGGCGCGCAGCGGCCTTGCGACCGAGCGAGTGCAGCGAGTTGGGGTTGACGCCGGCAAGCTCGCTGTCGTCGTACTCGCGCTGCGCAAGGATCGCCTCGGCGCGCATGGGCGTCGAGGCGGCATAGTCAAGATTCACGGGTATGCGGTTTTGACCTGCGGTCATAAGGGTTTATGCCTCCTGTGCGGCCTCGTTGCCCAGCTTCTGCAGCAGCGCAACCTCGGCAGCGGGATCTTCGGACTTAAATACGGCGGAACCGGCCACCAGGACATCGGCGCCGGCCTTGACGACCTCGGCGATATTTTTGGATGAAATGCCGCCGTCGACCTCGATCATGGGCGATGCGCCGTGGCGCTCGCACATGGCCTTGAGCTCATGGAGCTTATGCAGAGTGCCCGGGATAAAGCTCTGGCCGCCAAAGCCGGGGTTCACGCTCATCAACAGCACGATGTCGACGACATCGATGATGCTCTCGAGCACGCAGACGGGCGTTGCGGGATTGAGCACCACGCCGGCCTTGACGCCGCGCTGCTGCAGGTGCGTGAGCGTGCGGTGCAGGTGCGTGGAGGCCTCGTAGTGCACGGTGATCATATCGGCACCGGCGTCTGCATACCAATCGACGGTCTCGTCGGGGTTCGACACCATGAGGTGCGCGTCGACCGGCACGTCGGTGGAGCGCTTGACGGCCTTGAGGATGTCAACGCCAAAGGTGAGGTTGCCGGTAAAGTGACCGTCCATCACGTCGAAGTGCACAAAGTCGGCACCGGTGATCTTGTCGAGGTCGCCCTTAAGGTTGGCCATATCGGCCGAAAGGATGGACGGAGCGATTTTAATGGAACCCATAGTAGTAGCCTTTCTGCGCTAGTCGGTGAGTCCGTAGAACTCTTGAGAGGGGACGCGGTCGGTAAGGATCTCGAGCGCCCTATCCAAAGTAACACCGTTGTAGAGCGTTTGCTCGACGGCAAAGGTGAGCGGAATGTCTACGCCCAGTGAGCGGGCGAGTTCGCTGACGCTGCGGGCCGCGACGGCGCCCTCGACCACCATATGCGTGCGTGCCTGGTACTCGTCGAGCGACACGCCGTGGGCAAACTCGTAGCCAAAGGTGCGGTTGCGCGAATGCTCCGAGGTACAGGTGGCGATGAGGTCGCCCATGCCGGCAAGGCCCATGCAAGTCATGGCCTGCCCGCCGCGGGCATGCACCAGTCGGCTGATCTCGGCCAGACCGCGCGTCATGATAAGGGCGAGCGTGTTGTCGCCCGCGCCGGTGCCGGCGGAGATGCCACACACGATGGCGATGACGTTTTTCATGGCGCCGCATACCTCGACGCCGGTCATGTCCTGCGACAGGTAGATGCGGAAGGCCGTGGATAGGAGCAGGTCCTTAAAGGTCTCCCCTATCTGCGGGTCTTCGCTGGCGATGACGGCGGCAGAAAGTCCGCCGCGGCAGATCTCCTCGGCATGGTTGGGTCCCGAGAGCGCCGCCACGCGCCGATCGTTGCCGATCTCGCTGGCGATGACCTCGCTCATGAGCAGGCCGGACTCGGGCTCGATGCCCTTGGTGAGGCAGAGCACCGGGGTGTCGGCGGCGATGAAGGGTGCTGCCTGATGGCATACGCTGCGCAGGTGCGTGGAGGGCACGGCAAAGATGACGGCCTCGGCGCCGTCGAGCGCCTGCGTCAGGTCCGTCGTGGCGACGACGTTTTCCGGCAGCACGTAATCAACCAAATAGCGGGGGTTACGGTGCTCGCCATTGATGCCGGCGGCCGTCTGCTCACTATGGGCCCACATGATCACGCGCTCGGCTCGCGCGGCGGCAAGGCCGGCGACGGCGGTTCCCCAGGAGCCGGAGCCAATCAGCGCAACATTCATGACTCTCTCCTACTTATCGTCGGGCTCGGTGACGCGCTTGGTAAACGAGAGCTTGGACTCCTTACCCGTCATGAGCTTTTTGATGTTCGCGCGATGCGCCCACACCACGGTGATGCCGATCATCGCCATGCAAAACTTGAGACCCAGGCTGCCGTACGGAAAGACCGCACAAGCGGCGATGGGAAGACCGATGGCCGCGGCAAGCGAGCCCACGGACACAAACTTGGTGATGGCGACGGCCACGATAAACATGCCCAGCAGCGAAAGTCCGATGGGCCAGTACCAGGCGAGGATGACGCCCAGACCGACCGCGATACCCTTGCCGCCGTGGAAGTTGAGGTAGGGCGAGAAGATGTGGCCCCACACCGCTGCCAGGCAAATGACGCCGAGCATCCAGTCGCCGGGGGCTCCGGGCGCCATGATGCTCGGCGGAAAGCCATAGCCCACGTTCGCGATGAGCGGACGGGCGATAAGAACGCAGATGGCGCCCTTAAGGCAGTCGAGCAGCAGCGTGAGCGCGGCCACCTTGGGGCCGGCTACGCGCAAGGCGTTGGTGGTGCCGATGTTGCCGGAGCCCGCTTTGCGAATGTCCGTGTGGTTGAACACACGGCCCAGGATCAGGCCAAACGGAATCGCTCCGATAAAGAACGAGACCACGGCGCAGATGGCGGTCAGCAGAATCGGATTATGCATCCTTTTGCTCCTTCTTCCTAAAGAAGAGTCGAATGGGCGTGCCGGAAAAATCGAAGGTCGAGCGCATGCGGTTCTCCACGTAGCGCTGGTAGGTGTCGTTGACCAGGTCGCTGTGGTTGACGAAGAACGTAAACGTCGGCGGGTTGACGCCCGTCTGGGTCACGTAGTGCATGCGCAGGCGGCGCTTGCCGTCCACCACGGTGTGGCCAAACTCGCGCAGGTCAGTGAGGAACGTGTTGAGGCGCGAGGTGGTGATCTTTTGCGAGCGCGTCTTCTCGGCTGCGTCGACCATTGCCCAGATCTTCCCGACGCTACGGCCGGTCAGGGCAGAAATGCGAAGGTACTGGGCCCAGGGAGCCATGACGCCCAGACGGCGGTCGACGGTCTCCATGCAGGCCTCGCGCTTGCGGTCGTCGTCGAGCAGATCCCACTTGTTGAGCAGCACCACGATGGCGCAGCCGCGCTCGATGGCCAAGCCCATGACCTTCTGGTCCTGCTCGGTGACGCCCACGGAGGCGTCGACGACGAGCAGCGCCACGTCGGCGCGGTCGATGGCGCGCAGGCCGCGGACCATGGAGTAGTACTCGATGTTCTCGTACACGGTGCTCTTCTTGCGAATGCCCGCGGTGTCGACCATGCGGTAGTGCTTGCCGTTACGCTCGACGACGGTGTCGATGGCATCGCGCGTGGTGCCGGTGATGTTGGACACGATGGAACGGTCGGCGCCCAGGATGCGGTTGAACAGCGAGGACTTACCGGCGTTGGGGCGGCCGATGATGGCAACCGGGATGCGGTCCTCTTCCACCACCGTCTCGCTGAAGTCCAGATGGGCGCACACAGCGTCCAGCAGGTCGCCGGTGCCGTGGCCGTGCACGGACGAAATGGGCATCACCTCGTCAAAGCCGAGGTTGTAGAACTCGTACATCTCCATGGGGGCATCGCCCACCTTGTCGCACTTGTTCACGGCCAGAATGATGGGCTTGTGGCTGCGGCGCAGCATGTGGG
>URRJ01000106.1 GCA_900550205.1 uncultured Collinsella sp. | reverse complement strand
CTGGTGATCTCCGCCTTGAGAGGGCGGCGTCCTAAACCGCTAGACGAACGGGCCACATGACATCTGCACTGCCGTGCTGCGAGGAAATATATTACGGGACAAAAATCGCGAGCGCAAGAAGAAATTCCAAATTGGTGAAATTTTGTCGGCAGGTTATGGAAAGCGCAGGTCAATTTGGTAGCTAAATAAGCCCCGTTCCATATGAGCTACCCCAGGTTCAGATGGGCCAGGAGGGCTTCACGATCGTTGGGGATGTCATCCTCGATAACGGCATCGAGGGCATCGTTCAGCAGCTGACCCAGCTCGGGCCCTGGCTGGACACCGGCACGGATCAGGTCGCCGCCGTTGATGGCAAGCATCTTGAGCGTATAGGGCTCCCCCGCCGCAAGCAGATCGTGAGCCAGCACGCGCATCTCCTCGATCGTCTCGACGTAATAGAAGCACGAGGGTGCCTTGCCGAGCGTATCGGCACGCTTAAGATCCATGAGCTCGTCCATCAGACGCGGCATATCGACACCCTCGCCCGAAAGTGCGCGCATCATATTGAGCAGGCAGGATCGCTCGGGGCGCAGCGGCTTGTCGTGGTATTTGATCAGCAGGCACACATCGCGCACCAAATCGTGGGAGAGCGCCAGCCGATCCATGATGACACGCGCCTTCTTGGCGCCGAGCTCGGGATGACCGTAGAAGTGTCCGCTGCCGGCGTGATCGACCGTAAAGCACTCGGGCTTGGAGACGTCGTGCAAAAACGCCGCCCACATAAGGCTCGACGAGGGCACGACGCCGTCGCACAGCGCCAGCTCCCCTGCCACCGTCAGTACGCGGGCGATATGCTCGTAGACGTTAAACGCATGATAGACACTGCGCTGATCAAACCCGCGACTCGCTGCCAACTCAGGCACGGCGGCGCAGATAAGCTCGGGATAACGCAACATGGCGTCTCCCCCGTGTCCAGTCGAAAGGATGCCCTCAAGCTCAATGCCCACACGCTCGCGCGCCACGGCATCGAGCAACGGCGCACATTCGGCCAGAGCCTGTTTCGTCGCGGGTTCAATCATAAAGTCCAGGCGACAAGCAAAGCGCACCGCGCGCAACATGCGAAGAGCGTCCTCATTAAAACGGCGCTTGGGATCACCGACGGCACGAATCAACTTGCGGTCCAGGTCGCCCTGGCCGTCGTAGCGGTCGACGAGGCCGCGCTCGGGATGCCACGCCATGGCATTGACGGTAAAATCGCGGCGCGCCAAATCGTCCTCAAGTGAAGCGGCACGCTCCACACTCTGGGGATGACGACCGTCGGTATAGAAGCCGTCCAGGCGGTAGGTGGTGACCTCAATGCGCTCGCCATCGCAAATAGCCGTAATGCCGCCGAATTTAATGCCCGATTCAACCACGGCGATATCCGCAGCCTCGAGCGCCGCTTTGGACTCCTGCCACAGCCCGCTGCAACACATGTCCACATCGTGGCTGGGGCGCCCCATCAGGGCATCACGTACCCAACCGCCTACGTACCAAGCCTCAAGACCAGCTGCCTCGAGCGCACGCAGGACACGGATGGAGGCATCTGATGGCTGCGTACCGTTGAGCGAAACATTGCACATGCCTATGGCCTCCTGCGACTATCAAATTGGCTATCGATTGCGTCTGCAAGAAGTCTAGCAAGAAACAGCCTCCACTGCACACGCGAGTCCGATAAACAAAAACGCATCCGTCCTGGTCTAAGACGGATGCGGAATAATCGAACTATTCAGGCAAGGTGCCGGAACTAGCAGACCTGGCGAACTTCGATGTTCTTCTTATATTCGTCGACCTTGGCAAAATCGCCCAAGCCCGGGCACTCGACCACGTTGGCGCCGGTGGCCATCGAAAGGCGCAGGGCGTCCTCGACGCGCTCGGGGGCGTCGTGCCACACGGACAAGAAAGCGGCGAGCGAGGAATCGCCGGCGCAGACGGTCGACAGCAGCTTGACCTCAAAGGTACGGTTGGCAAACCAGATATGCTCGCCGTTGGAGAAGTACGCGCCGTCGCCACCCAGGGTCAACAGCACGTTCTTAGCGCCCTTGGCGTGGAGCTCGGCCATAGCGCCCTTGACAGACTCGTCGTCGCCACCGCTCACCTTAATGCCAAAGATGTCGAGCAGCTCGTCGTCGTTGGGCTTAATGAGGAGCGGTTCCATAGCAATAAGGTCGGCCAGCTGATGGCTCGAGATATCGAGGACGAACTCTGCACCTTTCGCCTTCACGCGACGCAGGACCTCGGCCAGGAAACCCTCGGAGGTGTTGGGGGGCAGCGAGCCGCTAATGACCAGGCAGGTCATATCGTCGAGTGAATCGATGAGCTCAAACATCTCCTGCTCGTTGGCAGCATTGATGGCGGCACCGGCATTGACCATGTTGTACTCGGTGTCGGGACCGGCGTTGAGGAACACGTTGACACGCGTGATGCCGTCGGTCCACACGGGCTTGACGGGCACGCCCAGCGCCTCGGCGCCCTTAACGATGAACTCACCCGAGAAGCCGGCGAAGAAGCCCAGGATCGTGGTGTCGACGCCGTAGTGGTCAAGCGTAAACGAGACGTTAAGACCCTTGCCGTTGGGGGTGTAGACCGCGTTACGGGTGCGCGTAACGGTATTGGCGGACAGGCCGTCGCAGGCGATGTTGTAGTCAATGGCGGGATTTGCAGTCAGCGTGTAAATCATGAATGTTCCTTTCACGAGGTAACATGTTGATGAAATTATATTCCACGTAACGACAAAAGGCTATATCAACTCGGTGAACGGTGTGGAACGCGTGAAGTGCGAAACCGAGGTTCGGGTGGAAAAAAAACGGCGCCCCGGTCGAAGCCGGGACGCCGTATGCGAACAAGTTTGTCGCGTTTCGATTACTGGCGATCGAGCTTGCGGACAGCAACGCGCTTGCTGTACTCGTCAACGTGACCGAAGTCGCCAATGCCCACGGACTCGGCAACGTTAGCGCCGGTGGCCATAGCGAGCTTCATGGCCTCCTCGACGTTGTCGCGATCCCTGTACCACTTGTGCAGGAACGCAGCGAGGGTGCAGTCGCCGGCGCAGACGGAAGAGACCAGCTTGATGTTGAACTCACGCTTGGCGTACCAAATGTCCTCGCCGTTGGAAAAGTAGGCGTCGCCGCGGCTACCACGGGTGAGCAGCACGTTCTGAACGCCGGCGTCGTGAGCCATCTTCATGGCAACGCGGACCTCGTCATCGGTGTCGACCGGCACGCCGAAGATAGCCTTCATCTCGTGATGGTTCGGCTTGATGAGCAGCGGCTTCTTGTGAGCGAGCTCCTTGAGCTTGTCGGAGGACAGGTCCAGGACGACGTCGGCGCCACGGGCCTGAGCGTGCTCCATGACCTGAGCCAGGAAGTCGGGCGTAGCTTTGGGAGGCACGGAACCGGAGACGATCAGGCACTCAAGGTCGCCCGCGGTGTCCAGGATATCGTAGAGCTCCTTCTGATGCTCCGGCGTAATCGGGGCGCCGGGGTTAAGGATGCCGTACTCGTGCTGGCCATCGTTGACGTAGGTGTTGATACGCGTGATGCCGTCGGTCCAGACCGGGCGGCACAGGCAACCCAGGTTCATGACCTCCTCGACGATGAACTTGCCCGTGAAACCGGCGAAGAAGCCGAGCGCGACGGTGTCGACACCCATCTTCT
Organism: uncultured Collinsella sp.; assembly: GCA_900550205.1. Taxonomy (GTDB): domain Bacteria; phylum Actinomycetota; class Coriobacteriia; order Coriobacteriales; family Coriobacteriaceae; genus Collinsella. The sequence goes on along the minus strand of URRJ01000106.1, from coordinate 2,527 downwards.
TAAAGGCGAAAGACACGTCGAGGCCCTTGCCGTTAGCCGTGTAGCTGGCCGAGCCGGTGCGGACGTTCTCGTCGGGCTCGAGCGGAGAGCTCGAAACCGTCATGTCGACAGCCGGGTTAGCGGTTAGCGTGTAGAACATTTACAGTACCCCCTGTATATGTGAGGGCCGCGTGGCCGGCCCATTCCAACCACGCGGTTACCTCTGATACCAAATTAACGAGCTGCGGACTCGAGCAGTGCCTTGACCTCGGCGGCAGTGTTGCAGGCGAGCGCCTTTTCGGCGAGCTCGTCGCACTCGGCCTTGGTCCACTGGCTGATCGTCTTGCGGGCGCGCAGGATCGACGGAGCGCTCATCGAGAACTCCTCCAGGCCCCAGCTGATCAGCAGCGGCTCGAGCAGCGGATCGGCAGCGGCCTCGCCGCACATACCGACCATGATGCCGGCCTTCACGCCGCTCTCGATGATGTTCTTGAGCGAGCGGAGCACGGCGGGATAGTACACCTGGTACAGGTTGGAGATGGTGTCGTTGCCACGGTCGGCGCACATGGTGTAGCCGATCAGGTCGTTGGTGCCGATGGAGAAGAAGTCGGCGACCTCGGCCAGACGGTCAGCGAGCAGCGAAGCGGCGGGCGTCTCGACCATAATGCCGACCTCGATGTTCTCGTTGAACTTGCGACCTTCTTCGGTCAGCTCGGCCTTGCACTGCTCGACGAGCTCCTTGACAGCCAAGACCTCCTCGACGCAGGTGACGAGCGGGATCATGATCTTGACGTCACCAAAGGCGCTGGCGCGCAGAAGGGCGCGAAGCTGGACCTTGTACTGGTCGGGATTGGCCAGGCAGTAACGCACGGCGCGGAAGCCCATGAAGGGGTTATCTTCCTTGACCATGTGCAGATACGGAATCTCCTTGTCGCCACCCACATCGAGCGTGCGGATGATGACCGGAGCGCCCTTGAGCGCGCTGGCGACCTTGCGATAGGCGTTGAACTGCTCCTCCTCGGAAGGAAGCTCAGCAGAGTCCATGAACAGGAACTCGGAGCGGAACAGACCGATAGCCTCGGCGTCGTGATCAAGCGCGTTGGGCACGTCATCGGGGTTACCGATGTTGCAGGCGATGATCTTCTTGATGCCATCGGCAGTCACGGACGGCTTGCCACGGAAGGCCTCGAGGGCTGCCTTCTCGGCAGCGAAGGCCTCGGCCTTGGCGGTGTAGGCGGCGAGCGTCTCCTCGTCGGGATCGGCCTCGACGATGCCCTTGCCACCGTCGACGACAACGGTCATGCCGTTGCGCAGCGCGGTGCAGCTGTTGGAAACCGAAAGGACAGCCGGGATCTCGAGGGCGCGCGCGATGATCGCGGAGTGCGACGTACGGCCACCGGTCTCGGTGACGATACCGGCAACGTGGGCCTTATCAATCGTGGCGGTCATGGACGGCGTAAGGTCGTGCACGACAACAACGGTGTTCTCGGGCAGGACGGAGAGGTCGACGACCTCCTTGCCCAGCAGCTCAGCCAGAATACCGGTGCGGATGTCGGCGATGTCGGCAGCGCGCAGACGGAACATCTCGTCGTCCATGGACAGGAACATGTTCTCGAACATGGTCGAGGTGTCCATGAGCGCCTGCTCGGCACAGGTGCCGCCGTCAATGGCGGCGTTGATGGCGTCAGTCATGCCCGGGTCCTGAGCCAGGACAATGTGTCCGCTCATGATCTCGGCCTCGGCCTCGCCCACCGTCTCCTTCATGTGGTCGGCCTGAGCCTGGGTCTTCTCGCAGAAGACCGAAAGAGCGGTCTGATAGCGCTCCTTCTCTGCTGCCGAATCAGCAACCTCGTGCGGCTCAAACGTCAAGTCGGGATCGACGGCGACCATGACGGTGCCGATACCGATACCCTCGGATGCGTTGACTCCCTGATACATTCCCATTCCTCTCTCCGTGTCATGTGATAAAGCGTTTTGCCATATCCATGACAAAAGAGCGCAGCTACCTTGATACAGGTCACTGCGCCCCCAAGTATGAACTTAATTGTTCAACATGCGACCCGTTTGAGTTCTACTCGCCAAGACCGCTCTTGATGAGCTCGATGGCAGCAGCCAGAGCCTCGGCCTCGTCGGCGCCGTCGCACTTGACCTCGACCTCGGTACCGCAGGGGATACCAGCAGCCATGAGGGCCATCGGGGACTTGCCGTTGACCTCCTTCTCGGGGGTGACGACCGTCACGTCACAGGCGTACTTGCCCATGGTGGAAGCGAACAGGCCGGCCGGACGCATGTGCAGACCCTGAGGATTAACGAGGGTAGCCTTCTCAGAAACCATAATTGACTCCTTTTTTGTGTTTAACCCCTGTCGTGCGTGCGGCAGGAGTCAGATTCACGACGTTGTTTATATTAACTCACATCAAACGGTTTTTCATTGTGTTTCGGACGAATTATTGGACGGATGTCGTTCCTGCACGCTCGCCTGCCGGGCGGGGCGGTTAAGTTTGCTGCTCTACAGTCCTGCGCAAGACGGAAAGCACATTAAGTGCTT
>URRJ01000105.1 GCA_900550205.1 uncultured Collinsella sp. | reverse complement strand
GGCTGCCGGGGCAGCCTTGGAGGCCTCAGGAGCCGAAGCCTGCACCGGCGCAGGCTTCACGACCTGGTCCGACGCAGCCGGTGCAGCGGGAGCGGCCGTCGTCGTTATTTCGTTTTCTTGCTGTTGATCAGACACAGTGTTTGCTCAACTTTCTTTTCAAGCCCTGTGATCACATGCTCCCTGCATAAACCTTCAGGGCGGCTAAACAGTCTAGCTCCGTCAAATACCGACGGACATCATTGATCTGTATCGAGATGATTGCGTCTTATACGCAGCGTTAGTGTAACACAACCGCAACCACCTGCAACTTAGTCATTGGACGTTCTTAAACGCCTAGTCATCAGGGACGCTCTCCCCCAAAAGCGTCTTGATCAAAAGCGCCTTGAAATGTCGCGCCAGAGGAGTGAAACCGTGGCATCCGGAATAGCCGCGCCACGAAACGCGCCCATCTACTACATTTGTCCCCGTGTCCTTGAGCATACCCTTGTTTTTTCAAAAACAACGAGTCTGCTACCTGCGGTTTTAATATCGTACTTTTCGGCATGGTTCGGGACATGCGTCCAAACGTAGGAGATGGGCGCGATTTGTGGCGGACGGTATTCCGCCACCCCTCCACGAGACAAATTAATCCGTTTTCCTCCGTCCCCAAGGGACAATTTTCAAAACTATGCCGGATTACGGGGCCAAAACGATACAAGCCAACCATACCCTGCATTTTTAAGAAACAATAAGCCGTCTACCTGCAGTTTTAATTTCGCTATTGGCACTATGGTCGCCAGTTGGCGATTCAGCCCCGTAAACCGGTATAGTTGCGATTTGGTAGCATTTTCCAACACGCCAAACCCCCGCCAAAAGCAAAAAAGCCCGACCTCCGCATGGAGATCGGGCTTATAGGGCTCAGCAAAGCCGAACCTTCACGGTCAAATGACCCGCAGATTACATCTGCTCGGGAGCGGAGACACCAACGAGGGTGAGCACCAGGGCGAGCGTCACGCGGACGGCGTCGCAAGCGGCCAGACGGGCGCGCGAAAGCTCGGGGTCGACGGGACGGCCCTCGCTCGGCAGGACCTGGCAGGCAGCGTAGAAGCTGTGGAAGTCGCCGGCGAGCTCCTCGGCAAAGTGCGTCAGACGGAACGGGGCGCGGTCGCGAGCGCAGCTGGCGATAAGGTCGGTGAGCTCGTTGAGCTTACGCGAAAGGGCGAGCTCGGTCGGGTCGGTCAGCAGCGAGTAATCAACGTTCTCACCGATGGCCTTGGCGGCGACGGCCTTCATGCCCATCTCGTCAGCCTGCTCGGGCGTAACGTCAGCGGCACGGCGCAGGATGGAGCACACGCGGGCGTGAGCGTACTGCACGTAGTACACCGGGTTGGAGTTATCGCGCTTCTTAACGGCCTCGATATCGAAGTCGACCATCTGGTTGGAGCTCTTGGAGATGAGCGTGTAACGAGCGGCGTCGGAGCCGACCTCGTCGACGAGCTCCTGCAGGGTCACCATGGTGCCCTTGCGCTTGGACATACGGACGGGCTTGCCATTACGCAGCAGGTTGACGAGCTGGCCCAGCAGAACCTCGAACTTGCCGGGATAGCCAAGAGCATCGCAGACGCAGCGGACGCGCTCGATGTAGCCGTGGTGGTCGGCGCCCCAGATGTCAATGACGTGGTCGACGCGCTGGAACTTATCCCAGTGATAGGCAACGTCGGAGGCGAAGTAGGTGTACTCGCCGTCGGACTTGATCAGGACACGGTCCTTGTCGTCACCCAGATCGGTGGAACGGAACCACAGGGCACCGTCCTTGGTGTAGAGGTAGCCCATCTTGTCGAGCTTCTCAAAAGCGCGGTCGACGGCGGAAGTGCCGGCGGTCTCGCCCTCGGTGTCCTTCACGTACAGCGAGCGCTCGGAGAACCAGCGGTCGAAGTCGCAATTGACGGCGTGGCAGAGGTCGCGCATGTTGTCGACCATCTTCACATAGCCGCGCTCGCGGAAGCTCTCCATGCGCTCCTGCGGATCGGCGTCGACCCACTTGTCGCCGTCGGTGCGCCAGAACTCAGCGGCCTCGTCGATGATGTAATCGCCGCCGTAAGAGTCCTTGCCCAGGGTCTCGGCAAAGTTGTCCTGGTACGGATGGGTCTCGGGATGCTCGTCGTTCTCATCGGCAACGAAGGCGTCGCGGTCGGCGATCAGCAGCTTATGAGCCTCGTCGATATCCACGCCCTGCTTGGCGATGATGTCGGCAAGCTGCATATAGCGCGTGCTGATGGAGTTGCCGAAGGTGTTCATCTGCGAGCCGTGGTCGTTGATGTAGAACTCACGCTGGATGTCGTAACCGGCGTGGTCCATAACACGGCAGAGGGAGTCGCCCAGCGCGGCCCAGCGGCCATGGCCGATGTGCATGGGGCCGACGGGGTTGGCGGAGACGAACTCGACCTGGGTCTTCAGGCCGCCACCGACGTTAGACTTGGCGAAGTCCATACCCTTCTCGCGGGCCTCGCCGAAGATGGCGTTCTTGACGGCGACGGAAAGGTAGAAGTTGATAAAGCCAGGGCCGGCGATCTCGACCTTCTCGATTGCGGGGTCCTCGGGCATATGGGCAACGACGGCCTCGGCGATCTTGCGCGGGGCACAGTGAGCCAGCTTGGCGGACTTCAGGGCCATGGTGGAGGTCCACTCGCCATGAGAAGTGTCAGCCGGTCGCTCGATGGCGCAATCGTCAAGTTCAAATGCGGAAAGGTCGCCGGCCTCCTGGGCCGCAGCAAGCGCAGCGCGTACCAGCTCTTCAATCTTCTCGGGCATAGATCCTCCTTGTGTTAAAGCCCCCGAGCTCTTGGTCACTCGTAGGGCAAAAGCCAGAGTTTGTAGCACTCTATCACAAGCGGTAGCTACTGTCGCAGGGTAAAGTCAATCGATATTGCATATGCACAAAATTGACTACAGTTCGCGCGAGGCCGCTCAAAGATGGCGGTCTGCCTGCTGATTATGCACCCGCTGAAAATGCATAAACACGTGTATAAGCCGTTCGGAGTATCGAATACTCTTACCTATCGGAGTTGTGTGCTTTTCCTGCATAAAGTGATGGTTTGCGCACGTCAGCGTGGTATTCTTAACATACGCAAATTCGTATAAGTTGGAGGTAGCATGTTCTCAATCGGTCAACACGTCATTCATCCGGGTCAGGGAGTCTGCACCGTCGTCGGTTTTAGGGACGACACACCGCAGCCCATGCTGTTGCTCGAGACCAAGCAGGGACATGCGCAGACGATCCTCATGTACCCCGTGGCGCAGGCCGATCGTTTGCACGCCGCCATCTCCCAGCAAGATGCAGAGCACCTGCTGAGTCACTACGACGAGCTGGAGTGCGACACCTTTACCGAACGCAACAGCTCGCTCGAGGAGACGCACTTTAAGCAGCAGCTCAAGCTGGGTGCGCCCGAGACGGTCCGCGTGGCAAAAACCATGATGCACCGTATTCGCCAGGCCGAGGAAGCAGATAAAAAGCCCAGCTCTTACTACATGCGCGTACTCAAGGAAGCCAAGCGCCGCTCCATCGAGGAGTTCGCTGTGGCCCTGGGCGTCACAGAGGAGGACGCCGAAGCCCGCCTAGCCCAAGCCGCCCTCAACTAACCTGCCAAAACCACCACAAAGGGGACAGGCACCTTTGTGGTGGTTTTCTTGTTCTAGTAGTATTCATTCTTATCGATACCTACGAGCACAAGGAGTCTGTTATGGCAGAGCTGCTTACCGCCGGAATCACCCGCGACCGTGCATTCGAACTGCTCAACGAGCACAACAAAGATCCGTTCCATATCACGCACGGCGAGACGGTCGAGGGCACCATGCGCTACTTTGCGCGCGAGTTCGACCCCGAGAACGAGGAGTTTTGGGGCATCGTCGGCCTGCTGCACGACTTGGATTGGGAGGAGCATGAGGACGACCCCGTGAACCACACCATCTATGCGGCCGAGATCCTCGAGGGCGAGGGCGCATCGCCCGAGCTCATCCGTGCCATTCAGACGCACACGTCCGATTTCAACGCCTCGCTGCCCAAGCCCGAGCTTCAGATGGAAAAGATCCTGTTTGCCTGCGACGAGCTCACCGGTCTGATCGGCGCCGCTGTCATCATGCGCCCGAGCAAGAGCGTCATGGACTTTACGACCAAGTCGCTCAAGAAAAAGTTCAAGGACAAGCGCTTTGCCGCCGGCTGTTCGCGCGACGTGATTACGCAGGGCGCCGAGATGCTGGGTTGGGAGCTCCCCGAACTCTTTGACCGCACCATCGCGGCCATGCAGTCCTTCGCCCCCGATCGCGACACCTTCCAGGCCTAACATCAAAACCACCACAAAGGGGACAGGCACCTTTGTGGTGGTTTTAATTTACATCGGGACGGACTAACATGCCTTGCGGATCGACCACTCCCCCACGCCCGTCAAGCGCTGAATCTGGCGGATGGAAAGGCCGGCACCTCGCATTGCAGCAAGTACCTCGTTGCGTTTAGTCTTGTCGAGGGATTTGACATCGGAAAGCTCGCTCAAACCGAACAAGCGAACTAGCGATATCCCCACATCCAAGGCCTCATCTTCATCGATACGTCCACCCGTTGACGGACGAACAACCACGACATTCGACGCGTTCATAAAAGTCTGATAGTCACGAACGCGCGGAAACGCAAAGCGAACAAACGCCAAATCGACCGTTGCGATATCTGGATCGCGTTCAACATAATCTAGGTGACTGCTCCATCGATACGCGCCGTATGGACAAATCCCGGCCTTTTGCGGATTGAAATGAACATATCGAATAGCGTCGAGAAGGTATTCCTCACTCGAAATAGGGGCGCTCGAAAACCTATCCTGAAAAACATGACCAACATGTCCGTGGCGACGGTTATACCAAGTTGCGTAGCAAGACATGACAAGATGCATGGCCTCGCTCACATTATCATCGGGGTCACTTAGAACAAGATGAACGTGGTTACCCATCAGACACCAAGCAATGAGTCTAATGTTGAACCGCACTATCGAGGATCGAACAAGCGACAAAATGCGTCTTCTGTCTTCATCATCCTCAAACAGAAGCTGCTTACCGTTGCCTCTCATCGTGATGTGATACAGGCCAATCAGTGATTTCTGCCGCGGTTTTCTCGACATGGGCACCTCCTTGCTCTCATGCCAAAAATAACCCCGCGACGCACGCAAAGCGGCGAGAATCTACTCGCCGATTAAACCGCCCACCTGCCGAAATGTCAGCTATTGCATGGCGGGAATATGCTTAGATACACTTGAGCAACGAACAAATGCGCGAGTAAGCAAAAACCACCACAAAGGTGCCTGTCCCCTTTGTGGTGGTTTTCGTTTGTGAGGGGTTTAGGGGCGGACCTGGCCGGTGCCGCGGAGCTTGTATTTGTAGGTGGTGAGGGCCTCGGCGGCAAAGGGTCCGCGGGCGTGAAGCTTTTGGGTCGAGATGCCGATCTCGGCACCCAGCTTAAACTCGCCGCCGTCAGTGAAGCGCGTGCTGGCGTTGGCATACACGGCCGAGGCATCGATCTCATCCAGAAAGCGCTCGCAAGCGTCCGCGTCCTCGGCAATGATGGCCTCGGAATGCATGGTGCCATAGCGGTTGATGTGCGCGATGGCCTCGTCCTCGTTCGCCACGACCTTCACGCTCATCTCGAGCGCCAGATACTCGCGGCCCCAGTCCTCCTCGGTCGCGGCCACGTAGTCGTCGCCCTCGGCAAGACCGGAATCGGCGCATGTGGCGCACGTGGCCTCGTCGCCGTGAATGAGCACGCCGTGGTCGTGCAGCACAGCCACAGCCGCGGGCAAAAACGCGTCGGCCACGGCGCGGTCGACCAGCAGCGACTCGGCAGCATTGCACACGCCCACGCGCTGCGTCTTGGCGTTGACGATAATGTTGAGCGCTTTATCGAAGTCGGCCGACTCATGCACGTAGATGTGGCAGTTGCCCGTACCCGTCTCGATCACCGGCACAAGCGACTCGCGCACGCAGCGCTGAATCAGGCCCGCACCGCCACGCGGAATGAGCACATCGACGATGCCGCGGAGCTTCATGAGCTCGCCGGTGGCCTCGCGGTCGGTAGACTCGATCATCGAGACGGCCTCGCGCGGGAAACCCTGGGCCTCAAGCGCATCGGCCAGCAGCTCGGCAATCATGGCGCACGAGTGATACGCCAGCGAACCGCCGCGCAGGATGCAGGCGTTGCCGGTGCGGATGCAGATGCCCGCGGCGTCGGCCGTCACG
>URRJ01000104.1 GCA_900550205.1 uncultured Collinsella sp. | reverse complement strand
CTGTCGAGCAGACCGCCGCTTCCGTCGAGCCGACCGCCGCTGCCGCCGACAGCAAGCCTGTCGCCGATCAGCCCGAGCCCGCCTCCGACGCATCCGCTAAGAAGGATGTCGATGGCCTGAAGGTCCTCGTCCTGTGCGCCGGCGCCGGCACCTCTGCCATGCTCGCCAACGCCATCAAGGAAGGTGCTGCGCAGACCGGAGAGAACATCGCTTCCTCCGCAGGCGCCTATGGCCAGCACACTGCCATCATGGATCAATACGACGTTATCGTGCTCGCCCCGCAGGTTCGTAGCTACTACAACGACATGAAGGCCGACACCGATCGCCTGGGCATTAAGCTGCTCGCTCCCCGCGGTAAGGAATATATCGACCTTACTCGCGACCCCGCTGGCGCCATCAAGTGGCTCCGCGAGAACCTCGACTAGTTCCTCCCTCTGTTGGTGCCCGGATTCCCGGTTCGGGCACCTCTCCCTATTCGTATCCCACAGAAAGGATGACTCATGACCAACCCCATGCAGTTCCCCGACGGCTTTGTGTTTGGCGGCGCCACCGCTGCTTACCAGGTTGAGGGCGAGACCCGTACGCACGGCAAGGGCAAAGTGCCCTGGGACGATTTCCTGGCTGCTCAGGGTCGCTTCTCCCCCGATCCCGCAAGCGATTTCTACAACAAGTACCCGGTCGATATCGACCTGTGCCAGCGCTTCGGCATCAACGGTATCCGTGTCTCCATCGCTTGGAGCCGCATCTTCCCCAGCGGCACTGGTGAGATTAACCCCGAGGGTGTTGCCTTCTATCACGAGCTCTTTGCCACCTGCAATAAAGCCGGCGTTATCCCCTATGTCACGCTCGATCACTTCGATACGCCCGAGGCCTTTTACCAGAACGGCGGCGAGGGCTTCCTGACGCGCACGACGATCGACGCCTTTGTCGAGTACGCCAAGTTCTGCTTTGCCGAGTTCACCGAGGTCAAGCACTGGTTTACCTTTAACGAGATTCCCGCGACCGCCGAGGGCAGCTTTATCGTCGGCAACTGGCCGCACGGCGAGAAGTATCGCCTGGACAAGGCCTTCCAGCTCATGCACAACATGATGGTGGCCCACGCCAAGGCTGTCGTCGCCTTCCATGAGGGCGGCTTTGAGGGCGAGATCGGCATTGTCCAGAACCTGGAGCCCAAGTATCCCCTCGACCCCAACAACGCCGCCGACTGCGAGGCAGCTCGCATGGCCGATGTCATCAACAACCGCTGGGTGCTCGACGCCACTTTCCGCGGCCACTATGCAGCCGACACCATGGAAGCCGCAACCAAGCTGGCCCATATCGCCGGCGGCGAGCTCGACGTCCGCGACGAGGACATCGCCGCGCTGACCGCCGCGCTCCCCTACAACGATTGTCTGGGCGTCAATACCTACAAGTGCCAGTTCCTGCGTGCCGCCGAGGGCGAAAACGACATCAACCACAATGGCACCGGCGACAAGGGCTCCTCGCGCTGGTTCCTCAAGGGCGTGGGCGAGTCATGCGTGCGCGAAGGCGTACCCACCACCGATTGGGACTGGATCATCTATCCCGAGGGTCTCTACGACCTACTGCTCCGCATTAAAAACGATTACCCCAACTACAAGAAGATCTACATCACCGAGAACGGCATGGGCTATAAGGACGACTTCGAGGATGGCTTTATCGACGACGCCCCTCGTATCGACTACATGCGTCAGCATCTCGCGTGGATCCTCAAGGCAATCGACGGCGGCGTGAACGTCGACGGTTACTTTGTGTGGTCGCTGCAGGACCAGTTCTCCTGGACCAACGGCTACAACAAGCGCTACGGCCTGTTCTACATCGACTTTGAGACCCAGAAGCGCTATCCCAAGGCGAGCGCGTACTGGTACAAGAACGTCGCGGAGACCGGCCTGCTCATGGCCTAACTTTTGCCGCATACTCCCTGTCGGCCGCATGCGAATCCCTCCACGGGTTCGCATGCGGCCTTTTTTGTTTTGGCTCGACCCGAGCAGGCCGTTTGTCTCGATCTGTAACATCTAGCAGGGATTTTCGGCCCTAACCGTTACAAATCGAGACAAACAGAACGCCCGAGCAGAAATATCTCAATCTGTAACACGTAGCCCACTTTTAACCGTCTAACTGTTACAGATCGAGACAAACGCCACAGGTCAATCCCTTTAATCTCAATCTGTAACATCTAGCCGAGTTTTTCGATCCCAACTGTTACAGATTGAGACGATTCGACGGTACCGGTCGCTTGGACACGCCGTGGTACAATTATGCCACGACGCAAAGGAGGTACCCATGTCCGCTTGTGTGCCCGTCCGAGACATGAAGGACACTGCCACATTCACCGCACTTGTTGAGTCTGAGCGCGACGTCACCGTAACCAAGAACGGCTACGAGACCATGCACTGCATCAGCAGCGACCAGTATCGCCTCATGCAAGAAGAAATCGCCAAGGCAAAACTGCTGTCTCGTATGATGTTGGCAGAAGACGAAATATCGCAAGGCGACTACAGCGACTACGACTCCTTCGCGACCGCGATACGAGACAAATATGACCTATAACGTCGTAATCCTCAAAAGCGCGCGATATGAGTACGAGAGTATCGTCGGATACCTTGCCCAAATCCTCAAGAATCCGCGTGCAGCAGGCAATTTTGTCGCTGAGATTGAATATCAGCTTGATCTGCTTCGCGAGCAGCCGCTCCTACGTCCCCTCTCGCATATGCAAGAGCTGGCGGCACGTAATTACCGATCGTTTCCCGTCAACAACTACGTGTGCCTTTATAAGTTTGAGCACGAAACAATCTATATCGCCCACGTCTTTCATCAGTCACAGGACTACGCCCGCCTGGTCTAACCCACAAGCTGAATACTTGGCCCGAGCACATTTGCGCGTCAACGTGAAGCGGTAATCCCCGCGCCAGCAGGGGCAGAAGTATCGTCTGTAGCATTAGCTAGCAGATGACCCGCGTGTGTTCCTCGATGGCGGCACGATTCTCGGCGGCGATACCCGGTTCGCACACCACGGCATCCAGGCTGTCCAAGCGACAGAAGGTGTAGAAGTCGCGCTTACCAATTTTGCTGGAATCGGCGATCAGATAGCGCGAGTCGGCCTTGCTAAAGGCGAGCTGCTGGATACGGCCCTCGTCCATGTTGGACGTAGATACGTCGCCATCCAGAATGCCGTTGGCGCCGATAAACGCAGCGTCGATACCCAGCGCACGCAGGGTATCCTCAGCCGTTGGTCCCACAAAAGCGGCGGTGCGGCGACGGTACATACCGCCCACGAGGCACAGGTCGCAGTCCTCGCGCGCCTCGAGCAGGTTAAACACCGAAAGCGAATTGGTCACGATGCGCAGGCGAAACGCCGGCAGCATCGAGGCCATCTGCTCAACCGTGGTGCCCGTACCCAAAAAGATGGTCGAGCCCTCCTCGATGAGCTCAACGGCGCGGCGCGCGATCTGCAGCTTTTCCTCGGCATGCTTAGTGCGCTTTTCGCTGTGCGAATACTCGTGGCGCAACATAGCATGTGGACGGCCCTGCGCGCTACGGGCTCCACCGTGCACGCGCTCAATCTCACCTAGGCTCGCAAGCTCCTCAAGATCGCGGCGGATCGTCATATCCGAGACGCCCAGCGCATCCGAAATCTCCTTGACCGAAACCGTGCCCTGCTCTTCGAGCAGCTGACGAACCTTATCCTGTCGCTCTGCCTTAATCACGATGAATCCTCGCCGTTCTTTGCGCGCATATCATTCAAACAGTAACGAACAAATTGTATCAGACTCGTGCGCGTCAAAAATGAACACCCGCACAGCTCCAATCATCACTTTTTTGAGAAAAATACCCCCTGCTTTAGTGGGGTGTAGTGATAATCTCACCTGTTCGCGCTACAGTTTGTCCGAAATACCTCGATGTTAGGAACCAAATGATCACTTCCGAGCTTTTCGGCACCGCGCCGTGCGGCACCTCCGTTCATCGTTATACCCTCAACGGGCCCGAGATCTGCGTTCGCATTATGGACTATGGCGCCACCGTGCTGGGTATCGATGTGCCCGATATTCCCGGCAACGTGCGCGATGTGGTGCTGGGCTTCGATAAGCTCGAGGATTACTTTGACAACCCCGCCTGCTTTGGCGCGACCATCGGCCCCGTGGCAAACCGCACCGCGGGCGCCACGATCACCATCGACGGCACGGACTGGCACATGCCGGCCAACGAAGGCGTCAACAACCTGCACAGCGATCTTGAGCATGGTCTGCACAAGCGCGTATGGGACGTTGAGCTCGACGAGACTCACAACGCCGTGCGCATGACCACCTCGCTTAAGGATGGCGAGCTGAGCCTGCCCGGCAACCGAATCTTTACGGCTGTGTTTACCGTTACGCGCACCGGCGTCTTCCGCATCGAGTATGGTTGCGAGAGCGACCGCGCCACCTACGTGTCCATGACCAACCACACGTACTTTAACCTTGCCGGCCATAACGCCGGCATGGACTGTGAGCACTTCTTTATCGCCAACGCTGCCCACTACTTGCCCATTAACGAGCAGAACATCCCCACCGGCGAAATCGCTCCGGTCGAGGGAACACCGTTTGACTTTCGCGAGCTGCGCCCCGTCGCACCCGGCATGGAGGCCGACGACCCGCAGATTAAGCAGGCCCGTGGCTACGATCACTGCCTGTGCATCGATGGCTATCAGTACGGCCGCAACCTGCGTCGCGCCCTACATGTCGAGGAGATGTGGACCGGTCGTGAGCTGGACTACTACACCACCGCCCCGGGCGTGCAACTCTACACCGGCAACTGGCTGGGCGACGAGCACGCCAAGGACGATGCCAACTATGGCTGGGGCGCCGGCTTTGCCCTCGAGGCCGAGATGTACCCCGACACGCCGCACCAGCCGCTGTTCCCGCAGGGCATTGTGGGTCCGGGTCACCCCTACAGCAATATGATCGAATACCACTTTATGAGGCACTAGGCCCACAACGCGACATCTCGCACAGCAACGCCCGCCGGCACCACCGCCAACGGGCGCTGCTTCATGCCTAAATCCTTCTTTTCGATGCCACCGAATTGGTGACATAACAAAACTATGCCGAATTACTACGATGAACCCACTATGTCCGACCACGCGCTGGTTTATAAAAAATTAGCAACTCGTCTACCTGCGGTTTTATTCTCTGCAAATTTGGCATGCTCGGCGATAAGCAATTCATCGTAGTAAACCGGCATAGTTTTGGCGGACAGCGCCACACAGATCCCCTACGAAGGCAAAATGATCCGTTTTCCTCCGTCCCCAAGGGATCAGTTGAACAGATTGCCGATGGGGTCGGGGGCGGAACTGGGGAGATAGCGGATTTCTAGTTCTATGCCGAGCTTTTGCAGCTCTCTGAGAACAGCGACGTCTGTGTCGTCTACGGCAACTGCGGGCGTTGCGGGACGCTTGCCCTCCCCTGCCTGCATATGACCAATGCTGATCTTGGTGATCGGCACACCGCCCTTAACCAGCGCGAGCGCATCGGAGGGTGAGGCCACCATGATCAGAATCAATTGGCGAGGCGTTGCGGCATGAATGATGTCGACGGCCTTTTGCACCGAGAAAAACCGCGTCCAAACGCCTTCTGGCGCCGCCACCCTCATGGGTGCCCATTGGCGCGAATCTGCCGCGATCTCATCGTTGACGATTAGGACAAGGTTGGAACCCACGGCTTCGTTCCACAGCTCAACGTCTTGTCCGTAAATGAAACGGTCGTCGATACGTGTGAGAAGGATCTTGGGTTGAGCCATGGCTGCCCCATTCTGTTTGAGACCCATACGAGCGGGACGTCGACCACCAACTCAACAGCTGGTCAAGCGCCAGATGGACGCCGCAGACATCACGCCTCCAATATTAGTGCATTTAAAGTGAGAAAAGCCGTCAGAACACTTGCGCGGATTTGCGATGTCCCGTATCATAGACAGCCGTTGACGCCTCAGTTGCGCCATCACATGGCCGCCAGCGTAGCTCAGTTGGTAGAGCACCGCTCTCGTAAAGCGGGGGTCACCGGTTCGAGCCCGGTCGCTGGCTCCATTGCACAAGATAGCCGCCTTCGGGCGGCTTTTTTGTTGCCGATTTCGGGCGCACATCCGCCAATCCAAGCACAACGCCGCCGGAAACTCTCCTACTCAACAAAAGCCCCGCCAACCGCAATCCCCAAAGGAACCGCGATCAGCGGGGCCCAAGCGCGTTCCTCCAAGGGATAACGCTCGCAAAACGAACAGCTCAGCCGAGCGGCTCGTT
>URRJ01000103.1 GCA_900550205.1 uncultured Collinsella sp. | reverse complement strand
GCGCCCCGAGCTTTGCCGAGGGCCTGCGCTGGTGCGCCGAGGTCTACCATACCCTCAAGGGCGTGCTGCACAAGGCCGGCCTGGGCGGCGGCGTGGGCGACGAGGGCGGTTTCGCGCCCAACCTCAAGACCAACGCCGAACCATTCGAGTACATCACCAAGGCCGTCGAGAAGGCCGGCTTTAAGCCCGGTGTCGACTTCATGTACGCAATGGATCCGGCGTCCACCGAGTTCTACAACGCCGAGACCGGTATGTACGAGCTCAAGGGCGAGGGCGTTGAGTACACGAGCGCCCAGATGGTCGATTACTGGGAGAAGCTCGTCGACACCTATCCCATCATCTCCATCGAGGACGGCATGGCCGAGGAGGATTGGGACGGCTGGGTTGAGCTCACCCGTCGCATTGGCAACAAGGTGCAGCTGGTGGGCGACGACCTGTTCGTCACCAACACCGAGCGCCTCAAGAAGGGCATCGAGCTGGGCGCCGCCAACGCGATTCTGGTCAAGGTCAACCAGATCGGCACGCTCACCGAGTCGCTGGAGGCTATCGAGACCGCCAAGGAGGCCGGCTACGCTTGCATCGTGAGTCACCGCTCCGGCGAGACCGAGGATTCCACGATCGCCGACCTGGTCGTGGGCGTCAATGCCGGCCAGATCAAGTCGGGCGCCCCGTGCCGTAGCGATCGCATCGCCAAGTACAACCAGCTCATCCGTATCGAGGACGAGCTCGAGGGCAGCGCGCGCTACGCCGGCAAGGCCGCGTTCTACAACATTCGCTAGGCAAGCGGTGTGTGCGGGGGCGGGGCTGACTCGGATTCGCCTTGCTCCCGTCGGGCACTGTTGAGCACCATTGGGCGCTGGGCCATATGGCTCAGCGCCTTTTTTATGTCGAGCAAGGGCCGCCGAAGGCGGTGCGCGCACTCGTGCTATAACTAAAAGACTTAGCGCAAACAAACCTCAACCGCACAAGGCGCACATGGATCAGATTTACGACAACAGGTACTATTCCGCCGGTTCGCGTGAGCCGTCACCTCGCCGTGCGCGCACGGTGCAGCTCGGCGGGTCCGATTACGCCGGTGCCGACCGCTCCATGCAGCGACCGACAAGTGCCTCACACTCCCGTGCTCAAATGAATACGCCGACAGACCGTCCGCCACGTTCGGTGCGCCCGGCGCATTCGGAGCATACTCAGCGTTCCTCGGCTCAAACGCATGAAAAGCCGCGCCGTCCCTCGAACCGTCTTTCGGGCTCGGACTTCATGCATTACGCCAACGACAACGCGGTGGTCAAGGCAATTTACGACTTTACCCACGGTCCCCAGCGAGGGCTGTTTATCGGTATTGTCGTCGCCCTGATGCTCGTGAGCCTGTACTTTCCCGTGCGCGACCTTTACGTTGCCAAACGCTCGAGCGATATCTTAGCCAAGCAGGTCGAGATTCGCCAGCAATACAATGATGAGCTGCAAAAAAGCGTCGACAAGTTGCTCTCGGAGGAGGGTATCAAGGACGCGGCGTCCGAGGACCTGGGTCTGGTGATGCCCGGTGAGAAGAAGATTGAAGTGCAGGGCCTGGACGACGATTCTGATGCCTCGTCGAGCCAGAAGTCGTCGAACGCCAAGAAGGCCAGCGAAGTTGCCAAGGAAATCGAAGAAGTCGGCAAGGACGTGCCGTGGTACATTCAGGCGCTCGACATGCTGTTTGGGTTTAACGGCGTCGAGGGCCAGACGGTCGTGTCCAACGGCAAATAGCGCCCGGAGGGGAGCCGGCAATGGCAGATTGCAAACGATATAAGGTGGCGGCGATCGATCTGGGAACGGTGTCGTCGCGACTGGTATTAGCGCAGGTCGAGGGCGGGGCGATCGTGGAATCGTCCAAGCATACCGAGATTACCGACTTGGGTGAGGGCGTGGACGCGACGGGCCGCTTTTGCGAGGCGGCCGTTGAGCGCGTGCTCTCTGCGTGCCGAATGTTTGTGGATGAGGCGCGCACCTTTGGGGCCGCGTGCGTCTGCACCACCTGCACGAGTGCCGCGCGCGATGCGTCCAACGCCGCGCTGCTGCTGGACGGCCTGCGCGGGCTGGGGCTCGAACCACAGGTGATTCCGGGCGAGGTCGAGGCACGCCTGACGTTTTTTGGCGTGGCGCACGACTTTGCCGGCGAGCGCATCATTGTTGCCGATTCGGGTGGCGGATCCACGGAGCTCGCGACGGGCGTCTATGCGCCGGAGCGCGGCGTCTTTGCACTGGAGGGAACGCGCTCGCTGGACATCGGTTGTCGCCGCGTGACCGAGCGGTTTTTCTCGGCGCTGCCGCCTGCAGACGGCGAGCTTGCTGCCGCTGCCACGTGGGCAGGCGAGCAGTTTACGGGCTACTTTAAGAGCTTGCCTGTCGATTTTGAGCGTGCCGAGCGCCTGGTCGCAGTGGGCGGCACGGTGACTACGCTGGTGGCTCTGGTCCACGAGCTGGAGCCGTACGACTCGAGCTTTGTGCACCTACGCGAGCTGTCGCTGGCGCAGGTCTCGGCCGCTATCGAGCGCATGTCTGTGTTGGACGCGGACGGCATCGCCGCGCTACCGGGTGTACAGCCCAAACGCGCGGGCGTGATCTTGGCTGGCGCCGTGGTGATCCGCGAACTCATGCGTGTCGGCGGCTACAAGACGCTCACCGTAAGCGAGAACAGCCTACTCGCCGGCATGGCCGCCACCATCAATGAGGTTCTCGACGGCGCGATCCCCACCATTGGCTGGATTCCCAGCCTCAGTGCCCTTTAAAAGTAGTCAAAAAAGCTCTGTCCCAAATGAGCTGCTCTGCAGTTGACGACGTCCAAAAGAAACGAGCTCGCATCCCTGGGGGACACGGGCTCGTAAAAGCCAAATGGTAGGGGCGGTGGGACTCGAACCCACAATCCTTGCGGCGAGAGATTTTAAGTCTCCTGCGTATGCCAATTCCGCCACGCCCCCGTGAGACTAGAAGTCTAGCACAAGCCGCCCGTTACGCGTTGACAGCCATCGAGTGCCGGCCCGACTTTTCCAGGTACTCGGCAAACTTGGCCTCGTCGCCCTTGTTCTTGTACTGTAGGGCCAACAGGTACTCCAGGCGGCAACCCTTAACCTTATCGTCGCCGGCCTCCTCGAGCATGCGCTCTAGCTCGGGAATGTCGTTGTGGCGCTTCAAGATCATCGTGTCGTACATCAGTTGGCATTCGTGCGCGACTGCCTCGGCCTGGCCGCCCTCAAAGCCTTTGATCTCGTGCAGAAGCTCCTTGGACTTCTTGCGGTTCTCCTGACCAACGTAGTAGTTAAAAGCTTTGATCACCAGGTCGACGCGCTGCATTTTGGGCAGGTTGAGCCCCAGCAGCAAATCGAACATCTCGTCGGCGCGCTTGTGGTCCTCGCGCAGCAGATAGGAATTCAGGCGCAGGTAGTCGCGGTTGTAACGCGGGTACAGCATGCTGGTGAGCTTGCTGTCGAGCAGGCGATCGAACTCGTCCCACTGCTTAGCGGCCATAAGCTGCTGCAGGCGTTTAAACGTGGTGCGTTTTTTTACGCTAAAGAACACCGATATGGCGATACAAATAATGACGACGGCGGTCCAGAGTGTGCGGGAATCGGGCATATTGAGCTCCTCAGTCGCTCGTAAAACAAGCGGTATGACAATGCGTGCTAGATGTATTATACGCAGCGTGCAAGCAAACTGGCACAAAAGCGCATCGAGGCCGAGCGCCATCGCTCGCTGCGGTACACTTACCTAAAGTAAACCATGAAGGGAGACATTACCTATGAAGAAGATCGTTTTGGCTTGCGGTGCTGGCGCTGCTACTTCCACGCTCGTTGCCCAGAAGGTCGCCACCATGCTCGACGCCAACGGCTATGCCGGCAAGTACGAGATCGTGCAGTGCGCCATCTCCGAGGCCAAGGACTACTGCGACGAGGGCGCCGACCTGCTGATCGCCACCACCGTTGCCCCCGAGGGCCTCACCTGCCCGTACGTGAGCGGCGTGCCCTTCATGACCGGCATGAACCGCGTCGCTGCCGAGAAGGCCGTTCTCGACGTCATGGCTCAGTAGGCGCTGCCTGTATGAATGAGCAGAACGCCAATCCGGTCGAGCTCTTTGGCATGCGCGTTGCCCATGTGGGCATTAACGCTACCGACCCGGCAGACGCCCTGGAAATCGCGGAGCTGTTCTCGACGATGATGGGCCTGCCCGTCATCGAGACCCCGGTTTCGTACTTTAACGATTCGCTGGTCGAGGTCATGAAGCAGAACGGTCGTGGCGCCAAGGGCCACATCGGCTTTGCCGTCAACGACATCGATGCGGCGGAGAAGTGGTTTGCCGAGCGCGGGCTCGAGGTTAACGAGGAGTCGCGCGTGCTGCTGCCCGACGGCGGCACCAAGCTCGTGTACTTTAAGCGCGAGTTCGCCGGCTTCGCCGTGCACCTGTGCCGCGAGTAGCGCACAAGCTGCTTATAGCTAGCAAAAAGGGATAGGGCCGCATGGCCTTATCCCTTTTTTATGCCGAGGGATCGACTTTTGCGACAGCCAAAAAACTGAAGTTTAATACTTTTCCGAGAAGTGAAGGAGCTAAATCGGACCCCCGAAGCATCGACACTTTAAGGGCATCGTTTCCTGCGGTTTCGATGCTGGAATCCTGCGATTTTGCCGACGAAAAATGTGGATGCTTCAGGGGTCCAAAAACAGACGTTCACTTCGCGGAAAAGTATTAGACCTCGATTCGCGCGGGTGCCCTACCGCGGTAGGCGAATCGTAAAGCGGCTGCCGACGCCTTCGACCGAGGTCACGCCGATGACGCCGCCGTGGCTATCGACGATCCACTTGGCGATGGCAAGCCCCAGGCCCGAGCCCTGCGCGCCGGCATCGCGTGCGTTGTCGGCGCGATAGAACCGTTCAAACGCGTGAGCTGCGGATTCCTGGTTCATGCCGATGCCCTCGTCCTCAACACTTATGTCGATCGCGCCCGTGTCCGCATCGGGCGTTATGCCAAATGTGACGGTCGTTCCCGCATCCGAGTACTTGGCGGCGTTTTGCACGATCACGCGCAGAGCTTGCTTCACGAGCGCGACATCGACGGACGCGTTGCAGCGCGGGTCGCTGGCAAATGCGGCGTCAAAAGCCAGCCGATACGTGTGTCCGGCATCGATCATCTGCGATTCTTCGCATACCTCTCCGACGAGCGCTGCCAGATTGGTGTCCACACGATGCAGTGCGGTGCGGCCGGCATCGCCGCGTGCCAAAAACAGCAGTTGTTCCACGAGCTCCTGCATGTGCTCGCTTTCGGCCTTGAGCGAGGCGATGGACTCCGCCAGCACGGCTGGGTCGTCCTTGCCCCAGCGGTCGAGCATGTTTACGTAGCCCTGAATCACCGCGATGGGTGTGCGCAGTTCGTGACTCGCGTCGTTGACAAAGCGCATCTGCTGCAGCTTGGCCTCTTGCATTTGACGCAGCAGGCGGTTGAGTGCGACCTCGATGCTCGCCAAGTCGGCGTCTCCAGTGGTGACGCTCGGCGAGTCGACGCTTGCTCGCTCGATGGCCTGCTCCAGCGTTTCCATCTTACCGCCGGAGAGCTGCATGCGGCCGAGCTCGTCTACGCGTAGGGCCAGGTCGTTGAGCGGTGCCATGGTGCGGCGTACGCGTCGGGCGCCGCCGAGCATGTTGAGCACGCTGATGACCTGCCAACCTACAACGACAAGGTAGAGAGGCCATAGCGTGACGAGGTCCTGCACGAGGGGGAAGGCCTTGGTGGTACGCGCAAGCTTGACAGTATAGGTGAGCGTTGTCAGGTCCCAGCCGCGCGCAGGCGTCAGTGACATGGCGTGAACGGTGGCGCCGGGGATCCATCCTGCGGTAAACGTGCCGTCGGGCAGCGTCTGGTTGTATCCATAGACGAGGATCGCCGCCGCAATCACTACCAGCAACAGATCGAGCCAGACGTAGCTCATCAGGCGGCGCCACATATAGCTCCAGTTGATGGCGCGGGCGATGGAGGTGACGCGCTTGGTTTCGGTGTTACGCGCGACAGACATAGCCTACCCCGCGCACGGTTTGGATGATGCGGGCACCGCCAGCGTCCTCGATCTTGGCACGCAGGTGCGCGATGTGCACGTCGACGTTGTTGGTGTCGCCCACGTATTCGTAACCGAGCGCTTCATGCGCGATGCGCTCACGCGTGAGCACGGTGCCGGCATGCGCCATAAGCAGGGCGAGGACGTCGAACTCGCGGGCGGTCAGCACGATGGGTGAGCCGCCGACCATAACCTCGCGGCGGTCGGGATCGAGTGCGACCGAGTCAACGGTGAGCGTGGCGGGGGAGGGC
>URRJ01000102.1 GCA_900550205.1 uncultured Collinsella sp. | reverse complement strand
GGTTAAGTTTGCTGCTCTACAGTCCTGCGCAAGACGGAAAGCACATTAAGTGCTTTCCTTTGCGTGCGGAACTCGCGACAAACTTAAAACCTGGGCCGCCCGGTCCGGGAATCCTCCCAAGCGCACAGGAGGGGATTCCTTTTGTGTAGGCTTTGCGGAAATGTGCCGATTTTGGGATACGCCCGGCGGCGTGGTCTGTTGACGACACAGCTAACGGCACGTATCCTATCGAACTGCGTGTTTCGTAGGGGGATGCTGACCCCTCGATTCAAGCCGTTGCACTTTACAGAAAGCTGGAATCATTCGAGAAGGAGTACGCTTTGCCTACTATTAACCAGCTGGTTCGCCAGGGCCGTCGTTCCGTGCCCAAGAAGTCCAAGAACGCTGCTCTGCAGCACAACTCCCAGAAGCGCGGCGTGTGCACCCGCGTCTTCACCACGAGCCCCAAGAAGCCGAACTCGGCTCTTCGTAAGGTTGCCCGTGTTCGCCTTGTCAACGGCATCGAAGTTACTGCTTACATCCCGGGTGAGGGCCACAACCTGCAGGAGCACTCCATCGTGCTCGTCCGCGGCGGTCGTGTCCGTGACCTCCCTGGTGTCCGTTATCACGTCATCCGTGGCGCCTACGACGCTGCTCCGGTCCAGAACCGTATGCAGGCCCGTTCCAAGTACGGTGCTAAGCGCCCCAAGGCTAAATAAGCCAGATAACGTTTTGATACTTTCGCCGTGTGCCGCCTAAGCGCCGCACGGTAGACACTTAAGGAGATTTCACATGCCGCGTCGTGCAGCAGCTAATCGTCGTGAGGTTCAGCCTGACGCCGTTTACAACAACCGCCTGGTGACTCAGCTCATCAACAAGGTCCTTCTTGACGGCAAGAAGGCCACCGCTGAGCGCATCGTTTACACCGCTTTCGAGATCGTTGCCGAGAAGTCCGAGGGTGGCGACGCTCTCGCTACCTTCAAGAAGGCTATGGACAACGTCAAGCCCACGCTCGAGGTTAAGCCCAAGCGTGTCGGTGGCGCTACCTATCAGGTCCCGATGGAGGTCAACTCCCGTCGTTCCACCGCTCTGGGCATCCGCTGGATCGTCAACTTCTCCCGCGCTCGCAAGGAGAAGACCATGGCCGAGCGTCTCGCCAACGAGATCCTCGACGCTTCCAACGGCCTGGGCGCTTCCGTCAAGAAGCGTGAGGACGTCTTCAAGATGGCCGAGGCCAACCGCGCGTTCTCTCACTATCGTTGGTAAGTTAAGGTAAGGAACTAACATGGCTAAGCCTAAGTACAAGCTTTCCGATACCCGTAACATCGGCATCATGGCCCACATCGATGCTGGTAAGACCACCACGACCGAGCGTATTCTTTACTACACCGGTAAGACCCACAAGATCGGTGAGGTCCATGAGGGCGCTGCCACCATGGACTGGATGGTTCAGGAGCAGGAGCGCGGCGTAACCATTACCTCCGCTGCTACCACGTGCTTCTGGAACAAGGACGGTAAGGACTACCGCATCCAGATCATCGACACCCCGGGCCACGTTGACTTCACCGCTGAGGTCGAGCGCTGCCTGCGCGTCCTCGATGGCGCTGTCGCCGTCTTCGATGCCGTTGCCGGCGTTCAGCCCCAGTCTGAGACCGTTTGGCGTCAGGCTTCTACCTTCAACGTCCCCCGTATCGCCTTCATCAACAAGTATGACCGCGTGGGCGCTGACTTCTTCAACGCTATCGAGACCATGAAGGATCGTCTCGACGCCAACGCCGTGGCCGCTCAGGTCCCGATGGGCGCCGAGGACAACTTCTGGGGCGTCATCGACCTGGTCACCATGACTGCTTGGGACTTCAAGGCCGACGACAAGGGCATGACCTACCCCGAGCCGATGGACGAGATCCCGGCTGAGTTCGCTGACATCGCTGCCACCAAGCGCGAGGAGCTCCTCGACGCTGCTGCCAGCTTTGACGACGAGCTCATGGAGAAGATCCTCATGGAGGAGGACTTCACCGTCGAGGAGCTCAAGGCTGCTCTGCGCAAGGGTGTTCTGGCCAACGAGCTCAACCTCGTCTTCGTGGGCTCCGCCTACAAGAACAAGGGCGTCCAGGAGCTGCTCGACGCTGTCGTCGACTACCTGCCCAGCCCGCTCGACGTTGAGGCCGTCACCGGTACCGATCCGGACACCGGCGAGGAGATCGAGCGTCATCCTTCCTTCGACGAGCCCTTCTCCGGCCTGGTCTTCAAGATCATGACCGACCCGTTCGTCGGTAAGCTCACCTACGTCCGCGTTTACTCCGGCCGTGCCGAGTCCGGCTCCTACGTGATCAACGCTTCCAACGGTCAGCGTGAGCGCCTCGGCCGCATCCTCGAGATGAACGCCGCCGAGCGTATCGACCGTGACGACGCTGCCGCCGGCGACATCGTCGCTTGCGTCGGCTTCAAGAACTCCACCACCGGTGACACCCTGTGCGAAGAGGGCAAGGAGATCGTCCTCGAGAAGATCGAGTTCGCCAAGCCCGTTATCGACGTTGCCATCGAGCCCAAGACCAAGGCCGAGCAGGACAAGATGTCCCTGGCTCTGACCAAGCTCGCCGAGGAGGACCCGACCTTCCAGGTGTCCACCAACCACGAGACTGGCCAGACCATCATCGCCGGCATGGGCGAGCTGCACCTCGAGATCATCGTCGACCGTCTGCTCCGCGAGTTCAAGGTTGACGCTAACGTCGGTAAGCCCCAGGTTGCCTACCGCGAGACCGCTGGTCACGACGTCGAGAAGGCTGAGGGCAAGTTCGTCCGTCAGTCCGGCGGTCGCGGTCAGTACGGCCACGCCGTCATCAAGCTCGAGAAGATGGAGGAGGGCTTCGGCTACGAGTTTGTCAACGCTATCGTCGGCGGCGTCGTGCCCAAGGAGTACATCCCGTCCATCGATAAGGGCATCCAGGAGGCCCTGAACACCGGTGTTATCGCCGGCTTCCCGGTCCTCGACGTTAAGGTCACCCTGTTCGACGGTTCTTACCACGAGGTCGACTCCTCCGAGGCCGCCTTCAAGATCGCCGGTTCCATGGCTATCAAGGACGCCCTCAAGAAGTCCGATCCGCAGCTGCTCGAGCCGATTATGGCTGTCGAGGTCGAGACCCCCGAGCAGTACATGGGCGACGTTATGGGCAACCTCTCCGGTCGTCGCGGCAAGATCGAGGGCATGGAGGATCGCAAGAACAGCAAGCTCATCCGTGCCAAGGTGCCGCTGGGCGAGATGTTCGGTTACGCTACCGACCTTCGCTCCCAGACCCAGGGCCGTGCATCCTACACGATGCAGTTCGACTCTTATGAGCCCGCGCCCAAGTCCATCGTGGACGAGGTCATGAGCAAGAACGCCTAAGTTCGAGCTCCCTGTTACGTAATCCGCGAGAACATCTCTCGCACTCTTTGGAGGTTTAAGTTGGCTACCCAGAAGATCCGCATTCGCCTCAAGGGCTATGATCACGAGGTCGTCGATCAGTCCGCGAAGCTCATCGTCGAGACCGCTCAGAAGACCGGCGCTCGCGTTTCCGGTCCTGTCCCCCTGCCCACCGAGCGCAACCTGTACACGGTTATCCGCTCGCCGCATGTGAACAAGGACTCCCGTGAGCAGTTCGAGATGCGCACCCACAAGCGCCTCATCGACATCCTCGACCCCACCTCGGGCACCGTTGATTCGCTCATGCGTCTCGACCTCCCCGCTGGCGTCGACATCGACATCAAGCTCTAAGCGATATCGCTCATAGCTTACAGAGCCCCGCTGCCATGTTGGTAGCGGGGCTCTTTTGTTTTGAATAATGGTTTGGACTGCCGGGCATTGCTGCCGAGTAGGTGGCTGCAGCGCCCTATTCGCTCAAAGGGCGCAGCGATGCCTCCTCAAAATGGAAGGATCGTAAGTCGCCTTCCGTCTCGATGCACGCTCGACCAAAGTCATCGGCGGTTTTAAAGATGCCGCGTGCCAGCTCGTCCCCAGCGGGGGAGCGGGCGATAACGTGCTCCCCAATCCAATTGAGGTGAGCGATATATTCGCTGTGGACGGGCGCGAGCGGTCCGGCGTCTTCTTCCATGGCATTGAGCAAATCCGCCCACGTGTCCACGGCGTTTACGACGGTGTGATAGACCTCTTTGAGTAACACATCGACGGCGGGAACGTTCTCGTTGAGATCCGAGAGACCGATTGCCGGCAGGCCGCCATCGGGAACCTCCGAGGGCACATAGTTCACGTTGACGCCAATGCCGCAGACGGCGAAGGGCCTGCCCTCGTTGTCACGAGCCGCCTCGACTAAGATGCCGCCAAGCTTATGTCCTCGCGCGACCAGGTCGTTGGGCCATTTAAGGCCAATCTCGTTTGCAAGGCCCTGCTTTTCGAGCGCCTCGAGCACTGCTAGGCCGCTGACGGCAGCAAGACCAGAGTACTTTGCAGGATTAACGCATGGACGCAGGACAATCGAAAGCAATAGGTTACCAGCGGTTGAATCCCATTTGTGGCCGCGCCGACCGCGTCCTGCTGTCTGAGCCCGTGCGGCAAGTCCTGTGCCGTGCGGCGCTCCCTGTTTCCCTGCTTCGAGCAGGTCATCGTTGGTCGATCCGGTTACGTCGACTATCGTTAATTTGGCATCCATAACGGCTGCTACCTCCTTAATGGATAAGTGAATAACGCAATGGTGTCGAGAGACAGACACAATGTGAAGCCTTTGTCGCATTTGGCCAATTTAATGTTAACACGTCAACAACGTCTGAAATGCGCTATCCTCTCTCAGTCGATGTAAACACGTCAACAACTCAAAGGAGGTTAGTGATGGGTTTCACGATTCTTGGAACAGGCTCGGCGCTTCCTAAGCGCAGTGTTTCCAATGACGAGCTGTCTGAGTTCCTCGATACCTCGGATGAGTGGATTTTTACCCGTACCGGTATCAAGAGCCGCCACGTCTGCACCACCGAGTCACTTGATGACCTTGCGGTAGCGGCGAGCGAGCGGGCACTCCAGGTGTCCGGAATCGATGCGAGCCAGCTGGATCTGATCGTCTGCTCGACGACGACGGGTGACCACCTTGTTCCCGCCGAGGCGTGTGCCGTTGCAGAGCGACTGTGCGCGACGTGCCCTGCCTTCGATGTCTCGGCGGCCTGCGCCGGCTTCGTATTTGCGCTCGATGTCGCCGAGGGCTATATCGCCCGCGGCCGTGCCGAACGCGTGCTTGTCGTTGCTGCCGAGCAGATGACGCGCGCGCTCGACTGGACCGACCGCGCCACCTGCGTGCTCTTTGGCGATGGGGCAGGCGCCGCAGTGATTGAGGCTGGGGGAGACAGTCCCCTTGCCGTTGAGCTTTCGACGGCGCCCGACGTCGAGACCTTGCGCGTTCCCGGTCTGGTCGGCACCTCGCCGTTTAAGGCTTCCGCAGATAGCGAGAGCGTGCTGTCCATGAATGGCCGCCGCGTGTTCAAGTTCGGCGTCAACGCCATCTGCGACACGGTCCATAAGCTTGCGAGCGATGCGGGCATTTCGGTCGAAGACATCGATCATTTTGTATTCCATCAGGCTAACGAGCGAATCCTGAGTCAGGCGGTCAAGCGACTCGGCGTGCCAGACGAGCGCGTGGTTCGAACGCTGCGCGAGACTGGCAACATTTCGAGCGCCTGCATTCCCTTTGCGCTTGACCGGCTGGCACACACCGACGCACTGAATGCGGGCGACACTATCGCCCTCGTTGGATTTGGCGCCGGCCTGGATATAGGTGGCTATCTGCTTCGTTGGAAGTAGTCGCACATAGGAAATAAAAACGCCCCTAGGGCACAAACAAAGGAGAACTACCATGGCAGATCAGAAGACCTTCGAGCGCGTTTGCGACGTTATCCGCGAGACCGCTGGCCTTGACGACGTCGAGATGAAGCCCGAGTCCACGCTCGAGGAGATTGGTCTCGACAGTCTGGGCACCGTCGAGATCCTCGTCGCCGTCGAGGACGAGTTTGGCATCCAGCTCGATACCGAGGAGAACCCCAAGACGGTCGGCGAGTTCGCCGATACGGTCGAGGCGGCATTGGAGAAGTAGAGATGCTCAAGACTCCTCTCTGCGATCTGCTCGGCATCGAAAAGCCCGTGTTCCAGGGCGGTATGGCCTGGATTGCCGACGCCTCATTGGCGTCCGCAGTATCCGAGGCGGGCGGCTTGGGGATTATCGCGGCCATGAACGCCGACGCCAACTGGCTGCGCGACCAGATTCACGAGCTGCGCGCCAGGACGGATAAGCCCTTTGGCGTGAACGTCATGCTCATGAGCCCGTTTGCCGACGAGGTTGCACAGGTTGTGATTGACGAGCGGGTGCCGGTCGTCGTGACGGGTGCCGGCAATCCCACCAAGTACATGAAGGCATGGAACGAGGCGGGCATCAAGGTCATCCCGGTCGTTGCCTCGGTGGCGCTGGCGCGCCTCGTGGCGCGACGTGGGGCCACGGCGGTTGTTGCCGAGGGCACCGAATCGGGCGGCCATATTGGCGAGACCTCGACGATGGCGCTCGTTCCGCAGGTTGTCGACGCGGTCGATATCCCCGTCGTGGCTGCCGGCGGTATTGCTGACGGCCGCGGCGTGGCGG
>URRJ01000101.1 GCA_900550205.1 uncultured Collinsella sp. | reverse complement strand
GGGTCGCGGCCTCGATGCCAACGACGGCACCGGCCCCGTGGCCGCGGCGCTCATGCTGCTGCAGCAGCTGGGCGCGTCCGACGATGATTAATGGGTCGACGCTGCAGACGCCCCACTTGGGCAATCTGGTTCCATCGAAAGGAAAGCATGTTCGGGTATATCTATAAGAAAGATGCCGCTGCTATCGCGGCCATCCTGGCCTTTTGTCTGCTCGTTGGGTCGTTTTTCGATTACCAGATTTCGAGTGCGCTGTTCAACTCGTCCAGCTTGTTCGGCCGCTTTATCGAGGCGGCCGGCGAGCTGCCGTTCGAGCTGACGGCGAGCATCGCGGGCGTTATGCTCGTGCGCGCGGTGCGTCCCGACTCCAGGGGGAGCAAATGGCTCGCCGTGCTCGGCATCCTCGTCAACGTTGGCCTGGCCGGCTACGAGATTATCGGATCGCTGCGCGTCGGCGGCAAGCTCATCGCGGTTCAGTTGGTGCTGACGTTTGTGCTGGTCATCGTCGCCAACCTTATCGTCTATCGCCTCACGCGCACGACCGAGCCCGACGAGCTCACACGCTGGGCGTTGATGGTGCTTGCCGTGTGGATCGCTCAGGCCATCATCCTCAACGTGATCGTCAAGCCGCTGTGGTCGCGTCCGCGCATGCGCGTGATCGAGGTCACGCAGGGGCTCGAGTTTCAGCCGTGGTGGGTGATCGGCAACCCCGACAAGTGGGCCTATATTGCCGCCGGTGTCGTCAAGGACGGCTTTAAGTCGTTTGCGAGCGGACACACGGCGCACGCGGCTATTGGTCTTATGCTCGCCGGGCTTCCCACGGCGGCCTTTAAGGAAAAGCCGTCGCGCCGCCGCGTGGTCTTTTGGACGGCGGCTGTGGTCGCGGCGCTCGTCGCCTTTGGCCGCATCGTGATCGGTGCGCACTTTTTGAGTGACGTGAGCTGCGGTTTTGCCCTGGTACTGGCGCTTGAATGCCTTGCCGCGCGCATTGCCTATCCCAACGGCGTACAATAGCCCCGTTTGAATCATCTGGCCGATACCCGGTAAGAGAGGATTGCCATGCTCGCGTTCAACAACGATTATTCCCACGGCGCACATCCGGCAGTGCTGCAGGCACTCGTCGACACCAACATGGAGCCGCAGCCCGGCTACGGTACCGATGCACACACCGAGCGTGCCAAGCAGCTTATCCGCGAGGCCTGTCAGGCCCCCGATGCCGACGTGTTTTTTCTGGTGGGCGGCACGCAGGCCAACGCGACGGTGATCGATATGCTGCTTGCGCCCTACGAGGGCGTCGTTGCTGCCGAGACTGGCCACGTCGCCTGCCACGAGGCGGGCGCCATCGAGTTTGGCGGCCACAAGGTGCTCACCATCCCCGGCTACGAGGGCAAGATACACGCCGAGGACCTCGAGAACTATATCCAGGTGTTCTACGAAAACGAGAGCTACGAGCACACGGTGTTCCCGGGCGCCGTGTACGTGAGCCTATCGACTGAGTACGGCACACTGTACTCCAAGGCCGAGCTCGCGGCGATTCACGCGGTGTGCCAGAAGCGCGAGATTCCGCTGTTTGTGGATGGCGCCCGCCTGGCCTATGCACTGGCGGCCGATGAGTGCGACATTACCCTGCCCGAGCTGGCGCAGCTGTGCGACGTGTTCTACATCGGCGGCACCAAGTGCGGCGCGCTCTGCGGCGAGGCCGTGGTGTTCTGCGGCATGCACGCCCCGGCGCACCCCATTCCGCGTATTAAGCAGCACGGCGCGCTGTTGGCCAAGGGCCGCCTGACGGGCGTGCAGTTTGAGGCGCTCTTTACCGATGGCCTGTATTTTGAGATTGGTCGACAGGCGATCGAGACGGCCCAGGCACTGCGTCGTGTGCTGCATGAGCGCGGTTACCAGTTCTTCTTGGAGACGCCGACCAACCAGCAGTTCGTGATTCTGCCCAACGAGGACATGGCCCGCATTCGCGAGCATGCCTCGATCGAGTACTGGGAAAAGTACGACGAGACCCACACGGTGGTGCGCTTTTGCACCAGCTGGGCCACGACGCAGGAGGATATCGACGCGTTGGCGGCGGTTCTGTAGCCTGATGTAATGACGAGGGGCCGCCTCGCGCCTGGATTTGGCGTGGGGCGGCCCTTGCTTTTGAGGGGGAGGGGCTGTATGCCCGAGATGTCCGAGCCGACAATCCGCCTGGCGACGCCCGATGATGCGCCGGCGTTGCTTGCCATCTATGAGCCGTATGTGCGCCAGACGGCGATTACCTGCGAATACGAGGTGCCGAGCGTTGAGGAGTTCGCCGGGCGCATCGAGCGTACGCTCAGGCGCTATCCGTATTTGGTGATGGAACTCGGCGGACGTCCGGTGGGCTATGCCTATGTGAGCCCGCTCAACGGCCGAGAGGCATACGACTGGTCGGTCGAGACATCGATCTACTTGGCGCGTGATGTGCGCCACGGTGGGCTGGGCCGCAAGCTGCATGACGCGCTCAAGCAATGCCTGGTCTCGATGGGCATCACCAACATGTGCGCCCTCATCGCCGTGCCGCACGACAAGGACGACGAGTACCTGACGCACAACAGCCGGGATTTCCATGCCCATATGGGATATCGCCTGGTGGGTGCCTTCGACCGCTGCGCCCAAAAGTTTGGTCGCTGGTACGACATGTGTTGGATGGAGCTGGTCCTAGCCGAGCGCGTTCCTAACCAACCCAAACCAACCTGGTTCCCCGACCTACCCAAACCTACCATTTAGGGACAGGTTTATTTTGGCCGCTTTGTAGCGTCAATCCACCGCGAAAAGTACGGATTCACGCGTCTTTTAATGCGGATGGGCTTAATTTGGCTTCGATTTGGGTCCGTTTGGCTTCGATTCGAACTAAGTGAGTAGACTTTTTGGCGCAGGTCGAGCACAAGGCGTATCTGCCTTAGTAAAACCGCAGGTCACAGAGGTGGCAGTTTTTGGTGTGCTCGGCAGGTCACGAAAAGTCTACTCACTTGGAATTTGGGCCATTGGTCGCGGGCTTGCTTTTCCCGTTTTGGTTGTCGAGAGAGGGTGAATTGAAGCGCCCCCGCACGCTCCATGCTACAATCGCGGACATGCCCCACAACTATATCTGCCTTCGAAAGGAGCCTCCGTGGCGAACGCCATCGATCAGCTCACGGACCGCGTGCTCGTGCTCGGCCGCCTTACCATCGTCCGCCGTGCCATTACCGCCGTGGCGGTCACAATTTCTGCCGTCCTCCAGACATTCCTGATTCAGGCGTTCATTCAGCCCGCCGACCTGCTTCCGAGTGGTCTCACCGGTGTCGCGGTCCTGCTCGATCGCGTTACCTCGCTGGGCGGCGTTCATATCGACATCTCGCTCGGCATGCTCGCGCTCAACATCCCCGTGGCGCTCTTATGCTGGAGCGGCATTAGCAAGCGCTTCGTCATCTTCTCGATGATGCAGGTCGTGCTCTCGTCGCTGTTCCTCAACGTCTTTCACTTCGCGCCGTTTTTGGGCGACAAGATCATGCTCATCATTTTTGGCGGCGTGGTCTCGGGTCTGGGCGCTGCCATCGCGCTTAAATCCGGCGCATCCACCGGCGGCACCGACTTTATCGCGCTGTGGGTTTCCAACCACACGGGCAAGACCATCTGGGGCGTCATCTTTGGTTTCAACTGCTTTATCCTGGCGATCTTTGGTTTTATGTTTGGCTGGGATAAGGCGGCGTATTCCATCGTGTTCCAGTTTATTTCGACCAAGACCATCGACAGTTTCTATCGTCGCTACGATCGCGTGACGCTGCAGATCACGACGCGTAAGGCAGACGAGGTCATGACTGCCTACGTAAACCATTTTCAGCACGGCATTAGCTGCGCCGAGGTCGTCGGCGGATACAGCCGCGAAAAGATGTACCTGCTGAACACCGTTGTCTCGACCTACGAGAGCCAGGACATTATCAAGCTAGTGTGCGACGTTGATCCCGGCGCCGTGATTAACGTGTTCCACACGCTCAACTTTGTGGGTGGCTGGTGGGGCGGTCATGTCGACGAGCCCATGCCCACGGCCGTGCCTGATCCCGACAAACCCGCACGCATGGCCAGCAGGCAGGCGCGCCTCAGCGAGCAGGACAGCCTGCAGCAGGACGACGGCAGGTAGGGTTTTGGCATTTTGCCGGCACGGCGCAATCCTTTCTGCTTGAGCCCCTCGAAAGCCTCGTCGCTTTCGAGGGGCTTTCGTTTACCCAGATAAAACATACCAAAATGAAGCTGTCACTTTTTGGTAGGGAGGGTGTATCGTTTTATTCTCATGAGGTAACATGAAACTAGACGTTATATACGTATTAGTAATTTCGATATCTCGATAAGAGTGATCAGATATGCCTGCGCCCAAAAATGCACCGCTTTACCAGCAGATTTATGACGAGATCAAGGATGCGATCGAGAAAGGTGTTTATGCACCCAAGGAGCGTATTCCGTCCGAGCTTGAGCTTGCCGAGCAGTACGAGGTGAGCCGTATTACGGTGCGCCGCGCCGTCGAGGAGCTGTGCTCCGATGGCTACCTGGTTAAGCATCAGGGCCGTGGCACCTTTGTTTCCACGCCTCACATCAACCGCCAGTTCCACGCTTTGACGCTGCAGACGTTTACCGCGCTGTGTGCTGACAATGGCATGAAGGCCGGTGCGCATGTGGTCAATCGCCAGATTGTTCCGGCGTGCCAAAACGAGATGGAGTTCTTTGGCCTGCAGAAGGACGCGCTGCTGTTGCACATTAAGCGTGTGCGTACGGCCGACGGCGAGCCCATCTTTGAGGAGAACACCTTTGTGCCGTTTGACGCCTACCGTGAACTGTTGACGGCCGACCTTGAGGACAAGTCGATTTTTGCCGAGGTCGAGCGTGTTGGCGGAACCCCGATTGCATCGGTTGGCTACCGCACGGTCGAGGCCGTTCGTGCCAATGCCGAGCAGGCGGCCGAGCTGGGCATTGCCCTGCACGATCCGCTGCTCAACTTGCGTGCCGGCTTTACCGGTCCCAATGGCGAGCCGGTCCTGATGGGTAAGCAGTACTACGTGGGATCGCGCTACGTTATGGTGATGTAGGGTTGGTTCCGCCGTTCTGACGAACGGCGGACCGGTCGACGCTGCGCCTTTGGTTACGCGGTTTTACCAAACCGCGTAACGGCTCGACGCTGCAAACGCCCCTAAGCGGCAATCTGACGTTCAATCGTCGGTCGCGTACCGAAGTACGCTTCCCTCCTCTTTCACGTCACCTTGCTCGCTTAGGGGCGTTTTCGCTGACTCATGCTCAACCAGCGACGTTTCCGTGCTTGTCAAGAGATAAAACATCGACGTTGCCGGGCCGGCACTTGGGGACGTTCTTGTTTGACCAGTCGTTTAAGAACGTCCCCAACGACTAGTCTGGGCGGCAGGCGGGCGACGCCGGTCCGCGTGGCGGCGTATAATCGGCGGCAGATGACTTGGACGTTAGGAAACCATGACCGATAGCATGCAGCAGATGGCGCTCGACACACTCGGCGCCTATTTTGGCTACACCTCGTTTCGCCCGGGACAGGACCGCATGGTCGATGCGATCCTTGCCGGTCGCGATGCGCTGGGTGTTATG
This sequence comes from uncultured Collinsella sp., assembly GCA_900550205.1. GTDB lineage: Bacteria > Actinomycetota > Coriobacteriia > Coriobacteriales > Coriobacteriaceae > Collinsella. The sequence goes on along the minus strand of URRJ01000101.1, from coordinate 1,047 downwards.
CCCACGGGCGCTGGCAAGTCCATTTGCTACCAGGTGCCCGCGCTCATGCTGCCTGGCATCACCTTTGTGGTGAGTCCGCTGCTGTCGCTTATGGAGGACCAGACCCGCGCATTGCTCGCGGCGGGCGCGCGACCCAGCTATCTCAACTCCAGCCTTACTCCGGCCCAGCAAAACACCGTGCTCAAACGGGCGCGCGAGGGTCGCTACCAGCTTATGTACGTGGCGCCCGAGCGCCTGCTCGAGCCGCGCTTTTTAGCCTTTGCGCAGGAGGCCGCGGCAGACGGCGGCATTGGCGTGCCGCTCGTGGCCATTGACGAGGCCCACTGCGTGAGCCAATGGGGCCAGGATTTCCGCCCCGCCTATCTACAGATTCGTGAGTTCATCGATTCCCTGCCGCAGCGCCCCATCGTGGCGGCCTTTACCGCTACAGCGACCGAGCGCGTGCGTGCGGACATTCAGCAGATGCTCGGCCTGCAAAACCCCGCGACGGTGGTGACGGGCTTCGATCGCAAGAACCTCTACTTTGGCTGCGAGGAGATGGGCGACAAGGCCAAGGCCGCGTGGGTGCGCGACTATGTGATCGCGCATTCGAGCGAGAGCGGCATCGTGTATTGCTCGACTCGCAAGACCGTCGATGCGCTGGCGGGTGAGCTTGCCGAGGCGCTGGGCCCCAGCGGCATTCGCGTTGGCCGCTACCATGCCGGTATGGGCAACGACGCCCGCCGCCAGAGCCAGCGCGCCTTTATCGACGACGACATTCAGGTGATGGTCGCCACCAACGCCTTTGGCATGGGCATCGACAAGCCCAACGTGCGCTACGTGATCCACTACAACATGCCCAAGGATATGGAGAGCTACTACCAGGAGGCGGGCCGGGCGGGCCGGGACGGGGCGCCCTCCAGCTGCATCCTGTTGTACAGTGGCCAGGATGTGCGGACTAATGAGTTTCTCATCACCCACAGCGAGCCCCGGGAGGACTTGGATCCCCGGACGGCCGAGCAGCTGCGGGAGCGGGACCTGCAGCGGCTGCGGCAGATGACCGGCTAC
>URRJ01000100.1 GCA_900550205.1 uncultured Collinsella sp. | reverse complement strand
GGTGACTTTGGGATTGGGGCGAATCGGGGTCTAATACTTTTCCCGTGAAGTGAACGACCTTATTTGGACCCCCGAAGCATTGGCATATTTTGACCGCTATTTCCTGCGGTTTTGCAGTGCGAATCCTGCGGTTTTGCGGTCTAAAGGTGTGGATGCTCTGGGGCTTCGTTTTTACTCGTTCACTTCTCGGGAAAAGTATTAGAGCTCAGCTCGCGGGGGTACCGCCCTGGCGTCGAAGCTCCGCGTCTTCTTCGCTTGATTGGGGAAGGTGGCCTCGCTTAAACAATACGAGCCTGCCCGGGCGTATCTGACAGGTTGTCTGCACAATTCGCGGTATTATGTTGCGGAGTTTTGAAAGGAGCCGCTGGTGGTCACGACGACGTTTGCTTCGCCTTTGGGCGAGATTCTGCTTGCCGCTGATGGCCGCGGTCTGACGGGACTTTGGTTTGAGGGGCAGGAGCACTTTGGCTCCACGCTTCTCAAAGAAGATCCCGAACATGTTGAAGGCGCCGATGCGGTTTCCGGTACTGGTGGCATGTCGTCGGTAAGTCCCGCAAATGGTGCGGCTACTTCGGTGCTTGAGCGTTCTTGGGCTTGGCTGAATGCTTATTTTGCGGGGCAGGAGCCTCGGTTTACGCCGCCGTTGCATTTGATTGGCACGGCGTTTCAGCGTGAGGTTTGGTTTGAGCTGCTCTCTATCCCGCGTGGCGAGGTCGCTACGTATGGCGAGATCTCCCAGCGTGTTGCGGCTCGACATCGTGTGCCGGGAAATGAAGCGCCCGTTGTATCTCCTCGCGCGGTGGGGGCTGCGGTCGCTCGCAACCCTATTTCGATCATCGTGCCGTGCCATCGCGTGGTGGCAGCCGACGGATCGCTCAACGGATATGCCGGCGGTCTTGACCGCAAAGAGTGGCTTCTTCGGCTTGAGGGCGCGTACGAGGAGTAACGCCAGGGCACTTTGCATAGCTAAGACGCCGTGAAAGAACGGGACGCGCTTTCCGAATGGAGGCCCAAGCGGAAACCGTGTCCCGGAATACAGCCTCAGAGTGGGGCGCCGTTTCCGGTTGAGACCACTTGCTTGGACATCCATCTACGCCCGCTTCTGCAGGGCGTAGATCGACTTATCCATGTTGAACAGGTAAGCCACGACGCAGACAATAAAGAACATCGGCAAGTTGCCAAAGCCGAAGACTTCGCAGCCAATAAGGATCGGCGCGAGCAGCGTATTGGTGGCGCTGCCAAAGACGGCTGCGTAGCCCAGCGCGGCGCAAAGCGCGATGGACATGCCGAGTTGAGCCTCGTTATGGCGACATCTGGGTAACAGAAAGGCCCGCGTTCCTCAGAGGCAAGATAGGCAATTCTGCTTCTGAGGTAGATCTCAATTCTGCCGACCGCATCAAACATTAACCGCCGGAGGGCTCGGTCAAATTCATACGTGTAGATGATGGTTTCGAATGTTGTGCCTTCGCGAAAGATGGTAATCCCGGACTTGCATTTGGTTTTGTAGGGAAACCAGTAGGCCGACAGTCTGTAGTGGTCGACTTCGACCAAAGCTCGCTCGAGTTCGCTTTGATCAGAGCACTTAAGACCCTTGTTTTCTGTCAATAGTGCTATTTGTTCGTTGATGGATATCCGCGACTTCCGGTATTTCATTTAAGCCTCTTGATAGAAAAAGAGCTGGAGTTGCGCATCGTTGAGAGGCTTTCCAGCTTTAGCAAAACAAACTTATAGGATGAGACGAATCGCGTCAAGGAAGCCGCTGAATGTCCTTGAGGCTGCCGACCGGCTAGCCTGAGCCTGATATTCAGGGCGGCGCTCCCCACGCTATTCAGCGCGCTTGATGGGATGACGAACCACAGTCTTAAGTTTCTCCGGTGCACATTTGCGTGGATCGGAGAGATAGATTTCGTGATGTAAACGGGTGCCTGAGAAGTCGGGGACATAGCCCTGCTCGGCCGCATATTCATGCATGGCGTCTACGGTTGCCGGCTCGTTGTCGTAGGGCCCAGTGTGCATGCATTGAACGCAGAGGCCCTCGTCAACTTTAAGCAGTTCGACGGCGGAAAAGTCCAGTTTCTTTTTGGTCGTGGCTTCCGCGACCGCCCAGTCAAAGTCATCTCGGGTGACGAAATCGGGCAGGCGGATGCACGAGATAAAGTTGAAATCGTCCTTGCGTACATAGTCGATGTCGCCGCTCGGGGACTCTTGCCACCAGAAACCCTCGAGCGGCGGTACCACAAAGTCGAAATAGCCCTCGATACTCCTTGAGCCTTTCTTCGACATCTTGACGGTATAGGCGATGCCGTAAAGTAGCGGCAAGGCGTTTTGATACTCGCCACCTTCGGTATTTGGGTCGCCCTTTCCGCGAACGGCAACGTAGCTCATAGGCGGGACAGTTACGATACTCGGCTTGCTTGCAGGTTTGTAGAGCTCCTTGCATTCCTTCTTAAAGTCGAACGCCATGTTGGCCGCCTCTCTGCGTATTGGCCTGCTTAGATAGCGGAATCATATCATAGAAGCGAACGGACGTTCGAATGATTTGGCTGACAGATTGAGATGCGCGCGTTGTGTTTGGCGGTCGGCCTGACCCCGTCGATGATTTCTCTGCCTTCCCGGCACCTCATCTATGGCTGCCATTCCCCCATATAAAACCTGCCAAAATAAACCTGTCCCTTTTTGGTCGGTGCGAAATGGGTAATACTAAAGAGTTATCCGACCAGATGGGAATTAATCGATGGCTTATATCGAATTTAAAGACGTCATCAAGGCGTACGGCGAGGGCGATGCCCGCATTCACGCGCTCGACGGCGCGAGCTTTACCGTTGAACGCGGTGAGCTCGCCATTATCCTGGGCGCCTCGGGTGCCGGCAAGACCACGGCGCTCAACATCCTGGGCGGTATGGACACGGTAACCTCCGGCACCGTAACGGTGGACGGGCGCGACGTGAGCTCCGCCAACGAGGCGCAGCTCGTGGAATACCGCCGTGCCGACGTCGGCTTTGTCTTCCAGTTCTACAATCTGGTCCCCAACCTGACGGCGCTCGAAAACGTCGAGCTCGCGGCACAGATTTGCCCCGATTCGCTCGATGCCGAGCAAACGCTTCGTCAGGTTGGCCTGGGCGAGCGCCTCGCCAACTTCCCCGCGCAGCTTTCGGGCGGCGAGCAGCAGCGCGTGTCCATTGCCCGCGCACTGGCAAAGAACCCCAAGCTGCTTCTGTGCGACGAACCCACGGGCGCGCTCGACTATAAAACCGGCAAGCAGATTTTGCAGCTGCTGCAGGATACCTGCCGCAAGCAGGGCATTACGGTCATCATCATCACGCACAACTCCGCGCTGGCGCCCATGGCCGATCGCCTGATCCGCTTTAAGAGCGGCCGCGTGGAGAGCGAGACGGTCCAGCAAAATCCCGTGCCTATCGAGACGATCGAGTGGTAGCGCCCATGGATCAGGACCGCCAAAACAGCCAAAACCACGATACGGAGCACGCAGACCGCGACTGGGAGTTCGCGACCTACCGCACTGCTCAAAGCTCAAACGATATGGTGCCGGCGGTGTTTCGCCGTGGCATCTACCGCACAATCCGAGGCAGTCTTAAGCGCTTCTTGTCCATCGTGGTCATCACCGCGCTCGGCGTGAGTGTGATGTGCGGTCTTAAGGCGGGTTGCGAGGATCTGTGCGATTCGGTCGACGCTTACTTTGACCAGCAGAATGTTTATGACATCAACGTGCAGTCGACCTATGGTCTTACGCGCGACGATCTTGCTGCGATCCAAGAGGTCGATGGCGTCGAGACGGCCGAGGGCATCTATACCGAGACTGCCTATACCGCCGTTGGTACCACGCGCGAGCGCGTAGTCGTGCAGAGCCTTTCCAAAGAGAATATCGATCAACCGGTGCTGGTGAGCGGCGATTTGCCCGAGAGCGCCGGCGAGGTCGCGGTGACTTCGAAGTTCCTGAAGGCTTCGGGCAAGAAAATCGGCGATACGGTGAGCTTTGCCGCCAACGATGCGAGCTCGTCGAACCAAAGCGCCAAGGATCAGTTTGCCGTGGGCGATTACACCATTACGGCCGAGGTCCTCGATCCTACCGACGTGAGCTCCGACTCGACAGTCAACGCCTTTCGCGCTGCTTCGACTGCGGACTATAAGTTCTACGTGAGCGAGGACGCTGCGACATCTTCTTCCTACTCCGCGGTCCACGTGATCGTCGAGGGAGCCAAAAGCCTCAATTCCTATTCGGATGCCTACGCGGCAAAGATCAATGAGGTCAAGGGCAATATCGAGAAGATCCGCGAGGAGCGTGAGAATGCGCGCGCTCAGGAGCTGACGGTCGACACGCCGGCAAGCTTGGATGCGGCCGAGCGCCAGGCCGGCCTGCTCTTTGGGATCGAGCAGGACAGCATCGACCGCATGGCCGAGGGCAGCGAGGAACGCGCGCAGGCGCAGGCCGAGTTGGACCAGCGTCGCGCCGCCGCCGACCAACAGTTTGCCGATGCCCGCGCCGAGCTTTCCGATCTGGGCGAATGCACCTGGTACATCCAGGACCGCGGCAATATCGCAAGCTACTCAAGCGTGGAGAGCGATAGCTCGTCAATTGAGGCCATCGCCACGGTGTTCCCGTTCATCTTCTTTATCGTCGCCGTGCTCATCAGCCTTACCACCGCCACACGTATGGTCGAGGAGGAGCGCACGCTCATTGGCCTGTACAAGGCGCTCGGCTATTCGCGCGGACGTATCCTGTCCAAATACGTGGACTATGCGCTGTGGGCTTGTCTGATCGGCGGCGTGCTCGGCAACATCATCGGCTTTGTGGGGCTGCCGCTGTTCCTGTTTACGGTGTTCGATGACATGTACTCTCTGCCCCAGATGCTGCTTTCGTACGACATCGTGTCGTCGCTCGTGTCGGTTGCGCTGTTTGCCGTGGGCGTGGTGGGCGCCACGATTATCGCCTGCCGCCACGAGATGGCCGAGACGCCGGCTTCGCTCATGCGCCCCAAGGCGCCGCGTGCCGGCTCGCGCATCTTGCTTGAACGCATCGGCTTTATCTGGCACCGCATGGGCTTTTTGAACAAGGTGGCAGCGCGTAACCTGTTCCGCTACAAAAAGCGTGCCCTTATGACCATCTTCGGTATCGCCGGCTGCACGGCGCTCGTGATCTGCGGCATGGGCATCCGCGATACGTCGGTGGCGCTTTCGCCCAAACAGTACGGGCATATCACGCGCTATGACCTGCTGGCGGTTGCCAATCCCGATGACTTTACGCAGACGTGCGCGGCGCTCGACGAGCGAAGCGCGGCCAAGGATTCCGACGTGACCGTGACTTCGACGCTGCCGATCATGACCGACAACGTCACTTTTACGTTTGGCGGCAAGAGCGAGACCGTACAGCTCATTGTGATTCCCGACGACCGCACGGGTGACTTGGGTGACTACGTGCGCCTGGAGGATGAGTCCAAAGAACCGCTCGCCTTGCGTGACGGGGACGTGTACTTGAGCAAGAGCTCGCAACTGGTGCTGGGGATTCAGCCGGGCGAGACAGCACACGTCCAGGATTCGTCGCTCAACGTCGCCAAGGTCAAGGTTAGCGACATTTCGCTCAACTATCTGGGCAACACGCTCTATATGACGCAGAGCACCTATGAGCGCGCGTTCGACCGAAGCGCGCGTCTTAACGGCATCTTTGCGCTGCTTAAGGGCTCATCTTCTGACCAGATTGCGTTTAGCAAGAAGCTTAAGAGCGACGGTTGGCTCACCATCTCGAGCACGGCCGAGCATTGGGAAAATTATGAGGCGAACTTCACTATCATCAATTCCGTCGTAGTACTTGTGACCTTTATGGCGGCGTGCCTGTCGTTTGTGGTTGTGTTTACGCTGTCCAACACCAACATCTCCGAGCGCGAGCGCGAGCTGGCGACCATCAAGGTGCTGGGCTTCCGCCGTGGCGAGGTGCACCACTACGTCAACAAGGAGACGTTGATCCTCACGGCGATTGGCGCCGCGCTGGGCGTGCCGCTGGGTAGCCTGCTGGCCGAGAGCTTTACGTACATTCTGCAGATGCCGTCGCTCTACTTTGACGTTGAGGTCGAGCCGCTGAGTTATGTGCTCGCCGTAGTGCTTTCCTTTGTCTTTACGTTTATCGTCAACCTCGTCACCAACCGAACGCTCAACAAGATCGACATGGTCGGCGCCCTCAAGAGCGCCGAGTAACCTGTTCTCGGATTCGAGTTGTAGCGAGCTGCGACGTGCCACAGTCGCTTTATTGCATAAACCGCCCCGCCGAATGCATATTTCGGCGGGGCGATTGCTATTTGTCCACAGGTACCCCTGGGGGCGGCGTACAAATTCCGGAGTATTCAGCATCCCGGAGCCCGCGGGCGCGCAAAACTGCGCTGAAAGCCCTGATTAAGAGTCCCCAGCGCCTCAAGAGCCGCTCATTTTCCACAGGATGCGGCCCATAGTGCCTGCCTTTCGTCCAAAATCCAGTATGCAGGCATCCTCGGCTGCTGAAAACTCCCAAAAATGCACGCCGCATCCTACCCTAGGCACCCGCAGCAAGAAGACGAATAACCTCGGCCTCCCCAGTTGCCGCAGGAGGCCCAGGGCTTACCTCCCAAATCTTTCCGCAGGACGGAAGGACCCCGCCGCGCGAAGCGCACGGCGGGGTCCTGACATGTCCGAGGACGATTTGGGAGGTAAGCCCTGGGACCTCCGATG
>URRJ01000099.1 GCA_900550205.1 uncultured Collinsella sp. | reverse complement strand
CGGCACCGTGATCGGCTCGCTCGCCACGGGCACCGGCGCCATCACCGATGTCGACCGCGACGTCTCGCGCCGCCACGTACGCGTCTTTGCCAAGGACGGCTACTGGTACGTGCAGGGCCTGGGCTCTACCAATGGCACCGTGCTCATCTCGGGCGCGGACATGTCCCAGCACGTCGTCGAGCCGCCGCGCCACACGCGCAGGCCCGGCGTCGAGTACCCGCCCGTCCCCCTGTGGCACAGCGACACCATTTGTCTGGGTGCCACAACCCGTTTTTTGGTCATGAAACTCGCAATTTAGCATTGTGCCCGGCGCCGTACGTGGCGTACCGGGCACAACGTCTATTTGGAAAGAAGCGGTGCGCTCGCGCCCGCGACACCGCAAGGTAAGGTCACCATGGCAAATACCACTCCGCAGCCCGATTCAACGACGGTTCTCTTTCAGCTCGAATCGTTCGACACCGCCGCCCCCGTCAATCCCGCCGACGAGGAGCTCGCCAAGCGCCGTTTTATGACGCTCATGGTCACGGCCGACCGTTTCTCGCACGGCAACACGGGCCTTGTGCTGCAGGCGCATAACACCTCAAACGAGCGATTCGCCGTCAAAGTGCTCGCGGACAACACGCTCATGCGTGCGTTGGGAACCAATACCCCGTCGCGCACGGCAGACGAATCTGCCATGCATCTGGCAAACACCGCCGCGCTCTTTGAGGAATACCGAAACCTCTGCCGTGTGTCACACTTGCGTGGTTTTCCCCACGTCTACGGCTATGGCACGTGCCAGGGCGAGCCGCTCATCCTTATGGAGTGGATCGAGGGCACGTCCCTCGACAAAGTGACCAGTATGTTGCCGCACGACGGCGAGGGCGTGACCTGCACCGCCACCGCCTCGGTCGGCTGTGCCGTGCTGGGCACGCTGCTGTCGACCCGGAATCTCGAGACGCCGCTCGTACACCGCGACCTGTCGCCCGCAAACATCATGTTCCGCACCAACGAGATCGGCATCGACGAACAGGTGCGGACAATGGCGTTTAAGCCGTGTCTGGTCGACATGGGTTCCTCGGTTCCGACCCTGGGCAGCGACACGCTCACGCAGCGCGCCGACATCTGGCGCTATGCCACGCCGGCATACGCTGCACCCGAGATGCTCACCCGCGATATTCCCAACATTGCCGGGCTGCGCCGCTCGCCCGCCGTCGACGTATATGCCATCGCGAGCATCCTCTACGAGCTCTACAGTGGCCACACCCCCTTTAGGGCTGCCAGGCACCAGGCGCATGAGGTCTGCTCGTATTACCTGCTCAAGACGCAAAACGAACCCGAGCCGCTCGCTGCCCATGAGGGTGACGACCAGGCTTTTGCCGACCTTATTATGTCCTGCCTCGCGACCGACCAGGCATCGCGCCCCAGCGAGCGCGAGTTCTACGAGGGCTTGCTGGCATTCGCTCCCGACCTGGGCGAATCGGCCGTGAGCACACCGGGGCTCTCGAACCAGCCCATCAACATCGATGCCGGCGCGCACCTTAAGGTCGACGTCGCCGGCGACCGCGCCCGAGCGCTTCTTGAGCAGGCCCGGCGCGACGCTATGACCCGCCGCCGGTTTATTATCGGCGGCGTCGTCGCAGTCGCCGCAGGACTCGGCGTTATCGGAACTGCAACCAACGGCTTTGGCATTCCCGATTACCTCGAAGGCATCCGCGGATCGCTTAACGACTATACCTGGGAGCAGTTGCAGGAAATCTCGCTCAGAATTAAGAATGCCGAGACCCGCAGCAAGGCGCGCGAGATTGCCCGGCGCTATCACCTGCTCGATACCGACGGACGTATCCCCTATCCGTGCACCAAGCACGTGCGGCTCACTAACGGGCTCGAGGTCGGGGCCCAACTTGTGGGCATCCGCCACGACGAGCTTCTGGACGGAGCAGGCAAGGCTGGACTGTCGTTTATGTTTGACGCCGGCATTGCCCAGCGCAATGCCGCGGACAGCCCGCTCAACAGCGGTTGGGCCGATTGCGAGCTGCGGGAATGGCTCGACAGCGACGGCCTCAAGCTGCTGCCCAAGGAGTTGCGCACGTCTATCAAAGCGGTCAAGAAGGTCTCGAACAACACGGGCGTTGCGAATGACGCCTCGTGCCTGAGCGAGCTGCCCGCGACCCTCTGGCTTCCCGCCATGGTCGAGCTCTGCGGCGATCAGCCACCCGAGTCATTTGCCGAAGGCTATCACTACCTGGCCGATATCTACAACGACGAGGGCAAGGAATATCAGCTGTTCCGCGAGCTTAAGGTGAGCCCGTATTCCACCAACTCGACCATGGTGCGCCAGTGGAAGGACAAGGACACCTGTTGGTGGCAGCGCACGACAAGCCCCGACACGTCCGACGAGAAGGGCACGCTCTACATGAACCGCGTGGGCTACGACGGCGACGTCTTTATGTACGCCACCCCTGCAAGCAAGCCCGATAAGCGGACCTGCGTGATTCCTGGATTCTGCATCTAGGGACGGCGGACTGCGGCAGGCGGAACCGGCTCCCAACGTTTGTCTCGATCTGTAACAGTAACTCGGCAAAATCGAGTCTACATGTTACAGATTGAGACATTGAGTTTTTTGCTGAAGGTTCGTCTCGATCCGTAACATCTAGAACCCAAAAACCGGTCTAACTGTTACAGATCGAGACAAACCCAAACCTCACAAAACAACATCTCAATCTGTAACAGCAAGGGGTCGTTTTCCCTGCTAGATGTTACAGATCGAGATGTTAAGCAACCGCCGAATTGTTTGTCTCAATCTGTAACAGTAACTCGGCAAAACTGGGGCTAGATGTTACAGATTGAGACGTTTGGCTACGGGGTCGGACGGAACGGTTGGACAACCGCTCCGGAACGGCCGCCGACGCCCAAACCCTACTTGCGAATCCTCGTCTTAAGGACAAAGGCGCAGGCAGCAAGGCTCACGACGCAGAACAAAACCAGAATCCCCCACGAGCTCAGCAAGTGCGGCAGGAGAAAGTCGTACGCCGCCTCCCATTTGTGCTTATAGATCTGCTCCGTAATGTTCTCGTTCTCGCGATAAATCTTAAAGTCGAGCTTGTTGAGTCGAGCGGTGGTACCGAACGCCTCCATGCCCCAACGGCAGTTGACAAACGCGCTGACCGACTTGGCCGCACCCTTGAGCTCAAAGACCAGCCCGCTAAACAGAATCTGCGGCATGATCAGGATGGGCGCCACCGCGATGGCGCGGTCGGCGCTGGTAAACAGCGCACTCACAAACAAGCCCAAGTTCATGGCACTGAGCGTAATCAGCAGCACCGTAACGAACAGCTCGAGCGGACCATTGATGAGCGTGTATTTTGGCACGCCCTCAAACGCCACGAACACACCCGTCAGCATGGCAGACTGCAGCACGCAAAGCGCGCCCAGCACCAAAACCTTGCTGGTAAGATAGGCGCCCAGACCCATGCCACCGGCATACTCGCGTTTAAGAATCGTACGTTCCTTGCAGATCTCCTGCACCGAGTTGAGGATGCCAACCCAAAATGCCGCACACGCGAGCGAAAACAGACAGGACTTGGTCGATTCGTAGACATCGAAACAGTCATGCCCCGCCACAGCGCAGATCAAGGCACCCAACAGCGGCGCCTGCAGCAGGAGCAATGCGAGGCGGGCATGGTCGTTTAGGACCAGATGGGCATAACGGCGCGTGAGAGTCGCCGCCTGCGAGACAAACGAAGGCGAGCGGCGCGGCTGCGGAGCCGTATTGGAAGCCGGTGCGCCAAGCGCTCCCGATCCACCGCGGTTATCCTGACGGCGGCTCGCAAAGTAGTTTGCCCAGCCCACGGGATTTTGGGCGATGAGCCCAAACACATCGGTAAAGTCATCGACGCCAAAGAACGCGCGGGCCTCGCTGGGCGAACCCTCAAAGCACAACACGCCTCCCGCACCCATAAAGACGACGCGATCGCACAAGTCGATGCTCTGCGTGGTATGCGTGACGACCACGACGGTTCGACCGCCGCGCGCAAGTGACGACAGCTTTTTCATGAGGCTTTTCTCGATGCCGGGATCGAGGCCGCTCGTGGGCTCGTCCAAAAAGAACAGTCGCGGATCGGCGAGCATCTCGACGGCGATGGACGCGCGCTTGCGCTGACCGCCCGAAAGCGAGCGAATGTACTGGTCGGCGAAGGGGGCAAGCTCAAGCTGGGCCAAGATGTCGTAGCAGCGCTGCTCGCGCTCCTGCGGGGTCGAGTCGGGCGTCATGCGTAGGTCCGCGGCATAGCGCAGCATATCGATAAGGCGCAGGTCGTCGTAGACGATATCCTGCTGTGGCACATAACCGATACCGTTTTTGAGGATGCCGTAGTTGCGGTAGAGGTCGACCCCGTTAACGCGAACCGATCCGCTCACGGCAGGATCGGTTCCGTTGAGCTCGTTGAGCAGCGTCGATTTGCCTGCGCCCGAGCCACCCAGAATGGCAACGAACTCGCCGCGTTTGATACGCAGCGAAACGTGGTCGGTAGTCGTGCGCGACCCGCCGCGAACGCGGCGAATCTGCACCAGGTCACGCGCCTCGACCTCGACGCCGGCATTAGCGCAACCGCAGACAAGTGCGTCGCCCGTGTAGACGGCGGTCGCGTTAGCGATCTGGATAACATCGCCGCGCTGCAGAACGCGGCTGCCCTGCAGCAGAGAGCCGGCGACATACGTACCGTTAAAGCTGTTAAGATCGGTGACCTGCCACGTCTGAGCGTCGAGACGCATAAGGGCAGCATGTCGCGCCGACACCGAAGGCGTACCCAGAACCAGGTCGTTGCTCGCAGCGCGGCCGATCGACAGCGCGTTGTAGGAGTTGAGGTCAACGGCGCGCCACGTGGCCTCCTCGTAGCTCAGCATCATCATGACACTGTCGTAATGGCGCGATGCAATGTTGCCGATGATTGCGACGTCGCCCGGCGCGAAGGGCGTCGCGGTCGTCTTGATGCCGTTGACGTAGATGCCGTTAGTCGAGCCGTTATCTTGGATGTAGCACATACCGCCCTGCAGCAAAAACGAACCGTGCAGGGATGAAACGATGCCGTAGCTCGACGCGAAGCAGATGTCATTTTGCGTCGAAGCGCCAAAGGACACATACTGCTTACCAAAACTCAACAGGTCGACCTCGAGCAGCACGCGGCTGCCCTCGATCACCGTAAGATACAGCTGGGGGCTGTGCTCCAAAAATGAGCTCATATCCAGCAGCATTGTTCCGGTGTTGCCCGTAGGTCTCGGTTGCTCCATGTCTCGTCTCCCCCATGCACCGCACACAGCGGCCTTCAATATCTTTACTGAAGAACAGGTTAAGGAGGAAGGCGACATAGTTGTTGCGCAACATGACGGGGGTCTGAATCTTTTTTCATGACGGGATGCGACGCGGCGGCGGGTTTGTCTCGATCTGTAACAGTTAGAGGTCTTTTTTCCTGCTAGATGTTACAGATTGAGACAAACAACAAACCTGCTGGAGAAACATCTCAATCTGTAACAGTTACGGCCCAAAAACCGGCCTAACTGTTACAGATCGAGATATTGATTTGCCGCCGGAGAGTTTGTCTCATTCTGTAACAGTAACTCGGCAAAATCGGGGCTAGATGTTACAGATTGAGACGAAAGACGGGGATGGTGCACCAACCCGGCAGTCGATCTCCACATCGGAATGTCATACATTTCAACTTCTGCTAGACACCCCCAGGGGGTATGGGTGTATAGTATCGGCGGGTTAACAATTTCAACACCGCACTACAGAAAGGAGAAGCCATGGCTCAAGATAAGTTTGACGTGGGCGGCATGACGTGCGCCGCCTGCCAGGCGCATGTGGACCGTGCCGTCAGCAAGCTCGACGGCGTCCAAAGCGTCGCGGTCAACCTGCTCGCCGGTTCCATGATGGTCGACTACGACCCCGCGCAGGTCCCCCCCGACGATATCTGCACCGCCGTCGACCGCGCGGGCTACTCGGCCTCGCCCGTCGATGCGGGCACCAGTGCCGCCGGCTCAAACGGCAGCGCGCAAGCCAGGTCCGGCGCCGCCCATATGGAGTCGCCGACCAAAAAGCTGGAGGCCACCGCCTCCGCCATGCGCACCCGTCTCATCATCTCAATCATCTTTCTCATCCCGCTGTTCTACATAGGCATGGGACACATGCTCGGCTGGCCGCTGCCCGGCATCTTCACCGACCACATCCACAGCATGACGCTCGCCCTCACCGAGCTTGTCCTGCTCATCCCCATCGTCTATGTCAACGACGCCTACTTTATCAACGGCTTTAAATCACTCGTGCACGGCGCGCCCACCATGGACGCGCTCATCGCCGTCGGCGCCACCGCGTCGATCGCCTGGTCGCTCTATGCCATGTTTATCATGGCAGACCAGCTGGCCACAGGTCAGGTGCACGAGGCCATGATGACGGGCATGGACAACCTGTATTTTGAGAGTGCCGGCACCATCCTGTCGCTCGTCACCGTGGGCAAATACCTCGAGACGCGCAGCAAGTCCAAGACCGGCGGCGCTATCGAGGCGCTCATCGGCCTAGCACCCAAGACCGCGACCGTCGTTGCCGACGACGGCGCCGAGACCACTGTGGACGTCGACGCCATCCTACCCGGCCAGGTACTGCGCGTGCGCCCCGGAGAGTCCATCCCCGTCGACGGCGTGGTGCTCGAGGGCGCCTCCGCCGTAGACGAGAGCGCGCTCACCGGCGAGTCCATCCCCGTCCCCAAGCGGCCTGGGAGCAGCGTCTATGCCGGAACGGTGGTGGAGGAGGGCGA
>URRJ01000098.1 GCA_900550205.1 uncultured Collinsella sp. | reverse complement strand
CCCAGCCGGTGCCGAAGGCCGCCGGGGTCAAGGCCGCCCCGAAGGCAGAGGCTAAGCCCGCGCCCGCCAAGGAGACCCCGGTCTCCCCCGCCGCTCCGGCAACGGAAAAGGCCCCGTCCAAGAAGACGTCCGTCCGTAAGGCCACGGCCGCCCGCAAGCGCCGCTAGTCCGGACGATCCAAAACCAAATCCTCAATAAACTAGGGGTGTCATTCAGCGTGACACCCCTTGTTCTATAGATGGGTAAAACGATTTTCTAGGACAACCGTTCGCCGATGGTAAACGGATGTTGTTTATACACCCTGTGTACAACAGATATACTTATATCTTGTGCGTAAAGCCCATGGCCCGTAGGCCGTGATTCTATTGAACTGGACCGTACTATGAGATTGATACACAACAGCCGCCTACCGCAGTTTCGCACTCCGTTTGGCGCTGTGACCACAGGAACTACCGTTGCACTCTCGGTTATTTTGGAGGATGCCGATCCCAACCAGGCAACACTCACCCTGCGTACCTGGGTCGATGAAGTCGGCGAGACCCTGATTCCGATGGAGCACGAAGGCGATGGCATTTTTACCGGCGAGCTCAAATGCACTGAACCGTGTCTTGTGTGGTACAGCTTTATATGCAATATCGAGGGCCAGCCCGAGGTTCGCCTGGGCGCGCCGCAAGGCCGCACCGGCGGCGAGGGCGTGACCTACGACTACGCCGAGGTGCCGTCCTTCCAGATTACTGTCTACAAGCACCGCGAGAACCGCCCCACCTGGTACGAGCGCGGCATGGTGTACCAGATCTTCCCCGACCGCTACGCCCGTGACGAGCATTGGCGCGAGCGCACAATGGCCCAACTCGAAAAACCGCGCAAGGGCATTCAGCGCCGGATGGTCGAGGACTGGAACGAGCCGCCCGTGTACGAGCGCGCCGAGGACGGCTCCATCAAGACATGGGACTTTTACGGCGGCTCGCTCAAGGGCATCCAGGAAGACCTGCCCCGCATCGCCGAGCTGGGCTTTACGGCCATCTACCTCAACCCCATCTTTGAAGCCGCGAGCAACCACCGCTACGACACGGCTGACTACACCAAGATCGACCCGATCCTGGGCACCGAGCAGGACTTTACCGAGCTGTGCCAGGCAGCCGAGAAGCTGGGCATCTCCATCATCCTGGACGGCGTCTTCAACCACACGGGCGACGACTCGATCTATTTCAACCGCTACGGCAACTACCCCGGTTTGGGTGCCTGGCAGAGCGAGGATTCGCCGTGGCGCGATGCGTTTACCTTCCACGAAGACGGCTCGTATGACTGCTGGTGGGGCGTGGGCAACATGCCAGCCATCAACGAGAAGTCCGAGCTGGTGCGCGAGAGGCTCCTGGGCAAGGACGGCGTGATCCGCAAATGGCTGCGCGCCGGCGCTCATGGCTGGCGCCTGGACGTCGCCGACGAGCTTTCCGACGACTTCCTGGCCGAGATCAAGAAGGCTGTGCTCGCCGAGAAGCCCGACGCACTGTTGCTCGGCGAAGTCTGGGAAGACGCCTCCAACAAGATTAGCTATGGCCATCTGCGCCGCTACCTGCAGGGTTCCGAGCTGGACTCTGCTATGGATTACCCCTTCCGCGACATGGTCATAGGCTTTTTGATGGGCTACAAGAACGCCTACCAGGCAGCCGAGGATATCGAGACCCTGCGCGAGAACTACCCGAGCGAGGCATTGTCCTGCGCGCTCAATCTGCTTTCAAGCCACGACCGTCCGCGCATCATCTCGGTGCTCGGCGGCGGCCCCGACGAGTCGCAGCTGCCCGAGTGCGAGCGCAGCAAATGGCGCTTGGACGAGAACGCGATGGGACTGGCCAAGAGCCGCTTTTGGCTCGCCACGCTTATGCAGATGACCTTCCCGGGTGTGCCCTCGATCTATTATGGCGATGAGTACGGCCTGGAGGGCCTTACCGATCCGGGTAACCGCCGCACCCTGCCGACCAAGGACCAACTGCACGACTTCGACACGCTGGCTATTGTCAAGAACGCCTCCGCCGTACGCCGCGCACTGCCATTTATGATAGACGGCGAGATAAAGGCCTTCGCGCTCAACGACGAGGTGCTGGCATACAACCGCACGGGCAAGGATGGCGAGTGCGCGACGGTTATCATCAACCGCAGCCTGCGCAATTCACACCGCGTGACGATCCCGGCGCTCGACGAATGCGCAAGTGACGTGATTAGCGGTCACGAGTGCGAGATCCACAACGGTACGGTCACGCTCGATCTGTATCCGCTGGGCTCGTCGATCATCTATCACCATGCCGAGCAGCGCCTGCAGGAGCCGCTCGATCACGGCGCGGGCGTCGTGTGCCATATCACCTCGGTGCCCACCGACGACGGCAAGCCCGGCACGATTGGCGCGCCCACGCGTCGCTTTATCGACCATCTGGCCGCTATGGGCATGCGCTACTGGCAAGTTCTGCCTGTCAACCCGACAGACTTCTTCCGCTCCCCTTACGCTGGGCCTTCGGCCTTTGCGGGCAATATCGACCTGCTGCCCGAAAGCCAAGAGGAACTGGCGGCCGACTTTGAGACTTGGAAGGCCCGTGGCGGCGAGGATGCAGACCCGCTCTACACGGCGTTTAAGCATCGCAACGCCGATTGGCTCGAGAAGTACTGCGTCTACATGGCCGTCAAGAAGTACTTTGAAGGCGAATCGCGTCACGATTGGCCGGCCGATGTCGCGCGCTACAACGAGCATCTGATTGACGACAAGCGTTTCCACGACGAGGCAGAGCTGCAGGCGTACATGCAGTACCGCTTTGACCTGGCCTGGTGCGAGCTCATGAACTATGCGCACAAGAAGGGCATCGAGGTTATCGGCGATATTCCTATGTACGTTTCGGACGATTCGGCCGATGCGTGGAGCGAACCCGAAAACTTCTGGCTGTCCGATACCGGCAAGGCGATTGAGATTTCTGGCGCGCCGCCCGACAATTTTGCGCCCGAGGGCCAGGTGTGGGGCAATCCCACCTTCCGTTGGGATCACATGAAGGAGAACGGCTACCGCTGGTGGATGGATCGTCTGCGTCGCGCGTTCTCGCTCTACGACCGTGTGCGCCTGGACCACTTCCTGGGATTCCACAGCTACTTTAGCATTCCCGCAGGTAAGGCCTGCTCCGACGGCCGCTGGCTGGCGGGTCCGGGCAAGGATCTGTTCCAGACTGCCTACGACGAGCTGGGTCCGCTCAACTTTATCGCCGAGGACCTAGGCTACCTGACGCCCGGAGTTCGCGCCATGGCTTCGACTTGCGGCTTCCCCGGTATGGACGTACTGGAGTTTAGCGATTACGACGTCCGCAACGGCGTGTATCCCATGCCGGGCAAGATTCTGTACACCTCGACGCACGACACGTCGACGCTCGCCGGTTGGTGCACGCGCTCCTTTGCGGGCGGCGACGAGCCGAGCGGTGTTGAGGTGGCGGCCAAGTTGATGGGCGACGCGCTAGCAAGCGACGCTCCCCTGGTGATGATGCCGCTGCAGGATATCCTGGGGCTTGGCGACGACGCGCGCATGAACGTGCCGGGCGTGGCCACGGGCAACTGGACGTGGCAGGCCGATGAGGCCGACGTTGCGGCCGCCGAGGGCAAAACCGCACAGCTCCTGCGCAACACCCATAGATTCTGGGGCGAAGCGTGATAAAACACCCGATATAGGGTACAGTTACAGCTGTTTGAATTTATGCGGGCAGAGCGATCTGCCCGCTTTGTGCTGAAAAGGAAGTATTATGGCGCGCTACGATTACAAGTGCTCGAGCTGCGGCAACGTGTTTGAGGTTGAGCATCCCATGTCCGAGAACCCGGAGGTCGTGTGCCCGAGCTGCGGTGCCCCGGCGGCCAAGACGTTCTCGGCCAGCGGCATCAAGTTTGAGGGCAGCGGCTTCTACAACACCGACCAGCGAAGCGGTGGTTCCAGCACCACCGCCACCAGCGGCTGCTGCGCCAACTGCCCTCACAACCACTAAGAACAACGTGGCCCCGCGATCAACGCTGATCGCGGGGCCGAATTTTTTCCAGGAATGTCCCACGCCCAAGCAACTGGTCTGGGGTTGCGCCACGAAAACGGCCTATCTACTACGTTTGGCCCGTATAGTCCGAGCACACCTGCGTTTTTGTAAAATCGATAAGCCTTCTACCTGCGGTTTTGATTTCGTGAAAAACGGCATGGTTGAGGGTAACCGGCCAAACGTAGTAGATAGGCCCATTTCATGGCAAGCGAATCAACCCTCGGGTACCGTATTAGTTGCGGACCAGGCGGGCGCAGAAGTGGCCGTCGTAGGAGTCGGCGTTTACGGGGACGCTCTGGAAGAGACCTCGGTCGTTTTGGCGCAGGGTAACGAGGCTCTTGGCATGGTCGTACTCGGGGAGCTGCAGGATCTGGGCTTCGGAAAGTGGCGCCACGGTAAAGCCCTCGCCCTCGGGAGAGGCCAGGAAGGCATCCACGACCTGCGCGTTCTCATCGTCAAAGACCGAGCAGGTCGCGTAGATGAGCTCGCCGCCGGCAGCCACGCGCGCAGCCGCCTCCTTGAGCATCGTCAGTTGCAGCTTGGGTAGCTCGGTCGTCACATCGTTCTCAGTCAGACGCCACGGAATCTCGGGGTGGCGGCGCATGGTGCCCGTTCCCGAGCACGGCGCATCGATAAACACCGTGTCGAACAGCGCAGGCTCGCCGAGCATGGCATCGAAGGACGTGAGCACTTCATCGAGCTCGCAGGCATCGCCCGACACCGTACGAACACCCGAGATACCCGCCTTATGCAGGCGCGCGAGATTCTGATCGCACTTACGATCGTGCAGATCGAGCGCGGTATGCTGACGCTCGTAGCCTGCGCGCTTGGCCTGGCACATCATCACGTAGGTCTTGGTGCCGCGACCGGCGCCGATCTCCAGGCAACGCCCGGGACGGGTCGCAGCAGTCGCAATAAGCTGAGCGTTGAGGTCCGAGGCCACTGCCGCCGCGCGCTCAAACACGCCCGAAGCAACGGTAACCTGAGCATCGACCGGAGCATGGCAGCCTGGGAAGACAGGCGCGACGAGCTGTGAGATATACGGGTCGGTCTTGGTCGCAAACGCATTCTCGTGCAGCGCAAGCGGCGCAGGCGCCAGATTGCCGGCAAAGTTGAGCGCGCCTTCGGGCGTGTCAAACGAGGCCATAATACGGGCACACAGCCAGCGAGGAAGCCCCATCAGACGCGACAGGCGCACCAGACGGCGCTCGGACTCGTCCACGTCGGAAGCCGTGGCAAAATTCTCAACGTTATCGGCAACCTTATGCAGCACGGCATTGGCAAGGCCGGCGGCAGACTTAGCGCCGCTGCGCACCAGCTCAACACCCTGGCTCACGGCAACGCGGCCCGGCGTATGCAGATAGAGCATCTCGAAGGCCGAGATGCGAAGCGCCACGCGAACGCGCGGCGCGACCTTTTTGGGCTTATCCAAAAACTGATCGAGCAACTCATCCAAAATACCCTGCGTGGCGGCAACACCGAGCGCCAAACGAGCGGCAAAAGCGGAATCGCGCTGGTCAATGGCCTTGGCGGAAGCGCGGGACGAGAGCACGTCGCGCGCATACATACCGCGGCGATCGGCCTCCATCAACACATCGAGCGCAAGCTTGCGCGCGGGAGACAACTTGCTCATGACAGTACACCCCACGTAAGGTCGACACCCTGCAGGCCGGCAGCCCAGGCAGAAGCAGCCATGGCACGCTTGCCATCGGGCTTAACCTCGAGCAGTTCAACCGCGCCATCGGAAAGGCCCAGGTAAACACGCTTGCTCTTGACGGCAACAGTACCCTCGCCAAGCGACACATCAGCCGGCGCGGCATCGAGCACGCGAACCGTCTTGCCAGCGATCACACAACGAGCGGGCGCGGTGTCGGACGAAGCGAGCACATGACGCACGCAATCGAGCGCCGCCATCTGCGGATCCAGACGCATCTCCTGCTTGGAAATCTTGGCAGCATGAGTGACGAGCGACTCATCCTGCTCAGTCCAAACAGCCGAGCCATCGGCAAGCGAGGGAAGCGTATCGGCAAGCAGTTTGCCGCCCAGCTCGCCAAGCTCCATCGTGAGCGCCTCGGCATGCTTACCGGAAACCGACGTCGAGGCCTGCGCGCAATAAGCGCCCGTATCCACGCCATGCCCAATGCGCATAATGGAAACACCGGCAACCTCATCACCAGCAAGAATGGCACGCTGAATAGGAGCAGCGCCACGCCAACGAGGCAGCAAGGACGCATGTACATTCACGATACCAAGCGGCGCCATATGCAGCACCTCATCAGGCAAAATGCAGCCATAGGCAGCCACACAGAAAATATCAGCCTGAGCAGCCTGAAGCGCCTCAACAACCTCAGGCGTCATACGATTGGCCTCAACAACCGGCAACCCCAGCTCAAGCGCCTTAGCCTTAACAGGAGACGGCTCAAGCTTCTTACCACGCCCACGAACAGCATCGGGACGAGTAACAACAAGCGCAATCTCGTTCCCAGCCTCAACAAGTGAAGTCAGCGAAGGCACAGCAAAATCAGGCGTACCCATAAACACAATACGCATAAAGAACGTCTCCCATCAACCAAAGCCGAGACGGCTACAAATAACAGCGGAAAGCCAAGTCACCAGCCCATCCGCAATAACAATTCAACAAGAACAAATATACCCAAAACCAAAGAAAGAGCCGCAATAAAAGCAGCTCCCTCTCAACAAAGACTATCAGCGAAGACGCCCCTCCCTGGCCCGACGGCACCCGGGC
>URRJ01000097.1 GCA_900550205.1 uncultured Collinsella sp. | reverse complement strand
GTCCCGCCTTTTGCACTCGTGGTGAGGTCGTGAGCTTGTAAAAGGTGTGCGTGCGCTTGCCGTTCGTATCTGCTATCATTCCTAGTCTGTGCGCTCATGCGGGCGTGGCGGAATTGGTAGACGCGCCAGATTTAGGTTCTGGTGGGATTCCCGTGAAGGTTCGAGTCCTTTCGCCCGCACCATCGCACCTGCGTCGGCCCTGGCCGTCGCGACACTTTGTTGCATAAAGGTACCAGCACCTCAGATAAGCTGGGCAGTATGAGGAGGAACGTGTTGAACATCACCGCTTCTGACGTCAAGGACGCCAAGCTCACCGCTACGGTCACCATCCCGGCCGCCGACGTCGACGCCGCGATCAAGAAGGCCTACAAGGACACCGCCAAGAAGTACCGCTTCCCGGGCTTCCGCGCCGGCAAGGCTCCCCGTCCGGTCATCGACTCCGCTCTTGGCGCCGAGGCTACCCTCGCTCAGGCCACCAACGACCTGATCGCCGCCAACGAGCCCGCCGTCCTCAACGAGCTGGACATCGTCCCCACCAAGAACGGTGACTACAAGGAGCTCGACCTCGCCAAGGATCACGAGGACTACACCTACACCGTCGAGTTCTCCCTGCGTCCCGCCGCTGAGCTCTCCTCCTTCGACGCCGTCGAGATCGAGATGCCCCCTGCGGAGGTCACCGAGTCCGAGATTAACAACCAGGTCGAGATGCTCCTCAACTACCGTGCCACCTTCGAGGACGTCGAGGGTCGCGCCGTCGAGGCTGACGACTATGTGACCGTCGACCTCAAGGCCGTCGAGAACGCCGACAACTTCGCCGCCGAGGGCCGCATGCTCATCGCCGGTAGCGACAGCAACCCCGCTGAGTTCAACGAGGCCCTGATCGGCGCTAACGTTGACGACGTCAAGACCGTCACCTGGACCGACGAGGTCGAGGAGGGCGAGGAGGCCGAGACCCACACCGTCGAGGTCACCGTCAAGGGCATCAAGGTCCGCAACACCCCCGAGCTCACCGACGAGCTCGTCAAGTCCGACTTTGGCTTTGACAGCATCGACGCTATGCGCGACGCCATCAAGCTCGAGATTGAGCAGGACAAGGCTTCCCGCCTCCCGGCCGAGAAGGAGAACCGTTGCGTCGCCGCTCTCGCCGAGCGTCTGCAGCTCGACGAGATGGACGCTGACTACGAGCAGTCCGTCTTTGAGGAGCTTGGCCAGAACTTCCTGTCCAACCTCGCTGCCCGCGGCATGACCCTCGACACCTGGCTGCCCGCTTCTGGCCTGACCATGGAGCAGTTCGTCGGCGACCTGCACAAGCAGGCCAACGACGTTGCCCGCGAGTCCCTGGCGCTCGACGCCCTTGCCCGTGAGCTCAAGATCGAGGTCACCGAGGACGACGTCAACGCCGAGTTCGAGAAGGCCGGCGTCAAGGACGTCGAGGCTTCCAAGGCCGAGTTTATCGCCGATGGCCGTATGCCTGCTGTCCGCGAGTCTATCCGTCGCTCCAAGGCCGTCGACCACCTGGTCGAGAACGCCAAGGTGACCGAGTTCGACGAGACCGCCAAGGACGCCGAGTAATTCTCGCCACCTTGCTCGCGAGCGCATGCATGTGCCCGTGATGGGGTAAAGTTATAAACCGGTTATCCGGTTGCTTCGTACGGTGCCAGCCAATGCATTGCATGCGGGCACCGTACGTTTATCTAGAACCACTATTGGTCCGTAAGAGAAATGGAGATGCGTATGATCGCTAAGTTCGATTCCGCCCTCGTGCCATACGTTATCGAGCAGACGCCGCGCGGCGAGCGCAGCTACGATATCTATTCGCGCCTGCTCAACGACCGCATCATCTTCTTGGGCGAGGAGATCAACTCCGTCAGCGCCAACCTGGTCGTTGCCCAGCTGCTGCATCTTGAGAGTCAGGATGCCGAGAAGGATATCTCGCTCTACATCAATTCGCCCGGCGGCGAGGTTTACTCCGGCCTGGCGATTCTGGACACCATGAACTTCATCAAGCCGCAGGTCTCCACCATCTGCGTCGGTATGGCCGCGTCCATGGCCGCCGTGCTGCTTTCGGCCGGCGCCAAGGGCAAACGCTTCTGCCTGCCGCACTCCAAGGTCATGATTCACCAGC
Source organism: uncultured Collinsella sp. (assembly GCA_900550205.1). Taxonomy (GTDB): domain Bacteria; phylum Actinomycetota; class Coriobacteriia; order Coriobacteriales; family Coriobacteriaceae; genus Collinsella. The sequence goes on along the minus strand of URRJ01000097.1, from coordinate 4,703 downwards.
CCAGCGGCGGTGCTCAGGGTCAGCAGACCGAGATTGAGATCGTGGCAGAGGAGATCAAGAAGACCCGTCGCGAGCTCAACCAGATCCTGTCCGAAGCCTCGGGCCAGCCCATCGAGAAGGTCCAGGCCGACACCGAGCGCGACAACTACCTCACGGCTGCCGAGGCCCTCGACTACGGCCTGATCGACCGCATTGTCACCTCGCGCGACCTCGCCGCGAAGGACGCCTAGGATGGCCGGTAACATGCAGGACGGCTTCGACGAGAACGGCAAACCTATCCGCTGCTCCTTCTGCGGAAAAGAGCAGGGTCAGGTTCGCCGCCTGGTGAAGGGCCCGACCAATATCTTTATCTGCGATGAGTGCGTTGCCGCCTGCTCCGAGATTCTGGAGGAGTCGCTGGCTTCGGACTTTATGGACGCCGCCCGCAACGGCAATCTCCCGGGTTTCCTCAACGACCACGGCCAGGCTGCCGGCCAGCCTGTTGTAGATCCCGAGGCCGAGGGTTTTGAGCTGGAGGACGACGCTCGCCAGGTCATTACCCATGTGCCGACGCCGCACGAGATCTATGACGAGCTTTCGGCCTATGTCATGGGCCAGGAGGACGCCAAGCGCGCCATGTCGGTTGCCGTGTACAACCATTATCGCCGCGTGATCGAGGGCGGCGCCGCGCTTTCGGCTTTTGACGAGGCTGACGGCATGGGCGGCCAGCTCGACGATGATATGGACGAGGTGGAGCTCGCCAAGTCCAATATTTTGCTACTCGGTCCTACCGGTACCGGTAAGACCCTGCTGGCCCAGACGCTCGCGCGCATCCTTGAGGTGCCGTTTGCCATCGCCGACGCCACCGCGCTCACTGAGGCCGGTTACGTGGGCGAGGACGTGGAGAATATCCTGCTCAAGCTCATCAACGCCGCCGATGGCGATATCGAGCGCGCGCAGGTCGGCATTATCTACGTGGATGAGATTGACAAGATCGCCCGCAAGGCCGAGAACCTTTCCATCACCCGCGATGTCTCGGGCGAGGGCGTTCAGCAGGCACTGCTTAAGATTCTTGAGGGCACGGTGGCAAGCGTTCCGCCCACCGGCGGCCGTAAGCATCCCCAGCAGGAACTGTTGCAGATCGACACGACAAACATCCTGTTCATTTGCGGCGGTGCCTTTGTGGGTCTGGACAAGATCATCGCCGACCGTGTGGGCAACAAGGGCGTGGGCTTTAACTCCGAGATCGCAGGTCCCACCTCGGTCGACGAGAACGACCTGCTGCGTCAGGTGCTTCCGCAGGACCTCAACGCCTTTGGCATGATCCCCGAGTTCGTGGGCCGTACGCCTGTCGTCACCCAGACGCAGGCGCTCGACGAGGACGACCTGGTGTCGATTCTGACCGAGCCCAAGAACGCCGTGGTGCGCCAGTACCGCAAGATGTTCCAGCTGGAGGACGTGGACCTGGAGTTTGAGGACGCCGCCCTGCACGAGATCGCCCGTATGGCGCTCGCCCGCAAGACCGGCGCCCGCGGCCTGCGATCCATTTGCGAGGACGTGCTGCAGCAGACGATGTTCGACCTGCCCAGCGAGGAAGGTGTCGCCAAGGTCGTCGTGACCGAAGCTTCCGTAAAGGGCGAAGAGCAGCCCCAACGCATCTACGGCTAAAACCTGTCAAAACGTTTTGTCGATAGCCTCCGACCATCCGCGGTCGGAGGCTATTTTATATATACGCAATAACCCCAACTACCTGTGTTATTCTGTGTGTTTGTTTAAGCATCAGCGAAGTCGTATCAGACTGAAGTAATCGATACCTAAGGGGAGGAATGTAGGCCCGATTTTCGTAGATTCCGCACGAGCCGAAGACCACTTAATGTGGTCTTCGAGCGAGCCCAGGACCTGACCGAGCGAAAATCGGGCCTACATTCCTCCCCGGCGGGACGGGAGAGATATATGGAAGAGATGCCCAAGAATTACGATCCGTCGACCAACGAGCCGGCGATCCTGCAGAAGTGGCTCGACGGCGGCTACTACAAGCGCCGTGAGGGCGTGGGCGACTGCACCGTCACCATTCCGCCTCCCAACGTGACCGGCAAGCTCCACATGGGCCACGCTACCGACGACTCCATCCAGGATGCCATCATCCGTATGGCCCGTATGCGCGGCAAGTCCACGCGCTGGGTGCTCGGCACCGACCACGCCGGTATCGCTACGCAGACCAAGGTCGACAAGAATCTCAAGAGCGAGGGCATCAGCCGCCTGGAGATCGGTCGCGACAAGTTTGTCGACGCTTGCTGGGATTGGACCCACGAGTACGGCGGCATCATCGTCGAACAGATCAAGCGCATGGGCTGCTCCGTCGACTTTGATAACGAGCGCTTTACCATGGACGAGGACTACGCCCAGGCCGTGCGCAAGGTGTTCTGCGACTGGTACCACGACGGCCTGATCTACCGCGGCAAGCGCATCGTCAACTGGTGCCCCAGCTGCACCACTGCCATCTCGGACGACGAGGCCGAGTACAAGGACGAGAAGGGCCACCTGTGGCACCTGCGCTACCCGCTGACCGAGCCGGTCAACGGCCAGGATTACATCGTCGTCGCCACCACGCGCCCCGAGACCATGCTCGGCGATACGGGCGTCGCCGTCTCCCCGAAGGACCCCGAGAAGGCCGCCTTTGTGGGTAAGACCGTCAAGCTCCCCATCGTCGACCGCGAGATTCCTATCTTTGAGGATTGGCATGTCGACGCCAACTTTGGCTCCGGCTTCGTCAAGGTTACCCCGGCCCACGACCCCAACGACTACGCCATGGGTCAGGCCCACGACCTGCCGCAGATCAACATTTTCGATGAGCACGCGGTGGTCGTCGAGGGCTATGGCGAGTTTACCGGCATGACCCGCGAGGAGTGCCGCGAGGCCGTCATCAAGTGGTTTGAGGAGCACGATCTGCTCGATCACGTCGAGGAGCACGACCACTCCGTCATGCACTGCTACCGTTGCGACGCCGCGCTTGAGCCGTGGCTGTCCGAGCAGTGGTTTGTGGCCGTCGACAAGCTCAAGGGGCCGGCGCTGGACGCCGTCAACTCCGGCAAGGTCACCTTCCATCCCGCGCGCTGGACGCAGACCTACACCACCTGGATGGAGAATCTTAAGGACTGGTGCATCAGCCGCCAGCTGTGGTGGGGCCACCGCATTCCCGTGTTCTACTGCGAGGACTGCGGCTGGGAGGACGCCCTGACCGAGGACACTGATGTGTGCCCCAAGTGCGGCGGCCATCACGTGCATCAGGATGAGAACGTGCTGGACACCTGGTTCAGCTCGCAGCTGTGGACTTTCGCCACGCAGGGCTGGCCGCAAAAGCCGGAGCTGCTCGAGGGTCATCACCCCACGACGGCGCTGGTCACCGCGCGTGACATTATCGCGCTGTGGGTCGCCCGCATGGTCATGAGCTCGCTGTACTTCCTGGACGAGGTGCCGTTTAAGGACGTTGTCATCTACCCGACGATTCTTGCCAAGGACGGCAGCCGCATGTCCAAGTCCAAGGGCAACGGTGTTGACCCCATGGACCTCATTGGCATGTACGGCGCCGATGCCATGCGCTACAACTTGCTCACGCTGTGCACCAACAACCAGGACGTCAAGTTCGACGCGAACATCGACAAGAAGACCAAGAAGCTCATCGACAGCCCGCGCACCGAGCAGGCCAAGTCGTTTGTGACCAAGATTTGGAACGCCAGCCGCTTCCTGCTCATGAACATGGAGGGCTACACGCCCGGCGAGCCTGTCGTGGAGACGCCTGCCGACGCTTGGATGTTCAGCCGCCTGGCCAAGGCCGTCAAGATGGTCACCGAGGGTATTGAGAACTACACCTTTGGCGACATGGCCCGCGGCGTGCAGCAGTTCTTCTGGAACGAGGTCTGCGACTGGTACGTCGAGGTCACCAAGGCCCGCCTGAAGGGCGAGGGCCGTCTGCAGGCGCAGCGCAACCTGATCTTTGTGCTCGATACCTCCATTCGCCTGATGCACCCGCTTATGCCGTTTGTCACCGAGGAGATCTGGGACAACATGCCGGCGAGCGTGCTCGACCTGGATGCCGAGGGCAACGTTGACCGCGCCGAGGCGCTCATGATCGCCAAGGGGCCCGAGCCCGCCGACTACGCCAAGTATGTTGACGAGGACGCCGAGCGCGCGTTTGAGCTGTGCCGCGCCGTCGTTTCCGCCGCCCGCGCCACGCGTTCGCGTTATCGCTTGAGCCCCAAGGCCGAGCTCGACGTGGTCGTGCGCGCCGGCGCCGAGGACATCGAGAAGCTCGAGAGCCTGCGCTCGACCATCGAGCCGCTGGCCAACACCGCTTCGCTGGTCATGGGTACCGATGTTGAGAAGCCGGCTGCGAGCACTGCCGTGGTCGACAGCGGCGTCGAGGCCTTTGTGGTGCTCGAGGGCAAGGTCGACCTTTCGGCCGAGAAGGCGCGCCTGGAGAAGGAGATCGCCGCGGCCCAGAAGGAGCTCGCCGGCTGCGAGAAGACGCTGGCCAACGAGGGCTTTGTGGCTAAGGCCGCGCCTGCAGTGGTCCAGAAGAAGAAGGACCGTGCAGCTGAGCTCAAGGAGATCCTGGCGGCGCTGACTGCTCAGGTTGCTGATTTCTCGTAGGTCTTACTGGGGGACGCGGTTTGGGGCATTGCTCGCTACTGCGGACAGTCCTGCTCGCACGAAGGCCACATTAA
>URRJ01000096.1 GCA_900550205.1 uncultured Collinsella sp. | reverse complement strand
TGCGTTTCCGGGGCGCTCGGCCTGTGCCCTCTGGCGCTCATAGTTCTGCTCACGGCGGCGCTCCGCATCCTCGCGCTTAGCGACATCGCGAAACACGCGGCCCGAGCTCGCGCGCACGGTCTCAAGGTCCAAACCCAACAGGTCGGCAATCTGGATAAAGTACGTGTCGATCATGTAGCTGTCGCGCAGCGGATAGATAAGCGTCAGAGCATCTTCCAGCGCCTTGGCACGACCGCCCGGCGTGGTAATATCGCTCGACTCCTGCAGCGAACGGTACACGAAGTCCATGAGCGGCTCGGCAGCGTCAATGCGTTTCTGCAGCTCCTCTCCGCCGTGCGCCGTGATGAACTCCATGGGATCGTTGCCGTCGGGCAGCACCACGCAGCGAAGGTCCATCGAATCCTGCTCGATAAACTGAATCGCGCGGCGCGCGGCCTTCTGTCCCGCGGCATCACCGTCAAACATATAGACGATGCGCTTGGCAAAACGGGTGAGCGTCTTAACATGATGTTCCGTCAGCGCTGTGCCCAGCGTGGCGACGACGTTTTTGATCCCCGCCTCCCAGCAGGCGATGCAGTCGGTATAGCCCTCAACCACGATGGCGGTATTTTGCGCGACGATAAACTCCTTGGCCCAGTTAAAGCCATAGAGGTTTCGCTTTTTATGAAACACGCTCGTCTCGGCGGTGTTGAGGTACTTAGGCTGACCGTCACCCATGATGCGCCCGCCAAAGGCGATGTTATGCCCCTGCTCATCAAAAATAGGGAACATCACGCGGTCGTAAAAGCGGTCGGCAAGCTGTCCGCGCCCGCGGCTGACAGCCACGTTGGCGTCGATCATCTCCTGCGGGGTAAAGCCCGCCTGCGACAGATGAGCCACCAACATGTTGCGACCCGGTGCAAAGCCCAGACAGTAACGGCGACAGACATCGCCGCCCATACCGCGGCTGGCAAAGTACTCACGCGGCCGGCCGTCCTTACCGCGCATGAGCATGGTGTGGTAGAACTGAGCCGTCTCGGCGCATAGGTCGTAGATGCGAGCACGCTTGGTGCCACGCTCGCGACGGGCGCCGGTATCGTGTAGCTCAATGCCGGCACGATCGGCAAGGTAGCGTATCGACTCGGGAAAGCTCAGGTTTTCGCGCTTCATAATATAGGTGAAGACGTCGCCGCCCTCACCACAGCCAAAGCAATGCCAAACCTGCGTGGCAGGGATAATGTGAAACGAGGGGGTCTTTTCGCCGTGAAAGGGGCAGCAGCCCCAAAACTCATGGCCTCGGGGCTTGAGCTCAACCGTTTCCTGCACGATGGCGACCAGGTCGGACGCAGCGCGTACCTGGTCTTTCTCCTCATCGCTAATCACGGATGCTCACCCCCTGCTCACCCAAGTTGTGGCGAATATCGTCAATATTACCCTCGACGGTCGCGATCAACTCGTCCAGCGAATCGAACGCGCGCGACGGGCGCAGCCAGCGCGTAAACGCCAGCGAGACGGACGCACCGTACAAGTCGCCCGCGTACCCAATCAGATTAGCCTCCAGATGCGCCGAGGCGGCATCGTCGGCATACGTCGGCGGCAGGCCCACGTTAACGGCAGCGGGCCACACGGTATCGTCGACCAGCACAAGGCCCTCGTAAACGCCATCGGCAGGCACCTGAATGCCCTCGGGCACCTGAATGTTTGCCGTGGGAAAGCCCATGTCAGAGCCCTGATGACGGCCACCGGCGACCACGCCGCGCAGCATGTACGGACGACCGAGCAGTTCGGTGGCAAGCTCAACATGGCCCTGGCGCAGTTCCTGGCGAATACGGGTGGCGCAGATCGTCTGGCCATCAACGCACAGCAGCTCGTGGCCATAGACATCAACACCGCGCTCGGCACCCCATACCTGCATCTCGGCAACGCCCGAAGCTCCGCCATGGCCGAGTCTAAAGTCGCTGCCCACGCGAATCGAGCGGATGTCGACAACACGCGACAGCAGCGAGAGAAAACCGACATGATCGAGTGCCGCCACCGCGGGCGTAAAAGGAACGGCAACAACCGCATCGACCCCGGTGAGAGCCAGGGCATGCAGGCGGTCGGCCGTCGTCATCAGTTTTTGAGCGGGCGAAGGACTCACCACGATGTCCGGATCGGGATCGAAGGTGACAACAACTGCGAGGCAGTTATGGGCACGGGCGTCGCGAACCACCGCGTCAATAAGTTCGCGGTGTCCCCGATGCACGCCATCGAACACGCCGATGCCAATCGAGGCAGCACCTAAACGCCCGCACCCATCAAACGCGGCGGCGGGAACGATGCGCGCCTCGCCCGACTCGCCCGCGAAAAAGATACGCGCGAGCTCGTGGGGGGCCAGCATCATCGAACACCGCCAATTGTCTGCGGAAACACGTGCTCCATCACAAAGCGACCGTCCTCAATGCGGGCAAGCGCCTTGAGCCCACCATCGAGCACCAGCGCAAACGGCGCCTTCGAAGCATCGAAGTCGATAAGCGCGCGGACAACGGGAATGCGCCTGCCGCAGAGCAGGTCATCGGCAAGGTTGCCCGGCAAGTCGACACGCGTGGCGCCCAGGGCCGCGATGGGGTCCAACGCAAAGCCGGTCGCAGACTCGGGAGAGAGCTCCTCCACCGCGTGACAGACACCAATGGAAACCACGCCGGATGCCGTCCGGCGTAGCGCGGAAATGTGCGCGGCGCTATCGCACGCACGACCCAGGTCACGGGCAAGCGCGCGGATATAGGTGCCCTTACTTACCGAGAATGCCACAGTCCAAACACACGTATCGGCCTCGCCGCTCATGGCGATCAGATCGGCGGCATACACCTCGACGGGACGCGGGGGCAGGTCAACGGCATTGCCCTCACGCGCAGACTTGTACGCGCGAACGCCGTTGACCGAGATGGCCGAGAACGCCGGCGGGACCTGCATCTGCGGCCCCAGCATAGCAGCCAGCTGTTCACGGGCGTAGGCCATGTCGTGCAGCACGGGGGCAACGGAAACGGTGCGAGCGGCCTCGCCCTCCGCATCGTCGGTATTAGTCTCGACGCCAAACGAAATGTCGGCGACGTAGCTTTTCGTGTCGAGGGTGAGCATGCCCAGCAGACGCGTGGCCTGACCCACGCCCACCACCATGACGCCGGATGCCATGGGGTCGAGCGTGCCGGCATGACCGACGCGCCGCTCATGGAGGGCGTGTCGGCATTGCGAAACCACGTCGTGGGACGTGCAGCCCACCGGTTTATCGACGGCGAGCAGCATATTCAATTGAGAAGGCGTACGACGAGCCATGTACCATCCAAAAAGTTAGAGCTCGACGGTCACCGAAGCGGGATCCTCCCCCACCAGCTCGGCCAGCATGGGAAGTGCCACGGCGAGCGTCTCGCGAATCGTTCCGTTGTTGGTAAAGCCGGCGGCGGCATGATGCCCGCCACCGCCAAAGTTGGCAGCGATCTGGGACACATCGAGGTCACCCTTGGAGCGCAGGTTGCCGCGCACCTTGGTATCGCCGTCGATGCCCTTTAAGAACAGACATACCTCGACGCCCATTACCGAACGCACCACATCGACCAGACCGTCACATTCATCCGAGGTGACGCCGCAGGCCTCAAGGTCGCTCTGGAAGGCATAGCTATACGCCACGCGCCCGTGCGCGACCGTCTTAATACGGCCCATGACAATAGACTTGAGGTGCAAAAACTCGACGCGCATGCTCTGGTAGACCTCGAGCGCAACACGAGCCGGATCGGCACCATGTGCTACCAGGCGCGAAGCCGCGTGGAACGCGGCAGCATCGGCGTTCTGGTACTGGAAACGACCGGTGTCGGTCACCAAGCCGCACAGCAAGCAAGTCGCAACGCCATCACGGGCGACGATGCCGCAATTATCCAAGAAACGGTCGATAATCATGGCGCAGGCCGCGGCATCGACACGCCTCAGGCTCAGCTCGGTAAACTCCTCGCGCGCCGGATGGTGATCGAAGCACACCACATGCTTGGAGCGACGAAGTACCTCGGCCGAGTTGTTGAGGCGCTCGACGACCGGCACATCCACCGAGATAAACAGGTCCGGATTGCCGGTATACGCAGATGCGGGCACCAAGCGATCGGCGCCCTCCATAAAGCGGTAGATGCGCGGCACCGGATCATCGTCTGCCAGCAGCAGCGCAATGTCCTTGTTGGGGAAAAACTTCATAAGCGATAAGCCCAGACCCAGCACGGAGCCCAGGGCGTCACCATCGGGAGACGTATGTCCCGAAATCGCAATGGAGGACGCACCCTCGATGAGCTCAAGGATGCGTCGCGTAATATCTGCAGACTCGCCAGCGGCGAGATCAGCGGAATTAGTCATCTAAAGCTGCCTCCTGGGCGGCATCCGCTATGGGATAGCCGTCCTCGTCCTTTTCGATCGCCAGCGTGGCCGGAACGTTTTCCAGCGCACGCGTGATGCGCTCGGCCTCATCGGTCGAGCGATCGATGCGAAAATCGAGTTCGGGCGTGACACGCCAATCGAGCGAGCGAGCCAACAGGCTGCGAATACGGCCCTTGGCGCTGGCGAGCGCCTCCATGACCTCGTCGTAGCGGCTCGCATCGCACGACACGTACACGCGCGCGAACGAACGGTCCACCGCGACCTCGACCGCAGTCAGGGTAACCAGGTCGAGGCGCGGATCGGAAACCTCAAAGAGCAGGATATAACCGAGCTTCTCGCGAAGCTGCTCGCCCAGTCGGCGGGTTGCCTGCGTTTGCTTCATAGCGCTACCCCCTACTCGGTACGGGCAACCTGGTCGATGCGGTAACCCTCGATCTGGTCGCCGGGCTTGATGTCCTGGAAGTTCTCCAGGCCTATGCCGCCCTCGGAACCGCTCTTGAGGCTCTTAGCCTCATCCTTGTAGTGACGCATCGAGGCAATCTTGCCGTTGAAGACCACGATACCGTCGCGCACCAGGCGCACGGAATCGGTCGCGGCGATCTCGCCCTCTTCGACGCGAACACCGGCGGCAATGCCGACTTTGGGCACCTTGAAGGTGTCCAGGACGGTCGCGGTACCCGTGGAGACCTCGACCTCGGTGGGCTTGAGCATGCCGATACGGGCAGCGTCGAGCTCCTCGAGGCACTTGTAGATGACGTCGTAGCAACGGATCTCGACGCCCTCGCGCTCGGCAGCGGAGCGGGCCTTGCCGTCGGGGCGCACGCCAAAGCCAATGATGATGGCATTGGAGGCGTCTGCCAGGACGACGTCGGTCTCATTGATGGCACCGACCGCGGAGTGGATCGTGTTGATGCGCACCTCGGACTGGTCCATCTTGTCGAGCGAGTCCTGAAGGGCCTCGATGGAACCCTGGACGTCGGCCTTGATGATCAGGTTGAGCTCCTTGACCTCGGCGTCGGCGATGGTCTCGAAGAGGTTCTCGAGCGTGACGTGCTTCACGCGGCTCTGCTCCTCGATACGGGCCTTGAGCGAACGCTCATCGGCCAGGGCGCGAGCCTCACGCTCGTCCTCGAACACGCGGAACTCGTCGCCGGCGTTGGGCACGGACTGCAGGCCCAGGATCTCAACGGCGTCGGAGGGACCGGCCTCGGTGACGGCGTTGCCCTTGGGGTCGAGCATGGCGCGAACGCGGCCATAGGTAAGGCCGGCAACCAGCGTATCGCCCACGTGCAGGGTACCGCGGGTCACGAGCACCGTGGCAACCGAACCGCGGCCCTTGTCGAGCTTGGCCTCGAGGACGTTACCGGAGGCAAAGGTGTCGGGGTTGGCCTTGAGCTCGAGCACGTCGGCCTGGAGCAGCACGGTCTCGAGCAGGTCGTCGATACCGATCTTCTGCTTGGCCGAGATGTTGACGAACATGTTCTGTCCGCCCCACTCCTCGGGGATGATGCCGTACTCGGTGAGCTCCTGGCGCACGCGGTCGGGGTTGGCACCCGGCTTATCGATCTTGTTGACGGCGACGACGATGGGTACACCGGCGGCCTTGGCGTGGTTGATCGACTCGATGGTCTGAGGCATGACGCCGTCGTCGGCAGCCACGATCAGAATGACGATGTCGGTCACCTTGGCGCCGCGGGCACGCATGGCCGTAAAGGTCGCGTGACCGGGGGTATCGATGAAGGTGATCTTGCGGTCGTTGATCATGACCTGCGAAGCGCCGATGGCCTGCGTAATGCCGCCCGCCTCGCCGGCAGCGACGCCGGTGTGACGAATGGCGTCGAGCAGCGACGTCTTGCCGTGGTCGACGTGACCCATGACGGTGACGACCGGGGCGCGCGGCTTAAGGTCGGCGGGATCGTCGTAGAACGAGAAGGTGTTCTCCTCCTCGGGGGTGATGATCTTAATCTGACGGCCCAGGTCGTCGGCAACGAGCTCGACGAGGTCGTCGGACATGGACTGCGTCATGGTGAGCGGCGTGCCCAGCAGGAACAGGCGCTTGATGATGTCGTTGGCCGGAACGTCGAGCGCCTCGGCGAGCTCCTGGACCGTAACGCCCTGGGAGACCTTGATGGCATCGAGTTCCTCGGGGTTCACGCCCTGGGCCAGTGCCTCCTCTATCTTGCGCTCCTCCTGAGCCTTTGCAGCCTCGCGCTCGCGCTTCTCCTTGCGCTTCTTACGACGACCGGTGGACTCGCGAGAGGCCTCCTCGACGGCGGCACGAGCCTCCTCGAGCACCTTCTCACGGCTGTACTCCTCGGCCTCGCGCGCCATGCGGCTGTAGTGGTCCTCTTCGTTGCTGTGGCCGCCCTTGCGCTTTTTGCCCTTGCCCTGCTTGTCGGGGTTGGGGAAGTCCATGCCGGCAGCAACATTGTTGCTGGCGTTGGTGCGATGGCTATGCGGACGGCTCTCGGAGGCGTTGCGCCCGGAATTGTTATCGGAGGCGTTGCGATCATTACGACGGCCACCG
>URRJ01000095.1 GCA_900550205.1 uncultured Collinsella sp. | reverse complement strand
GGCGCCGCCATCGTCCCCGCGCTGCGTACGTCCGACCAACTGCCCTCACGCTACCGCATCGAAGCCGTCGGCTACGGCGCTGGCAAGCGCCCCTACGAGGGTTGCTCCGGTACGCTTCGCTGCCTGCTCGTTCACGCGGACGCATAGCCATGGATGCCCGCAAGGCAAAAAGCCGCGCTGCCATCGTTGCGGCGTTCTCCGAGCTGCTGCGCGAAGAGGACTACGGCAAGATCACCGTCGGCGACATCATCGCTCGCGCCCATGTGGGTCGGGCCACGTTCTACGGCCTCTTCAAGAGCAAAGATGACCTGCTCGCTGAACTCGTGTGCGATATCTGCACCCATGCCCTCGACGATGACGGTACGCCCCTCGACGACCCACTCGTGCAGGTCGAGCATATTCTCAACAACCTCTGGGAGCGCCGCCAGGGCGTCCGAGCGCTGGTAGCCGGCGCCGGCTCACGCGTCTTCGCCGACTGTCTCCGCAAGACCATCATGTCGCGCGCAGCCGAAACCGTCCCCGTCGAACCCGCAGGCCCCGCCGCCACCATGGACCGAAGCTTCCTACTACACCACATAGCCTCAAGCTTCGTAGGAATGGTCCAATGGTGGGCCTGGCACAACTTTCAAGCCCCAAAAGAGGACGTAGCCAAAGACTACCTATCAGCCATAAAACCCCTCTTCAACTAAGTAAGAAGCTCATCCCAAAGCATCGCCCCAACCCAAGCCGCCACGCATCCCAAAGTATCACTCGCGCTTCAACGCCCCTACCAGCAATAAGCCCCTCCCGTCCAAATTCAGATATATATGTTGGTTGCTTGTTCCAACGCGACTAAAATCCCGCAGCTGGCCGCATGGGGTAACTTCCCAGCGCATTCCGCAGGACGAAAGAACCCCCGCCGCACGTAGTGCGCAGCGGGGGTTCTTTCATGTCCGAGGACGCGCTGGGAAGTTACCCCATGCGGCCAGCGGACAAATATGTAGCCTCGGACTAGAACATGCCCAAGAAACCATGCACAAACAGCGCGGCCAGAGCGGCACCGACAAACGGCGCGATGCCAGGAACAAGCAGGCCGTACTTCCAGTTGTTGTCAGCCTTGTTCTTGATCGGCAGCACCTGATAGGCCATGCGAGGACCAAGGTCACGAGCCTGGTTCATGGCGAAGCCGGTGATGCCGCCCATGCCCATGCCAACAGCCCAAACAATCAGACCGACGCAGATGGCGAGCATCAGAACGTTCTCGCCGGCGCGGCTAGCGGCAGCAAGGATGGCGCTGATGAACACAAAGGTACAGATAGCCTCGCAGAAGAAGTTACGGGCATAGTTCGTGCCCTCGGTGGTGGGGTTGGTCGAGAAGATGTTGCGCTGGGCAATGGGGTCGACGACGCCCTCGGAAGCCTTGAACTCATCGGCATACATAAGCCAAGCGATTACGGCGCCCACAAAGCCGCCGAGCATATCGGCAATCATGAAGGGGATGCAGCTGCTCCACGGCACCAGACCGACGATGCACTGGGCAAGCACCATGGCGGGGTTCATGCACACGGCACCGCCAAAGACAAACAGGCAGACCGAGATGCCAAAAGACCAGGTGGTGATGGCAAACATGTGGCCGGAGCCCTGATACTTGGTGCCCTTGAGCACGGTATCGCAGTGCACGCCCACGCCAAAGATGATCATGAGGGCCGTTGCGCCGAATTCGCAGAGGAGTTTGGTAAGCATAAAACCTTATCTTTCTTGTCGGTTATAAACGATTCGTTTAGGCCGCGCACTAGTGCTGCGCGACGACAACGCCCAGGCCATCGGGAATGACGGCCACCTTGGCATCGGCACCCTTCATCTCAAAGGCGAGCTTGAGCGCCTCCTCGAGGGTGTTGACCGGCGTCATGTGCATGTCCTTGAGCATCTGGTGATCGCACAGGTCGGTGACCATGATCACAGGGTGATGCGCCAGGATGCGGGCGAAAATCTGGCTCGTCCACTGATCGGGCAGGGTCTCGTCCTTGGGACGATCGATGCAGGCGCGCTCAAACTCCGCCGGATCGTTGTCGGCGATGTTGTGATAGAAGCCCTCGCCGCCGTGACCGTCGGCACAACCGGCGACGTCGATGATCACACCGCCCTCGGGAAGCGTGGCCTCGGCAGCGCACATGCCCTTCACGGCCTGATAGATGTTCTGATCGAGCGGATAGCCACCGTTGGTGGTGATGGCGATCTCGCACTCGACGGGCTCAACGCCGGCAAGGCTCTTCACGAACTCGCAGCCAGCCTCGTGCGCCTTGTGGATGTCGCCGGCAAAGGAGCCAATGACCTCGTGCTTGCCGTTGAGCACCACGTTAAGCACGAAGGCAAGGTGAGCCATCTCGGCGGCGGCAAACATATCCTCGCTCACGTGGTTGTGGCACAGGTTGCCGGCACGCGAATGGGAATCGTTCACAAACTGACCGTTGTGGTTGTACATGATGGTCTTGTAGCTGGCGATGCCAGGCAGGACGGACTTGCGGCTACCAGAGAAACCGGCAAAGAAGTGCGGCTCAATAAAGCCCTCGGCAAGCAGCAGATCGCAATCGGCAGCGATCTTGTTGATGATGCACTCGCCACCAGAAGGCAGGGTGCCGATCTTTTTCATCATGCTGTCGTCAGTCGCGACGTGCATAACGATTTCCTCGTTGGCAACGATCTCCTCGCCATACTTGTTGACGAGCTCCTCGTGCGTCGACGGACGGTGCATACCCGTAGCAACCAAAATACGCACGCGAGCCTCGGGCGCAGCGGAATGGATGTGATGCAGCAGAATAGGCATCGTCACACGCGAGGGGACGGGACGCGTATGATCGGAGCTGATGATGACGATATCCTTCTTGCCAGCACAAAGCTCCTCGAGCGAAGGCGAGCCATAAGGGTTGGCAAGCGACTCCTCTACCAGCTCTTCCTGCGATTTTGTAGTCTTAAACTCGTTTTGGTGACCTTCCATCACACCCGCGAAGTTCTTATCCTCGAGCTCCAGATGCAACGTCTTGTGGTCAAACGGCAGTTCACATTCAAACAATGACGAGCGCCCTCTTCCTTTCAACTGACACACTAGATAAACCGTTGGAAGGATACGCCGCTCACCGAAAAACACCACCGTCCACCGAGTCGTTAACACAACGTTCATATTTGACTCACAACCAAACGACCGCGATCCCGCTTGGAACCGTGGCCGCTACAGTCGTAAGGCGAGAAGCGCCAAATGCATCTCAATCCCGATCGATAAGACGCGAGGCGCGAAGCGCCAAACGCGCCGCCGGGACAGACCCCATCCAAAACGCGCGAAGCGCGCCATTCTTCTCTTCAGCTTTAATCCCAGAAGACCGAGGACGAAGGGGCCCGATGGGTTTCCCTCTGAATGCATTCCGCAGCACGAAGCCCCCTTATCCGCAGCTCCGAAGGAGCAGGATAAGGGGGCTTCAAGTGCGAGGACGCATTCAGAGGGAAACCCCGAGGGGGTCCCGGTGAGAGCCACAGGGCTATCGATTACCCCGTGTTTTGCAGACCTGCCGAGACGCCGGTCACAGTCGAAAGAATCAGGCTCATGTACTCGGCCTTCTTCTCCTCAGCCATCTCGTCCTGGTTCATACGCACCTCGCGAAGGGCGCGGACCTGGGCGATGGACAGGGCGTCGACGTAGGGGTTGCGCACGCGGACGGCGCAACCGAGCACGCGGCGGCGCTGCAGCGGCCACTCGTCACCGACGATGGCAAGGACCCACTTACGCGTGAGCTGCATCTCGGTGAAGACCTTCTCGGACAAATCCTGGCGATCGCCCAGGTGCAGATACATCTTGGCGATGCGCTGATCGGTCTTGGCGATCGACATCTCGATGTTGTCGATAAAGGTGCGGAAGAACGGCCACTCCTGGTAGGCAGCCTTGAGCTGGTCAAGGTCGCCCAGCTGCTCGCAGGCGGTGCCCAGGCCATACCAAGCGGCCAGGTTAATGCGTGCCTGGCTCCAGCTGAAGATCCACGGAATGGTACGCAGGTCGTCGAGCGACTTGGCGCCCAGGCCGCGCTTAGCGGGACGCGAGCCGATCGGCAGCAGACCGACTTCGGTCAGCGGCGTCACGGTCGAGAACCACGGTGTAAAGTCCTCGGTGTTCAGCAGGTCCAGATAGCGCTCGTGACTTGCAGCGTTAAGCTTCTCGGCCATATCCCAGAACTTCTGCGTGGTCTCTGTGTTGGTCTTCTCGACACTCGGGGCCGACTGCAAAAGCGTTGCGGCGGCAACGGACTCAACATGGCGCTGAGCCAGCGTGCGGTTGCCGTAACGGGCAAAGATGACCTCGCCCTGCTCGGTGAGCTTAAAGAAGCAGTTGACCGAACCCTTGGGCTGCGCCAGCACGGCCTTGTTGGCCGGGCCGCCGCCACGGCCCACGGCACCGCCGCGACCGTGCATGAGCACCAGGTCGATATCGTTCTTCTCGGCCCACTTGGCAATGCGCTCCTGCGCGGAGTGCAGCGCGAGCATGGCCGTGGTAGGACCGGCATCCTTGGAGGAGTCGGAATAGCCCAGCATGACCTCCATGCGGCGGTTGGTCTGGGCAAGGCGCTTTTGCACCACAGGCAGCGTAAGCATCTGGTCGAGCACGTCGACGCAGCCCTCGAGGTCCTCGAGCTGCTCGAACAGCGGGATCACGTCGAGCTCGGGGACATCCTCCTCGTGTGCAAAGGACAGGTGGGCAAGCTCAAAGACGTCGGCCACATGCTGGGCGCTCTTGGTAAACGAGATGATGTAGCGGTGCGCCATCTTCTTGCCGTAGCGCTTTTGGATGGAACCGATAGCGCGGAAGGTATCGATGACCTCGCGCGTCATGGGCTGCAGGTCGCCATGGATACCGTTCTCGTGGATATCCTTGAGGGCGCGGGCGTGCACCACGGAGTGCTGACGGAACTCCATCTCGACCATATGGAAGCCGAAGGACTCGACCTGCCAGATGATGGTTTGGACCGGACCGTAGGCGGCACGGACGGCACCGCAGGCAGCAAGCGAACGCTGGACGACGCGCAGGTCATCCAGGAACTCGTCGGCGCTGTGGTACATGGTGTCGGTGATGCGGCGCACGGTGGCGTTCAGGCGGTCGGCCATGACGAGCATGACGGCGCGATGCGGCTCGTGCTCGGAGATCAGCTCGGCGCGGGCCGTGTAACGAGGGCTCATCTCGACCTGATGGTTCCACAGGTTAATGAGCTCGGCAGAAGGCTTGCTGTAGGTAGCCTCGAGCGTGAGGTTGCGGCCGATGTGGCGGCACTTGTCCTCGAGCTTGAGCACCATGTGCGTAAAGTACTTGGCGGCGACCTCACGGCTCACCTTGGCGGTGACGTTGGGGTTACCGTCGCGGTCGGAACCGATCCAGCTGCCGGGATGGAAGAACGCCGGGCACAGCGGCGGCACAGTACCGGCCTTGTCGCCCAGCACCCAATCGTCAAAACGACGATAGATAACGGGGATAACGTCGAACAGCGTGTTATCGAAGATGTCGATGATGGTATCGGCTTCCTCGACCGGCGTGGGCTTCTTGAGCGCGATGGGACTCGTACGCACCAGGGCGTCGATCTCCTGCAGCATATGGCGCTCGTTCTCCACCAGGTCGGAGCCGCCCAGACGCGGACGCTCCTCCAGCAGGTTGGAGATACGGCGGATCTTGCCCTCGACGGCCTTACGACGGGCCTCGGTGGGATGTGCGGTAAAGACAGGGTGGAACTCGAGCTTGTCGAGCAGCTCGTTGGCACCCTCGACACCCAGCTCATTCACCAGCTGGTGATAGGCAACGGTAAGCTCGTTGGCAGGATCGACCTCGGTATCGGTCGACGCACCGGCCTCGCGCTCGCGCAGCTGCGCCACACGGTAGTTCTCCTCCGACAGGTTTGCCAGATGGAAAAAGCTCGTAAAGGCGCGAACGATGACCTGCTGCTTATCGAGCGGCAGGCTGTCGATCAAATCGACGACCTCACGAAATGCCACGGCAGTGGGCTCGTCGGCGGTGGGCACGCCCTGCTCGTCGACGGCTTCGTCGGCAGCGCAGGTACCGGGGTTGCCGGCATTGACCACAATCTCGGCTGTCAAAATCTTGTCGAACAGGTCCGCGATCTCGGGATCATACTCGCTAAGCACACGGCGCTCCAGGCGCAAGAACAGCGCCAGATTGTCGCGCAGCTCCTCGGGGATCTCGATCTCGGCGAGACGCTCCCTGGACTCGGCATTCGAGCCGATTCGGTTAACGAGGCGGTTGACCACGGCAGCGACGCGCGCCGCGGCTTCGGGTACAGACTGGTTGCTTAGGTTCTCAGCCACGTTTCCTCCCATTCCTCCTTCTATGCACGTAACATGCGGTATTCATTATAGGCGCTTGAGAAATACTTTCGACACTGATTGCGCTTTACCACACAAAAGTATTTTCTGCATTGCAAAGGTTTTTGCCCTAAATGGTCGTATTTCTCGGTGGGCGGCATACGTAAACGGGGGCATTCCGCATAAAAGCGAAACACCCCCGTAACAATCGCTCTCCATGAGCAGGGCACGTTAGCAGGCCCGCAGCTCAAAAAGATGCGCTACAGGCGCTCGCGAACCGCCTCGACCACATTGGCCAGATCGACGAGAACCTCGTCATGGCTTTGCATGTCGCGCACCTTGACCTTGCCGGCGGCAAGCTCGTCGCCACCCAAGACCAGGATGAGCTTGGCGCCCACCTTGTCGGCCTGCTTAAACTGAGCCTTGAGCGAACGGCCCTGGTAGTCGGCCTCGGTCACGATACCTGCAGCGCGAAGCTCCTGCGTAATGGCGAAGACGTTCTGGCGCAACTCCTTGCCGGCGTTGGCGACGTAGACGCACGGGGCCTCATCGGCACCCAGGTCGCCGCCAAAGGCCTGTAGGGCCAGCAGGGCGCGCTCAAAACCGACGGCGA
>URRJ01000094.1 GCA_900550205.1 uncultured Collinsella sp. | reverse complement strand
CTCGCAAAAGAGATGACCCGCCTCTCCAATCAGTCCCGCGGCAACCGTGGCCGCCGCGGGCCTCAAGCATGTCCCGGACTAGGAGAACATGCCGGTGAGGTAATCATTCAGCCGCTGATCCTTGGGCCGTTGGAAAATCTCGTCAGTCTCGTCGTACTCGACCATATCGCCCATGTAGAAGAACGCCGTGCGGTTGGACACACGCGACGCCTGCTCCATGTTGTGCGTCACGATGACGATGGCGCGGTCGGCCACGATCGATGACATGAGGTCCTCGATCGCCAGCGTCGAGATGGGGTCGAGCGCCGAGCAAGGCTCGTCAAACAGGATTACGTCGGGGTTGAGCGCCAGCGTGCGCGCGATGCACAGGCGCTGCTGCTGTCCGCCCGAAAGCGCATAGGCGCTCTTGTCGAGCTTGTCCTTGACCTCGTCCCACAGCGCCGCGCCGCGCAGACTCTCCTCGACCATGCGGTCGAGCTCGTCGCGGTCGGTGATGCCGTGGCGCTTGGGCGCAAACGTGATGTTGTCGCGAATGGACTTGCGAAAGGGGTTGGGCTGCTGGAACACCATGCCGATGGAGCGACGCAGCTCGTACGTGTTCTCGGTCTTGGTGTTCACGTTGCGCCCGCGGTAGTTGATCTCGCCCTCCACGCGGCAGCCGCGAATCTCGCGATTCATAAGGTTGAGGCTGCGCAAAAAGGTCGACTTACCGCAGCCCGAAGGCCCGATGAGCGCCGTGATCTCGCCCTTATGAAAGTCGAGCGACGTGTCGTGCAGCGCGTGGTGGTCGCCATAGTACACGTTGACGTCCTTGGTGGAGAGCACGACCTCGTCGCTCACGGCCTTGCCGCTCACACGAACGCGCTTCTCGCTCTCCCCCACGCTCGACAGAAAGTCCTGGGTCTCGGACGTGGCCGCTTCGGTTGCGGGCGTTGCTTTCATCTCGCTCATTCGGCCGTCATCCTCCTTGCCAGTTGCTTGCCCACGATACGGGCGACTACGTTAAACAGCAGCACGCAGATCATCAGCAGTGCCGCGGTGCCCCAGACGATCTGCTGAGCCTCGGGGCTGCCCTCGCCGTAAATCTTGTAGATGTGCACAGCGAGCGACTCACCGGGGCGGAACACGTTCCAGGCGCAGGCGGGGCTCGACAGGTTAAAGCTCAAGAAGTTCAGGCGAACCGGCGAGCTCATGCCCGAGGTAAAGAGCAGTGCCGCGGCCTCGCCAAACACACGGCCGGCCGAAAGCACGATGCCGGTCACGATGGCGGGCATGGCCTCGGGGATTAGGATATGCAGCGTGGCCTCCCAACGGGTGAGGCCCATGGCCAGGCACGCATCGCGCTGGGCCTGCGGTACGTCCTCGAGCGCCTGCTGAATCACGCGCACCAGGATGGGGATGTTGAACATGGTGAGCGCGACGGCGCCGGAGATGATGGAGTACTTCCAGCCCAGCTGCACCGAGAACACCAGAAAGCCGAACATGCCGACGACGATCGAAGGCAGCGAGGACAGCGTCTCGATGGCGGTGGAAGCGATGTCGCGGATAGGGCCGTTCGGCGCGTACTCAACCAGGAAGACCGCTCCGCCCAGGCTGATGGGTACCGAGATGACCAGAGTGATCAGCAACAGGTAGAACGAGTCGAACAGCTGGTAGAGCACGCCGCCCTGGGTTCCATTGGCGCGCGCGGGCTGCGTGAGAAATCCCGGCTGGAACAGCGTCGAGATGCCCTCGAACAAGATGTAGGCCACCATGGAGACGACGATGAGCATGACGATGGCGACGATTGCCGTCAGCACGCCCGTGGCGATGCGGTCCTGCTTTTGGACACGCCCGAGTCTCGCCTCGTCGATATGGATGCGCGTGCTAGCCACGAGCCTTCGCCCCCTTGCGGCCAATGAGATGGATGATCAGGATGAAGATGAGGCTCATGCCCATCAGCAGCAGACCGAGCGCCCACAGAACATCGTCCTGGGCCGAGCCCTCGGCATAGACTGCCATAGACGTGGTGAGCGTGGTGGTGATGGTGGACGCCGGCGACAGCAGCGACGTCGGCATGGCCTCGATGCCGCCGATAACCATGCGCACGGCGAGCGTCTCGCCAAAGGCGCGGGTCATGCCAAGGATGACCGCGGTCATGAGCGACGGCATGGCGGACTTGAGCACCACGTGCCAGATGGTCTGCCAGCGGGTATAGCCCAGAGCAAGCGAACCCTGACGGTAGCTGTCGGGCACGGCGCGCAGGCCATCGACCGAAAGGGTGGTCATCGTCGGCAGGATCATGACGGCCAGCACGATGGCGCCAGGCAGGATGCCCAGGCCCGTACTCACGTGGAAAACGCTCTTCATAAGGCCGACGACCACGTGAAAACCGATCAGGCCAAAGACGACCGAGGGAATACCGGTCAAAAGCTCAATGAGCGGCTGAAAGACCTTGGAACCAAACTTAGGGCTAATCTCGACCGCAAAGATGGCAGAGCCGATGGCGATGGGCAGCGCGATGAGCGTGGAGAGCACCATGACCGCAAACGAGGTGACGATCAGAGGCAGGGCGCCGGTGTAAGGCAGACCGTTTTCGGCTGTGTTGGCCAGGTCCCACTTGGTGCCGGTGAAGAACTCGACGACCGAAACGCCATCCTTGAAAAAAGCCGAGAGGCCCTTTTGGGCGACCATAAAGATGAGCGCGGCAACGACAAGCGTCACGAGCGCTACGCACGCGCCCGTGACGCCCAGGCCCACGTTCTCAAGGTCGCGCTTTGGCAGCTGTTTTGCCATTGCAAACCTTTCCGGGGCGATTACTTATTTAGCGGAGACCTTGCCGCTGGCATCCTTGACGACCTTCATGGCAGAGACGGGGATAAAGCCCTGCTCCTCGACGAGCTTGCCCTGGACGTCGTCGGAAAGCATGAATTCCAGGAAGGCCTTGGTGGCGTCGTCGGCGTCCTTTGCGCAGTACATGTGCTCGGTCGCCCAGATCTTGAAGGAGTCGTCGGTGACGTTTGCGCTCTTGGGCTCGACACCCTCGACCTTAACGGCGTTGAACTTGGAGTCGTCGAAGTGCGAGAAGTCGAGGTAGGAGATGGCGTTGTCGGTGCTGCCCATCTGAGTCTGGACATCGCCGGACTTGTCGAGCTCGGCGTCGCCCTTAAAGTCGACGGCCTCGTCGCCAAAGACGGCGGCCTCGAAGGTGGCGCGGGTACCGGAGCCGGCCTTGCGGTTGAGAACGACGATGGTGGCGTCGTCGCCGCCGACCTCCTTCCAGTTGGTGATCTGGCCAGAGAAGATGCCCTTGAGCTGCTCGAGGGACAGGTCGTCGACCTTGACGTTCTTAGAGACGACGGGGCCCATACCCACGACGGCGACCTCGTGGTCGACGAGGTTCTTGACCTGGTCGGCCTCGAGCTTGGTCTCGGCGAAGACGTCGGAGTTACCGATGGTAACGGTGCCGGCGGCGACAGCGGTCAGGCCCTTGCCCGAACCGTTACCCGAGCCGGAGACGGAGACGTCCGGGTTGGCGTCCATGAACTTCTCGGCAGCGGCCTCGACGAGGGACTGGAACGAAGAGGCGCCGTCGTAGGTCACCTCGCCGGAGACGGACTCGGCAGCGGCAGCGGCGCTGCCCTTGTCTGCGGCGTTGGAAGCGCCTGCGCCACCGCAACCAACGAGGCCGAGGCCGACGATGCTGGCGAGACCACCAGCGAGGCCGAGGAACTGACGACGGGAATAAGCCTGATCGAGCATGATCTTCCTTTCATACATGCGACTCGCGGGCACCCTGCCCGCTTTGCTGTTTGGAAAGATACGGCCTCGATCGGGCGACGACCGCCTTATCTGCGGTTTCTTACGGTCATTTGATAGACCCTTACCGCTAGCTCTGCCCAGCCTTTACAAACGGATAACAATCCCCACCCAAGCATGGCACGCTTTTTACACCAGAGCGAAGTAGTCATTGGGGACGTTCTTAAACGACTAGTCGTTGGGGACGTTCTTGTTTGACTAGTCATTTAAGAGCGTCCCCAATGACTACCCCAGCAACGCCGATGTTTTGACAAAGTCAATCTGCCGGCTTTTGGGGACGTTCTTTATCTGCCGGCACAAAAGGAGCGTC
The DNA here is from genome assembly GCA_900550205.1 of uncultured Collinsella sp. Lineage (GTDB taxonomy): Bacteria > Actinomycetota > Coriobacteriia > Coriobacteriales > Coriobacteriaceae > Collinsella. The sequence continues at coordinate 2,897 of URRJ01000094.1, read as the reverse complement.
CCCAAGTGACGCAAAAAGCCCGGGCAAAAGCACCGGGCTCGTAATACAGGTTTGTATCCAAGCAGGATATAGGGGGAGCCCTACAGCTCCAACTCGTTGAGCTTTAAGATTGCCACGATATAGATCTTGAGCGCCTGCTTGAGCTGTTCCTCGTTGGCGCACTCGTTGGGACCGTGCATCTGGCCGCCCCATGCGGGCAGCTCCAGGCCGGTCTCCTCGGGGCCAAACGACACGGCGCGGGCAAAGTTGCGCGCGTACGTGCCGCCGCCCATGGCAAAAGGCTCGGCATGCTTGCCCGTAAACTCGTTATAGGTGTCAATCAGCGCCTTCACAGCCGGGTCGTCGGCAGACACCGAGAACGGCACCTTTGCATGACCCAAGCGACACGTCACGTCAAAGCGCCCCACGAGCGGCTCGAGCTGCTCGCTGATGGTATCGGCGCTCGTGCTATCGGGGAAACGCACGTCAATGACCTGCTCGATGTGGCCATCCACCACGCGGATGACGCCGGGATTGCAGGTGAGCGGGCCAAACGCCGGGCTCGTCGCATCGATTCCCAGGCCGCGGCCATAGGCGTCCGCATGTACAAAGGCCAGGAACTTGACAAACTCGTGCTCGGCAGGCGTCAGCAGGCGCTCGCCGCGGGCACCAAACGCGTCCTCGGCCTCGCGCAGATACGCCACGATCAGACCGACGGCATTGATCGTTCCCTCGGGCATCGAGGCATGACCGCCAATACCGTGGGCGAAAATCTGCGCATGCCCGTTATCGAGTGCTGTAATCTCCAGGCGGTCAGCGTTCTCAACGGGCGCCGGCAGTTCATCGGCGGCAATCGCAAGCTCGCAGATAGACTGCGACGGAATGGCGTTGCTCGCCTCGGCACCGCTCCACGACACGATGCGCCCGCCGTCGATCTTGGAGCTCACAAACGTCGCCCCGAACTGGCCCTTCTCGGCATTGCAGACCGGGAACTCGGCATCGGGCGTAAACAGAAAGTCGGGGTTTGCATAGTTCTCCAGATAATGGTGAACGTCGGACATGCCCACTTCCTCATCGCAGCCCAGCAGCGCGCGGAAGGTGTAGCGCGGCACAATGCCGTGCTTGAGCAGGTACGCGCCGGCGTAGAGCGACAGCACCGCCGGACCCTTGTCGTCGATCACGCCACGGCCGAGCAGCCAGCCCTCGCGACGCTCCATCGCAAACGGATCGGTATTCCAGCCGGGGCCGGCGGGCACCACGTCCACGTGGCAGATGGTCGCGAGCTGCTTATCGCCGCGACCCGGGATATCGGCAATACCCACGTAACCCTCGTCGTCGCTTGTCTGGTAGCCAAGCTTCTGCGCGATGCCGAGCGCGCAATCGAGCGCGTCACGGACCGGACGGCCAAACGGCGCGCCGGGCTCCGCATTGGCAGAAACCGCCACGGACGGATAGCTCACCAGCTGCTCGATATCGGCGACGACATCCTCCCAGACCTCGTCGACATACTCGGTAACGCTCTGCTCCACCTGATTCATGGACGACCTCCTTAGCAATGAGCGACGGGTACGCCCGCCCCTCATATCACGTCATTAGATAGCGAAAAGTTTAGCAAGCTCGGCCACCGAATGCACCACTGCATCGGCCCCCGCCGCCTCGTGCTCGCCCGGCGCCGCTGCGCCCGAATAGATGCCAATGCACGGCACGCCCATCGCGTGCGCACCCTCCACATCGTTAAAGCGGTCGCCGATCATCACGGCCTCGTCGGCAGTCGCGCCAAGCGCCGCCAGGGCATCGCGGACCGAATCGGCCTTGGTCTCGCGTCCCTGAGGCGGATTCATGCCGACCACGGCCTCAAACTGAGAAAGCCCCAGCTCATGCACCATGTCGATGCACTTTACCTCCATGCGCGACGTCGCCACGGCCATGCGATGACCCTGGGCGGCCAGCCCGTCGAGCAACTCGGGGATCCCGTCGAACACGGGATACTCCTCCGGTCCTAACTCATCAAAAAAGGCACGGTACTCGTCGGCCACCACCAGCGACTCCTCGCGCGAGAAGCCGTAAAAGTCGTGGAAGCTCTTCCACAGCGGAGGCCCGATCATACGGCGCAAATCACCCATCTGCGCCTCCGAAAACCCGCGCGCAGCCAGCGTCTTGCGCGTCGAGGTCATCACCGCCCGACCCGTATCGGCCACCGTGCCGTCAAAATCGAACAACACGACCGGCCGTTTGCATATCTCCAACGCCTCCATCGGCATCCCTCTTCCCCAGTTGACGATTTCCACACCGACACTTCAAACTGTTGACTATTCAACAATTGAACCTAGCAATGTGGAACGACTCTACTATACTTGTCGCACTTTGCTCTCAGAAGGCGGCGCGCAAACGCCCCAACGAAAGGTGCAATTATGTCTTTTGCCATCATAACCGACTCCACGTCGGACATCTCCCCCGCCCGTGCCCAAGAGCTCGGCATTTACGTGATTCCGCTGCATGTGATTATCGAGGGTGAGGACCTGCTCGACCAGGTGCAGATTACCGCCGAGGAATACGTCGCCCGCATGGCTGGCTCCGAGCAGTTGCCGCACACCTCGCAGCCGAGCGCCGGCGAATTCAAGGCGCTCTTTGACCGCGTGCTCGCCGACGGCCACGATAGCGCGATCTTTATCTCGCTGTGCAGCGAGTGGTCTGCCTGCTATTCCAACGCATGCCTGACGGCCGAGACCCACGAGCTCGACGTGCGCTGCATCGATTCGCGCACCGGCTCGGGCGCCGAGGGCTTGCTGGTGGAGTACGCGCTGGCCATGCGCGAGGACGGTCGCAGCCTGGACGAGACCGAGGCGCAGATCCGCGCGACGCTGCCCGACGCACACCTGTTGCTGATTCCCCGAACGCTCGAGAACCTGGTCAAGAAC
>URRJ01000093.1 GCA_900550205.1 uncultured Collinsella sp. | reverse complement strand
TGAGCGACGAAAGCCATGTGCTGGTAATAACGGAATCATGGCGATCATGGGACCGATCTCCTTGGTGGCACGGGGGCGCACATCGGGATCGAGCACGTTGGCAGCGCGCATAACGCCAATGAACTTATCCGAGAACTCCGTCGCGACCTCGGCAGCCGTACGGCCCTGCTCGTTGGCACGCTTGATGATCTTATCGTCGACATCGGTGAGGTTCTGGGCGAACGTGACCTCGTAACCGCTCGCGATGAGCCAGCGGCGAATCACATCGAAGCTGATGAACGTGCGGGCGTTGCCGATGTGAATGTTGTCGTAGACCGTGGGGCCGCACACGTACATGCGGACCTTGCCGGACTCGATGGGCTGGAACTCTTCCTTTTTATGGGTAGCGCTGTTGTAGATACGCATTCGTTACTCCTTAACAGTTTTCTGTAGCAGGCAGACGGCCCAGGCGCCGATTCCCTCGCCCTGGCCTTCCCAACCGAGCTTTTCGGTCGTAGTGGCGGCGACGCCCACGTTTTCGACGTCAACGCCCAGGGCATGGGCAAGGTTGGCGCGCATGGCATCGCGGTGCGGGGTGATCTTGGGTTGCTGACAGGCAATGGTGCAATCGGCATCGACAAACTCAAAGCCCAGCTCGCGCGCATAGTCCATCACGCGAGCGAGCAGCACCATCGAATCGGCACCCTCGTAGGCAGGATCGGTATCGGGGAACAGCTTGCCGATATCTCCCCCGCGGCAGGCGCCCAGAATGGCATCGGCCAAGGCGTGCGCGAGCACATCGGCATCCGAGTGGCCCAGCAGGCCGCGCTCGTAGGGAATGTCGACCCCGCCGATGATACATCGACGCCCCTCCACCAGACGGTGGACGTCGTAGCCATGGCCAATGCGCAGGTTACTGAACATGGGGAAGGTCCTCTCCCTCGGCCATGCGACCGAGCAGAATCGCGGTTACGGGACGCAGGTCCTCGGGCACCGTCACCTTAAGGTTATCGCGCGGGCTCTGGACGCAGCAGACGCGCCCGCCCATGCGCTCGACCAGTGATGAATCGTCCGTGCCGATAAAGCCCTCGGCAATCGCCGCGGCATGGGCGCGCTTCATGGCGTCGACACTAAAGATCTGCGGCGTCTGCGCGGCCCAGTACAGCTCGCGCGGCGGCGTCTCGACGATGTTGTCGCCATCGACAATCTTGAGCGTGTCGATCGCGGGCTGACCGCACACGACACCGTCGAGGGCGCGGTCGCTCACGAGCACGTCGATAGCGTGATCGATGGCCTCGGTGGTAATGAGCGGACGAGCACCATCGTGAATGGCGACGTATTCAAAGCCCGCCGGGACCGCGTGCACGCCGGCGCGGGTGGAATCCTGGCGGGTCGCGCCGGCATCGGCAAAGCTGATGGGCGTGTCATAGTCAAACGGGTCGATGGCCAGGCGGCGCATCTCGGCACGGCGCTCGGCAGGGCAAACCACGACGATGTGGCCGACCTTATCACTGCGGTCGAATGCGCGGATGGACCAGCTCATGAGCGGACGGCCCGCCACGTTAACGAGCTGCTTGCCGCCGGGGTTACCAAAGCGCTGGCCGCTGCCACCGGCAACGACCACGGCGCATACGGGCGCCATTATGCGTTCCCCTGTTTGGTGCCCTTCATGCGGTACAGCGAGTCCGCAAGAATGGCAGGGTTGTTGACGCCAAAGTCGCCCAGGCGCTCCGGGTCCTCGCTGATATCATCCATGAGCTCCTGCAGCGAGCCATACTCGTCGACGATCTTCTCGGCCACGCCGTCGCGGACGACGGACACGCGCGAAAGCGTGCGCAGGCCCAGCGGCGTCATGACGGAGTCCTCGTCCAGGTCGTCATAGCCCAGAACCGCCGCCACATGTTGTGGATCGGACAAGTCCTTGGGCGTCATGCGGGCAAGCTCAGCGCGAATCTTCTCGGCGTTTGCCTCAGAGGAATCGCTTGCGTAGTCGCGGATCATCAGGTCGTATTCGGTATCCATGCTGGAGCCCGCGAGCTGTTCGAGCTGCATCTGCACGAGCTTGCCCTGGTTGCCCAGCTTGACAATGCAATCCTTAAGCTCGGTCTTTGCCTGCTGCATAATCTCGAAGCTCGAGAAAATGCCGGTGATGTCGGCGAGCGTAACGTAGTCATCGAGCTCGAGGGCCGTCAGACGCAGCAGGGAGCGGTCGAGCGACTGACGGGTGGTCTGGAGCGTGGCGACGAGCTGGTTGACCGAGCTCATGATGGTGGTGACAGGCTGAATCTCGTAGCTCTTACCGTGGACGTACACGTTGACGACGGCACGACGAGCCGAAACCGAGATCACGATGGCGTCGGTAAGCACCGACATGCGAGCGGCGGTGCGGTGACGCATGCCCGTCTCACTCGTGGCGAGCGAGGGATCGGGATTGAGGTGGAAGTTGGCGCGCAGGATCTGGGTGAGGTCGCCGTCGATAACGATGGCGCCGTCCATCTTGGAAAGCTCGAACAGGCGGTTCGAGGTAAACGAAATGTTGAGCGGGAAGCCGTCGTTACCGGCAGCGAGCACGTTTTCGGTGTCGCCGACGCAGATAAGAGCACCCAGGTGACCGGCAATGATCATGTCGAGGGCGGTGCGGATCGGCTGGCCGGGGGCAGTCAGGCGAATAGCCTGTTCCATACGCTTTTGCAGCTCGTTCTTATCCAAGGCATCGCTCCCATCGTATACGCTCCATAAACGCTAAATAGTTTCTCACGGTTTGCCCCCGCAGCAGCCACGAAATCCGATGCTTACAGAATGAGCGAACACCGCTTAGGTAGCTCATTTGGGACGGGGCTCTTTTGACTGCTCATGTGGTAGCATCGGGTCTCATATAAATGAGGGAGTAGTCGTGTAATCGGGTTCGCCCGCAGAGAGGGAGCCAGACTATGGGACTCGCAGAACTCGTGTTGCTCGCCGTTGGCCTTTCGATGGACGCCTTTGCCGTTTCCATCTGCAAGGGCCTCGGCATGAAAAAGATCAACCTTAAAGTCGCTGTGGTGCTCGGTCTGTTCTTTGGCGGGTTTCAGGCCGGCATGCCCGTGATCGGTTGGGCACTCGGCAGCCAATTTATGGGCATCATCGGCCCCATCGACCATTGGATTGCCTTTATCCTTTTGGCCTTTATCGGCGGCAAGATGCTGTGGGAAGCCTTTACCGAAGACGAGAACGAAGGCGACAACAAGGATGCCGAGAGGATTGACCTGGGAGAATACCTGATTCTCGCCATCGCCACCTCGATTGACGCGCTCGCCGTGGGTATCTCGTTTGCGGCGCTCTCGGTCGACATCGTTCCCGCCGTGTCGCTCATTGGCATCACAACCTTTGTCTTCTCCATCGCCGGCGTGGCGATCGGCCACACCTTTGGCGCGCGCTACGAAAAACCCGCCACCATCGTGGGTGGCGTCGTACTCGTCCTCATCGGGCTTAAGATCTTGCTTGAGCACCTGGGGATCCTCGCACTGTAACGAATAACGGCCGCCCGGCATTACGCCAGGCGGCCGTTTTCATTGCCAGCCGTTTTAGAGCGGCTTAACCAAGACGACCTTTACGCAGCGAGGCGCTTGAGGACGTCGATGAGCAGCTCGTAGAAGCGCTCGGCAGAAGCGAGCTCCATGCTCTCGTCCGGGGTGTGGACATCGGAGAGCGTCGGGCCCACGGCGATGGCGTCCAAGCCGTGCAGGGCCTCGGCAAACAGGCCGCACTCAAGGCCGGCGTGAATGGACTCGATGCGCAGCTCGGAGCCAAAGAGCTCACGATAGCTCTCGACAAAGACGTCGCGGACCGGCGAATGCTCGGCATAGCTCCAGCCGGGATACTCGAACTCAAACTTGGCGTCGAAGCCCAGGACATCGGCCAGCGTCTGCAGGCGGTCCTTGAACTCGTTCTGCAGCGAGGTGATCGAGGAGCGCGGGGACAGCATGATCTTGACCTCGTCGTCAGAAGTGGCAACCACACCGATGTTGGAGGAAACCTCGACGGAGCCGTCGGTGGCGACGTTGCGGCGAATCACGCCGTTAGGGGCAAGACGCAGGGCGCGGATGAGGGCAAGCGCGGACTTCTGGTCCATGGCCTCGACCTCGGCGTCGTCGGCAATCTCGACGGTGCAGGTAAAGCCGGGGTCGAAGACCTCGAGCTCGGCAGTGACGTCGGCGATGATGCCCTTTGCGATCTGGGCCGCGGCCTCGGCGGCAGCGTGGTCGGCGTAGACCAGAACAGCCTTGCACTCACGGTTGATGGCGTTGTCCTTGGTGCCGCCGTTGAAGCTGACGATGGCGGGCTCGCCGGCAACCATCAGGCGGTCGATGATGCGGGCCATGATGAGGTTGCCGTTGCCGCGCTCCAGGTGGATATCGCTGCCGGAGTGACCGCCCAGCAGGCCGGAGATGTCGAGCGTGAGGGTGCTACCGGTCTTGTGCTCGCGCGCGATCGGGCAGGTGTAGGTAACGACGACGCCGCCGGCGCAGCTGACGGTGGCAACGCCCTCTTCCTCGGAGTCGAGATTAATCATGGTGCGAGCGCTAATCTGGGACTTGTCGAGCGTCTCGGCGCCGACCAGGCCAGTCTCCTCGTCGGTAGTGAATACGCACTCGAGGGCGGGGTGAACGATCGAATCGTCGTTGAGCACGGTAAGCATCAGAGCGACAGCAATGCCGTTGTCGGCGCCCAGGGTGGTGCCGTTGGCGGTGAGGACGCCGTCCTTGACGACCAGGTCGATACCGTCGGTCGTAAAGTCGTGCTCAACGGAGCCCAACTTGTCGCACACCATATCGATGTGACCCTGCAGCATCACGGTCGGAGCATGCTCGGCGCCGGCAGAAGCGGGCTTGCGAATGATGACGTTGTAGACCTCGTCCTGGTACACATCGAGGCCGCGCTCCTTAGCAAACGCAACCAGGAAATCGCTGATGCCCTTCTCGTTACCAGACCCACGGGGAATCGCGCTGACCTCCTCAAAGAAATGGAACAGCTGAGCGGGCTCGTAGCCGGTAATCTTGTAGTCCATGGTGCCTCCTTGGCGCAACTGGTTAGACAGTAAGACATGCGCCTTGTATATTCCCAGACTTTGCGTGCATAAACCAGTCGAAAACGCCGAGCGCCCTCGCATCATCGGCTAACGGCGGGGAAACGCCACTTTATTAAGATAAAGCATGTTAGACGGGCCGCGCCGAAGGGACGTTGGACCCTTCAACCAACCTCAACGCTTGATCAACGTTTATGCATACGCCATTGGTATGTTTAATGAGGTTTTTGTCCTCCGTCACGACGTAATCGACGTCGATGCGATTGGCAACGCCCAGCATCAGGTCATCCTCGAAGTCATTGTGATGATACTTGAACACAAAGGAGTCGAAGACCTCGTCTGCACCGACCGGCGCAATGAGGGCGAGCTCGCGCATCTGCCGAACGCATGCCCAGGCCGTTTCGTCCGCCGCCGCAATGGCGTTATCGCTCAGCAAACCATTCTTCCTTCGGCACTCCCTCTTAATCGCCGCCGAGACAAGATACGAGACATCTTTGACCGAAAGAGACGAGGCAAACAGGGCAATCTGCTCCGAGACATCGGCAATCTCGAATAGACGGGCGACATCCGCTGTCCGGTCCGACCTTACAGAAAAGTAATCCATCCATACGTTGGTGTCGATGAGCAACTTGAGAATGCCGTCTGCACTCATAGCTCCACCCACTCGGGATAGCGCTCCGCCATTGCTTCCTCATAGAGGTCATCGTAGTCACCCGAGAGGTCGGGAACAGGGATGCCGTATTTGAGGCACGCATCGCGCACGATGTGGCTGCCCTGCGTAACCCTTGATTCCACCGACGCAGTCGCTGGCACGTTAGAGCTCGGTACCGCGACCCCCGATCTCGAGGGCATGCATCCGTTGACGACCAGATATTCCCAAAGTGTCCGCACCGCTTGAGACGGCGTCATGCCGATATGCGCCAGCACGGCGTCCCCAGCCTCTTTGAGTTGGCGATCCATGCGCACATTCATCTGGACCGGCCGTGAGTCGAGTACCGATATAGGCATGCTAGCTCCTTCTGCTATACATATTTATATTTCGAGTATAGCACCATTTACTCATAAATAAGGGGCGCCCCGACAGGAGTGCCCCTTCGCAAAGCTATGTTAATCCCTACAGCGCGCCAGAGCCGGCTTGCATCATGCCGCCGGGGCCCGAGGTCACGCCGCCGCTCACGGGCGCGGCGTTACCGGTGTGCGGTGCCGCCGGGGCGGTATCGCCACCGAGCGTGCCCGCCGGACGCGGTGCCGGGATCTCGCCCGTGCCGTGGCTAAAGACAAACTTGCCATCGGCCACATCGCACAGAACGGTATCGCCACAGCCCCACTCGCCGGCCAGCAGCTCCTCGGACAGCGGATCCTCGATGAGCTTTTGGATGGCACGGCGCAGCGGACGCGCGCCGTTGGTGAGGTCGGTGCCCTCGGCCACGATCTTGTCGTAGGCCGCATCGGTGAGCTTGATGTTCATGCCGTTGGCGATCAGGCGCTGGCGCAGGTCGTCCACCAGCAGGTGAGCGATCTTGGTCAGGTTCTCGCCCGAAAGCTTCTGGAACACCACGATGTCATCGATACGGTTGAGCAGCTCGGGGCGGAACAGGCGCTTGAGCTCACCCATCGCACGGCCGCGGATCTCGCTCGACGTGAGACCCTGCTCGCCGGTGGTGCCAAAGCCCACGCTCGCATCCTGCGCGATCTCGCGGGCGCCCACGTTGGACGTCATGATGATCACGGTGTTGCGGAAATCGACCGTCTTGCCCTGGCTATCGGTCAGGCGGCCCTCCTCCAGCACCTGCAGCAGGATATTGAAGATGTCGGGATGCGCCTTCTCGATCTCATCGAACAGCACGACCGAGTACGGATGACGACGAACGGCCTTGGTGAGCTGACCGCCCTCGTCGTGGCCCACATAGCCCGGAGGGCTACCGATAAGCTTGGAGACCTCGAACTCACTGCCAAACTCCGACATATCGAAGCTGATGAGCGCGTCCTTGCTGCCAAAGAGATACTCGGCGAGCGTCTTGGCGAGCTCGGTCTTGCCCGTGCCGGTGGGACCTAGGAAGATAAAGCTGCCGCCGGGGCGACGCGGGTCCTTGAGCGGCGAGCGGCTGCGGCGCACGGCCTTGGCAACGGC
>URRJ01000092.1 GCA_900550205.1 uncultured Collinsella sp. | reverse complement strand
CGCCTGCCTCAGGTTGAGCCCTCGGCACCGACGCACGTCATCGGTCGCAACACGCGTGAGGCCATGCGCTCGGGCGTGGTTCTGGGCGAGGTGGCCCGCATCGATGGCATGCTCGACATGGTGCTCGCCGAGATGCGCGCGACCAAGGCCGCGGGGGAGGGCAGCGTGCCCATCGTCATTACCGGCGACGATGCCGAGGCACTTGCGGCGTTGGTCGGTCATGGCCTGACGGTCGATGACGCGTTGACGCTTCGCGGCCTGGCCGAGCTCTACCACATCAATCAAAAGCCCCGTCGCGCGTAGCAATGGGGCGGTGGGACAAAAACGTCTCCACCTTCCACCTGCTACAATGGGTCAAACTGTTGCGATTACGGAGGTGTCTGCCATGTCGGACGATCTTCATCAAACTGCGTCGGGCAAGCGCCGCGACGTTATTAGCTGGGATGAGTTCTTTATGAGCGTGGCCATCGCCGCGCAGCGCCGCAGTAAGGACCCCAACACGCAGGTGGGCGCGTGCATCGCCAACACCAACCACCGCATCCTTTCGGTGGGCTACAACGGTACGCCCTCGGCGCTCAACGACGACTTTTTCCCGTGGGGCACGAGTGACGACCCGTTGCAGGATAAGCACAACTACGTGGTACATGCCGAGGCCAACGCCGTGCTCAACTACCGCGGCTCGCTCAAAGACCTTGAGGGCTCCACGGTCTACGTCACGCTGTTCCCGTGCCACGACTGCGCCAAGATCCTGGCGCAGGTGGGTGTGGGCGAGGTCGTCTACCTGGACAATAAGTATGCCGACACCGATGACGGCCGTATCAGCCGCCGCATTCTCGACTCCTGTGGCATCAGCTACCGCCAGGTTATCGTCGATGTCCAGATTGGTACCGGGGGACAGACTCGGCAGTAATATGCGTTGTCGCTATCTGACGATGAACACAGCTCAAAGAGCCCCGTTCCAAATTGGCTACTCGTGAAGGTCGCGTCTGCGCGCATGGACGGCTCGTGAGCGGGTACATGGCTGTAGTAACATAGCTTCTGTCCGCGGGCGTGCCCGCGTTATTGTGAGAAAGGAGCCCCTGTGGCTGTTAACGAAGAGCTGCTTAAGAAGGTTCTTGAAGAGATTCGCCCCAACCTGCAGGCCGACGGCGGCGATATGGAGTATGTGGGCGTCGACGACGAGGGTGTCGTCAAGCTGGAACTGCAGGGCGCCTGCGCCGGCTGCCCTATGAGTGCACTGACTCTGTCCATGGGTATCGAGCGCATCCTGAAGGAGCACGTGCCCGGCGTTACCCGCGTCGAGCAGGTCAATGCTTCCGGCGAGACCGACGATCTGTACGACGAGTACGCGCCGTTCTAAGCTGCGAAAGCTGCGGACGACATGCTCCGCATAGACGTTACGCCCAGATATGCGGCTGCGAGCGCAAGGCCCGCGGCCGCATTTGTATGTAGGGAGCAGGGGGATCGATATGCTCAACGACCTCTACCATATGCTTGACCCCGTCGCGATCTCGGCGGGTCCCATCACGATCTACTGGTACGGTCTGGCCTATGTGGTCGGCGCCCTGCTTACGGCAGTCGTCATGTATCGCACGCAGCGCCGCTGGGGTTTCAACATCACGATCGATGACCTGACGAGCGTCGTGGTCGGCGCGGTCTTTGGCCTTATTATCGGCGCGCGCCTGTTCTACGTCGTCTTTTACGGTGATGGCTACTATTGGGCCCACCCGCTCGAGATCTTTGCCACCAATGAGGGCGGCATGAGCTTCCACGGTGGCCTGGTCGGCGGTATCTTGGGCGGCATCATCGTGTGCCGCATGTATAAGCTCGACGCCTGGACCATCGCCGACCTTGCCGTTATCGGTGCTCCGCTGGCGCTGTGCCTGGGACGTTGCGCCAACTTCGTGAACGGCGAGCTGTGGGGCAAGCCGACCGATCTGCCCTGGGGTGTGGTCTTTGGCGGCACCGCGGGCGATATGCCGCGCCATCCCTCCCAGCTCTACGAGGCGTTTCTCGAGGGCATCGTGCTCTTTTGCATCCTGCAGGCGCTCAGTCGCAAAAAACCGCTGCTGCCCCAGGGTACGTTTATGGGCGTCTTTGTGATGGGCTACGGTATCGTTCGCTTTTTGATTGAGTTTGTGCGCGTGCCCGATGCGCAGCTGGGGTATCTGCTGGGCGGTGTTATCACCATGGGTCAGCTGCTGAGCCTGCCGCTCGTAATCGCGGGCCTGGCGCTCATCATCTTCGCCCGTCGCCGCAACCAGCCCCAGCGCGTCTACCTGGACGTCTAACCACCAAAACCACCACAAAGGGGACAGGCACCTTTGTGGTGGTTTTGCCGAGTTTGATAGGTTTCTAGAAAGGCTTTTTGGACTGTGAAGGATTCCGACCTCTCCACAACAGCTGCGCGCGACGCCGCTCGCATTGTTTGGTTTAAGCGCTATCCCGCCAAGCAGACGCTCATCGCCTTTTTGCTCGCCCTGCTGGCGACCACGGCGTTTTCCATCGATCCCGCCCCGGTGTCAAGCAATGCAGTCCTGGCGATCGATCCAAAGGCCTCGGGTATGCTTTACGTGTGCTACGAGGTGCTCCTGTCGTTTGCCGGTCACACCGACGCGGTCATGCTGCTCGCGCTGGCCTGCCTACTCACGTTGCCCTTTCGCTACGTGTTCTTTGGCCGCGGCGACGCTTGGCGCCCATCGGTGATTCTGCCGTCGCTGCTCTTTGCCATCTGCATGGTGTTCGGCCGCAGCTACGATCTTATCGATTCCGCCGAGCTTGTCCTTGGCGACAAGGCGCGCGTCATCTGCGCCTGGATTGGCGGCGCGGGCTGGATGCTCTTGGCGGTCGTCGCCTTCTACCTTGCGTTTGAGTGCCTGGATTGGCTGGGCACGCGCCGCATTCCGTTTTCGGAGGCGCGCTTTGGCCGCGTATGGCGCGTGGCCCACGCCGTGCTCTCAAGGCATCCCTTCGCCGGGCCCTTTCTGGTGCTCATGATTGCCTGGGTGCCCACGCTCATTGCCTCGCTGCCCGGCCTTTTTATGGGAGACACGGGCGCGCAGATTCGCCAGTGGTTTAACTATCCCAACGGTACGAGCGACTACCTGCGCCTGCTCAACCCCAATGTCCTGCTCAACGGGCATCATCCGGTCGTGCACACGGCTATCATCGGCTCGTGCGTGCAGTTGGGGCTTTCGGTTTTTAACAGCGCCAATGCGGGGCTTGCCATTTACACCTGTGCCCAATTTGTCATCACGGCCGCCTGCATGGCCTATTCCATCTCGTCGCTACGAAAGTTTGGCGTCAGCATGCCCGTTCGCGGTGTGGCGCTGCTGTTCTTTGCGCTTATGCCGATGTTCTCTAACTACGCGGCGCTGCTTACCAAAGACGTGCTCTTTGCCGATGCGTTTTTGGTTTTGCTCGTGCAGACCGTCAAGCTCGTTGCCTGCGGCCTGCCCCGTCGTGATGCGAACGCCGAGCGCGTGGGCGAGCCCAGGCCCGTTCTTTTTGCGCGCCACGACTGGTTACTGCTCGTTCTGGGTGCTCTGGGTTCCACGTTTTTGCGTAACGGCGGCTTGGTGTTTCCGCTGGCGGCGTGCGTGATCGCGGCGGCGTTTTGCGCCTGGGATGCGCATACGGCTCACCGTGCAGCTAAGCAGGATAGTGCTGCGCCTACGCTTTGCGTGCCGCGCTTACGCTGGGTTGGCATCCTTGCGGTGCTGGCACTTTGCCTTGTCTCTAATATGTACTTCACCAAGGTCTTTATGCCGGCGCACGACATCACGCCCGGCTCCAAGCGCGAGGTGCTTTCGATTCCGTTCCAACAGACGGCGCGTTTTGTGCAAAAGCACGACGGTCTTAACTCGGGCGTGAATCCTACGGTTAAGGAGGATGGCACGATCGTGGAGGCGCCCTGCGACGGCCTGGTGACCGACGAGGAGCGTGCCGTGATCGACCGGGTACTCAAGTACGAGAACCTGGGCCGCCGCTACAACCCCGATAAGTCCGACGCCGTCAAGAACTGCTTTAACGAGTACGCCTCGCAGGAGGACATCGATGCCTATTTTGAGGTGTGGGCCCAGATGTTCAAAAAGGACCCCGGGTGCTATATCTCGGCGCTCATCAATAACTACTATGGGTATTTTTATCCGAGCGCTCGCGATGCATGGGTCTACAGTACGGCGCGCAGTGCCGAGATCATGGCGAAGCCCGATAACCTCAAGTACTTTGACTTCCATCCGGTCGATAGCAAGGTCGTGCGCTGGTGCGACCACCTGATTAACCTGTATCGCGTGGCGGTGCAGCGCGTCCCGTTTATCTCGCTCACCATGAGCTCGGCCACCTACGTGTGGATCATGATCGTCGTGGTGGTCTACCTGTTGCGCCGCCATTCCTGGCGCGCGCTGGCCATCTGGATACCGCTACTGGGTGTGCTCGCCGTGTGCCTGATCGGCCCCTGCAACGGCTCGACCTACATGCGCTACCTGTACCCGGTCATCGCCTGCATGCCCTTTGCCATCGGCGCCACGATCACCCGCAGCGACCTCCTCTGGTCCTAACTTGGTGCATTGGGGTCAGCTTAATCTGCACCACATTGGCGCAAACAAGCCTGATCTCCTTGCACCAAGGGGCTGCATCATCACGACGCCTTCATTTTGGGGTTTATCTCGCAGGCCAGTAGGTATATCATAACGACGTTTGTTTATATTGCCCGAGCATCTGCGCTGGGCTTTAGGTCGAAACCGATAGGAGACACGTATGTCCGGACACTCTAAGTGGGCCACAACCAAGCATCGTAAGGGCGCGCAGGACGCCAAGCGTTCCGCCCTCTTCTCCAAGCTGAGCCGCAACATCACCGTTGCTGCCCGTCTCGGCGGCGACCCGCTGCCCGAGAACAACGCCAGCCTCGCTGCTGCCGTTGCCAAGGCCAAGGCTCAGTCCATGCCGAAGGACAAGATCAAGTCCGCTATCGACAAGGCATTTGGTTCGGGTGCCGACGCCGCTGTCTACGAGAACATCGTGTACGAGGGCTACGGTCCCGCCGGTGTCGCCGTCTACGTCGACTGCCTGACCGATAACCGCAACCGTACCGCCGCCGACGTCCGTTCCGCCTTCTCCCACGCTGGCGGCAACCTGGGCACCTCCGGCTCTGTCGCCTTCCAGTTTGAGCGCAAGGGCCAGATCGTCGTTGCCAAGGAGGTCCTGGACG
This sequence comes from uncultured Collinsella sp., assembly GCA_900550205.1. Lineage (GTDB taxonomy): Bacteria > Actinomycetota > Coriobacteriia > Coriobacteriales > Coriobacteriaceae > Collinsella. Next base: position 2,090 of record URRJ01000092.1, on the reverse strand, counting down.
AGAACGCCAAGAAGGAGACCATGATCGCCAACGGTGCTGCCGGTGACGAGGATGAGTTTATGATGGCGATCGCCGAGGCCGGTGGCGAGGACTACGAGGACGCCGGCGAGGAGTGGATTGTCTGGACCGCTGCCAACGACGTCATGGCTGTTTCCAAGGCACTCGAGGAGCAGGGCATCCAGGTCAAGGGTTCCGAGACCACTATGGTCCCGACCACCCCGACCGAGGTCTCCGGTACCGACGCCAAGAAGGTTCAGCGCCTCATCGACCGTCTCGAGGAGCTCGACGACGTCCAGGATGTTTACAGCACCATGGACATGACCGACGAGGTCATCGCTGCCCTCGAGGAGGAGTAGCGCCTGCACGGGTTAAGCCGTGCATATCTGGGCATAATGAAGCGAGCATGCAAGCCTCGTGGAATAGATGAGCCGGATCCGCGTGCGTATGGCACCGGACCCGGCTCTTTTATAATGATGCGAACCGTTTTGCATTCTGTGGACCGAGATCCGAAAGGAGCGCCGCATGCGCGTGCTCAAACGAGCCCTAGCAATCGTGTACCTTGCCGCCGCCATCGTGGCGCTGGGTACGCTTGTCTGCCAGTTTTGGGGGCCGTATACGTACCGCTTTATGTTGCTGATGCGCGACGCTGCGCCGCGTATTGTCGTCACGGTGTGTGCCGGCGTTGTGGCGCTTGGCGTACTGATGAGCTTTTTCCGCCTGATGTTCGCCCGCCGCGAACCGTCCTGCGTGCATCCGGCAGGGGAGCGCAATATCGAGGTCACGCTTGCGGCTCTCTCCTCGTGTGCCCGTGCTGCTGCCGAACGCGATGATCGCGTGATGGTCGAGCATATCGAGGCGCGTGTTCAGGGCTCCGACGAATCGCGCGTCCGTTTTAAGGTCGAAGCCATCGCGCTCGATGATAAGGACGTCGCTTCCCTTGCCACCGCGATGCAGCAGCGTATCGAGCAGGCCTGCGACACCATGCTCGGCACGCCGGGCACAACCGCGCGCGTTCGTTTTTTGCCGTCCAAGACTACCGTCCAGACCGTGGAGGTTTCCGGTGAGTGATACCAACCAAGACAAGACCGCCCGCACGCCGCGCTTGACGATCGATCAGAGCGCTGCGCCGGCAAGCGACGCCATCGACGCCAAACCCGAGCCCGGCGAGCAGCACGACAGCGCCGCTAACGACTTTGACGAGGCCATGGGTCTCATCAAAGGCACGGGTGCTGCCATCTGGAGCTACGCCGTACGCCATCCCAACACCACGCTCGGCGCCGTCGCTGGCTTTGTCCTCGCCGTGCTGGTGCTTACGCTGGGCCTGTGGGATACGCTCGTCATCGCGTTCTTTGTACTGATCGGTGCCGTGATTGGCCAGATTCGTGATGGCGAAAACGGCATCGTCAACTTCTTCGGGCACCTGTTTAGCGGCCGCTAATACGTATTCGACTGTCGCATTCGCGGCAGGCATAAGGAGGAACCATGGCTTTTAACACGAAGGTCGATGTAGCCGATACCGAGCTCGAGACGAACGAGGCCGTCGCCGCCGAGCCGGAGGACGTAACGCTCGAGGACGAGGCGCTCGTCGAGGCAGAGTCCGAAGACGAGACGGACGAGGACGACGAGGAGGCGGACGAGTCCGAGGACTCGCTGACCTATTCCAACGGCGTGATCGAGAAGATTGTCGCCATGGCCACTCGCGAGGTGCCGCACGTGTTGGGCATGAAGGGTAACCTCATGCACTTTGTGCAGGAGCAGTTTGGTGCCGAGAATCTGACCAAGGGCGTGACGGTCGAGGTCACCGATGACAACCGCGTGGTCGTCAACATCTCGGTCATCATCGAGTACGGTGCCTATGCGCCCGCAATTTTCGACGACGTCAAGGCACGCGTTACCGAGCGCTTGGCTGCAATGACCGGCCTTGAGGTTGCAGGCGTCAACCTGCGCATCGAGGACGTTATCACCCCCGAGGAGTACGAGCACCACGCCAACCAGCACGAGTAATCTACCAAAAAGAGATGGTTATTTAGGCAGGTTTATCTGCGAAAACGTTAACCGGCCGGTCGCGCACGCAAAAGCGCGACCGGCCG
>URRJ01000091.1 GCA_900550205.1 uncultured Collinsella sp. | reverse complement strand
CCCAGTACAAGTTGATATTTTACCTACGGCTCGCCAACTGTCAACGCCCATTACCCAGTCTTTTTGGGACGGGGCTATTTTGACTACTTTTCGAGCAGGCAATCCTCTCGATGATTTTTTAATCACCGTCCCAGAAAAATCATCGGCGAACGCGTTACTTTGCGCTGGTAAGGACGCCGGTGGTGTCGAAGACTGGGGTGAAGCTCTCGTCTACCGCGCCGCCCTCTTGCCAGAACATCGTTGTAAAGCCCAGGTCGTCGGCATGGTCGAGCACCCGCTCGTACTCCTCGCGCGTCACGGCACGCGCCAGGTCGCCGCCCTGCTCGCGCATGAGCGCATTGGGCGTGTACTGGTTCATGACCGAGATCGGCACATCGCCCACCGTCTGCCACACCAGGTCCAGCACGCGACACGAATCGTCCGCATGCCCCGGCAGCACCAGGTGACGCACGATCATGCCGCGCTTCATGAGCCCGTCATCGTCCACCAGCTCTCCCCCGCGGCGCTCAATCTCGCGCGCCATTTGCGCCAGGCCCGACACGGCCACACGCGGGTAGTCCTTAATGTGGGAGAGCGACTGTGCAAGCCCCGCATCGGCATATTTAAAGTCGGTAAGCCACACGTCGACCAGATCGCCGAGCGCCGCCACGGCACTCGCGCGCTCATAACCGCTCGTGTTGTAGACGATCGGGATGACCAGTCCGCGTGCCCGTGCCGCGGAAATCGAAGCCGGCAGCAGGTGCGCGTAGTGTGTCGCCGTCACCAGGTTAATATTGTTCGCACCCTGGTCCTGCAGCTCCAACATAATCTCGACCAGGCGCTCGGGCGAAATCTCAAGCCCAAAATTGCCCGTCGAGATCTCGTGGTTCTGGCAATAGACGCATTTGAGCGAGCAGCCGCTAAAGAAGATCGTGCCCGAACCGGCCTCGCCCGAGATAGGCGGCTCCTCCCACATATGAAGCGCCGCGCGGGCTACCTTGAGCGTGTCGTTAGCACCACACACGCCGCGCGCACCCTCATCGCGCGCCGCACCGCAACGGCGCGGACACAAATGGCAGGCGGGCGAAAAAAGTTCGGTCAAGGACGTCGGCATAAAGACATGCTCCAAAAACAATGATTCAGCAGCTCAAGCCCAAAAGGACCAACCGCACAGACGGCTCGAGCCCAAGGCGCCGTAATCGTCCGACACGATTTTTGTAATGTCAAGACTGGAATCCACAAAGTGCCGCTTTATGATGTAAGTATTCCGCCCCCCGCGGAGCAACTGGGTGAACCGTCGCGTTTATTTAGGGAGCCCACACAGTCGTACCTAGTACAGGTATCCTTCGTTGTTAAGGACGCTGGAACAGTCGATGAGGGCACCCACCTGTTTTAGGTGGGTTCATTTTCGTAACGTGGGGGGTGGTTTTCTTTTGCCGAAACTCGCCATTGTAAATCCCGCCCAGATCCCCAAAAGGCACCAGGCAGAACCCCACCATCACTCGAATATCTGGTAAGCACGTGATTATCGCCCCGTGCAATTCCTCACACCCTCCTTGGTCGAGTATCATGGGTCAGCTATACCCTTTGCGGCGTGGCATCCTTTGACCTTTTCCTTCGACGCTTGGCGGTTTATCGATTCATGGTTTCCTCCACGAGCTTCATACCGTACCTGTGCGTGGCGGTCGCGGCTTTTATCACGACCTTCCTTGCGGTGCCCCTGGTCAAGCGCCTAGCAATCAAGCTCGACGCCGTCGACTATCCTTCCAAGCGCCGCATCAACACTAAACCCATCCCGCGCATGGGTGGCACAGCGGTCTTTTTGGGCCTCGTCGTCGCCTGCACCGTGCAGATCCTAGGCACCTGGTACTTGGGCTGGCCACCCGTTTTGGTGCCCCACCCCCGTCTGCACATCAGCTACCCCATACTTGCGCTTTCTTTTACCGTCATCTTTGCGACCGGCGCGATCGACGACGTCTTCCAGCTCAAGCCCAAGCAAAAGCTGGCCGGCCAGGTCCTCGCCGCGCTTATCGCCTGCGTGGGCGGCCTAAAAATCGGCGTCATCGTCAACCCGCTTGCCCCCGGCGAGATTATGCTCGGCTGGCTCGCCTATCCCATCACCGTGGTCTACCTGGTGGCGTTCACCAACATCATCAACCTCATCGACGGCCTTGACGGCCTGGCAACGGGCATCTGTGGCATCGCATCGTTCACGATGTTCTCGATGGCCGTTCTCTCGGGCCGCATCGATGCCGCCGCGCTCTCCATCGCGTTGTTTGGCGCCTGCTTGGCCTTTTTGCGCTACAACTTCAACCCCGCGAGTATCTTCTTGGGCGACTCGGGTTCGCTGCTGCTGGGCTTTGCGCTCGGCTCCATATCGCTGCTCAACGTGAGCCGCACCGCCGCGCTCACATCGCTCATCATCCCGCTCATCGTGGCCGGCGTGCCCATCATCGACACGTTTAGCGCCATCGTGCGCCGCAAGCGCGCCCACATTAGCATTGGGCAGGCCGACAAGGGCCACATTCACCACCGCCTGATCCAAGAGGGTTACAACCAAAAGCAGGCCGTGCTGCTCATCTACGCCTGGTGCATTATGCTTTCGGCCGGCGCCGCCGCCATCAATCAGGTCGAGGTTCCCTTGCGCGTGCTCATCTTTACCGTGCTCGCCATTGGCTCGGCGGCCTTCGCCAAGCACCTGCACCTATTTGAGCCCGTGCTGCGCCACCATTACAACAAGCGCACGCACGAAGACGAGCTGGTAACCCCCGACGACCCCGCCTTTAAGCAAGAGGAGCAGGCAGCCGAGGAACGTAAGGAAGAGCGCCACCACAAGCTCTAGGGCAAGGTGCCGAGGATGCGCCCAGGCACCGTTGGCCAAGCGCAGCCGCGCCGCACCCATCGCGCAAGCCGCCTCTCCCCCGCCCCTCGCCTACTTACGCCCCGACCCTCCAATAAACGCGTTATCATCTTGACCCATGAACATACGTTAGGAGCAATCATGCCAAACGAGAACAGCTACGAAGTCGCGCTGCAAAAGAGCAACGCCATTCGCGAGGGCCTGGCCAAGACGCCCGAGAAGTTCACCATGCTTACCGGTGACCGCCCCACTGGCCGTCTGCACCTGGGCCACTACTTTGGCACCCTCAAGGGCCGCGTTGAATTGCAGAACATGGGCGCCAAGACCAACGTGCTCATCGCCGACTACCAGGTCATCACCGACCGCGACACCACCGAGCACATCCAGGACAACGTGTACAACATGGTCATGGACTACCTTGCCTGCGGTATCGACCCCGACAAGACCATGATCTATGCGCACTCCGCCGTGCCCGCCGCCAACCAGCTCATGCTGCCGTTCCTGTCGCTGGTGTCCGAGGCCGAGCTGGCACGCAACCCCACCGTCAAGGCCGAGATGGAGGCCTCGGGCCATGAGCTTACCGGCCTTCTGCTCACCTACCCGGTGCACCAGGCCTGCGACATCCTGTTCTGCAAGGGCAACGTGGTGCCGGTCGGTCGCGACCAGCTGCCGCACATCGAGCTCACCCGCACCATCGCCCGCCGCTTTAACAACCGCTACGGCAAGGTGTTCCCCGAAGTCGACGCGCTGCTGTCCGAGACCCCGCTGCTGCCCGGCCTAGACGGTCGCAAGATGAGCAAGAGCTACGGCAACGCCATCAATATCTCGATGACCGCCGAGGAGACGGCCAAGCGCATCAAGAAGAGCCAGACCGACTCCGAGCGCATGATCACGTTCGACCCCGAGAACCGCCCCGGCGTGTCCGGCCTGCTTTCCACGGCAGCCATCTGCACCGGCCGATCCGAGGTCGAGATTGCCGAGGAGATTGGCATGGGCGGCTCCGGCCAGCTCAAGAAGTACGTGACCGAGGCCGTCAACGAGTACTTCGCGCCGATCCGCGAGCGTCGCCAGCGCTACGAGAACGATCTGGACTACGTGAAGGACGTGCTGCACGAAGGCAACCGCCGTGCCAACGAGATCGCCGAGCAGACCCTGGCCGAGGTTCGGGACGCCATGGGCATGGTGTACTAAACCGATTAGCTGACTTGAGCTTTCGATTGCTTTAGGGCGGGCGCTGCAGCGTCCGCCTTTTTTGGTGCCCGACCGATTCGGCTCCACCCATTGCACTCCCCCGACAAACGGGAACGGGCCCGCCGGCAGTCAGCGGGCCCGTTCCCGAAGTACACCGTTGAATCGCACAGAGGGGAGGAATGCGAATCAAACTCAACAGGGCAGGCTTTTTCATCGCCTATTGCCTGCTCCGTTGCTGAATACAATATAGTTCACCGTGGTTTACTTTCTAACGGCAACGTACGCCGCCACACCTTCTCCATAAGTTAGCCCCGGTAAACCTACCAAAAAGGGACAGGTTTATTTTGGCAGGTTTTATCTGGGGAAACGGTACCGGTGCCGGCGTTCCGTCACAGGTGACGGGCGCCTTTGTACTGGTTTTGGCGCGAGCAAGCCGCTAAAGCCCGGCCGGCCAACGACAGGCGGCCAGGTCAACATGCATGGGATCGGTAAACGTCACGCCCTCCCCCATCAAGAGCTCACGCTGAGCATCGGGGCCGCCAAAGGCAAAGCCCTCACAGATACGGCCCTCGGCAAACACCACGCGATGACAGGGAATTTGGCCGGGGCGCGGGTTGCTGTGCAGCGCATAGCCCACATAGCGCGCGCTCCGCGGACGACCGGCGAGCAGTGCCACCTGACCGTAGGTGGCAACCATCCCCTCGGGAATCTGCTCGACCACCTCGTACACCCGCTCAAAAAAGCCCTCAGACGCCATCGCATGCTCCTTTCAACCGAAACCAGCATAAACCACCACAAAGGTGCCTGTCCCCTTTGTGGTGGTTTTGACCGGATAGCTAGTTGGCGGGGCGGAAGAAGGCTACGGCTACGGCGCCGGGGCCCACGTGGGTGCCGATGGTGGCGCCAATGGTGTGGATGGGCAGCTCGTTCTCGGTGTGTCCAGCCCACAGCGCGGCGCTGTCCTCGATGTACTTCTTGAGCACAGCGTCCGAAAGGCCCGTATAGCCCAGCGCCAGCGGCATAGAAAAATCGACACCGCCCGCCTTTTCGACCTTCTGGTTGAGCAGGTTACGGCCGTTCTTGGAGCCACGTGCCTTGCCCAGCTGCACGATCAGGCCGTCCTCGGCGGCCACCACGGGCTTCACGTTGAGCAACGTGCCCACAGCGCCGGCCGCAGCAGACAGGCGACCGCCGCGCACCAAGTACTCCAGCGTCTCGAGCAGACCGATGACGACCACACGGTCGCGCACGGCCTCGACGGCCGCCGCGATCTGGGCCGCACTACGGCCCTCGTCCACCAAGCGCAGGGCATACTCAACCAGGACACGCTCGCCCAGGGTTACGTTATTGCTGTCTACAACGAACACGTCGCCGCCCGGCGCCTCGGCAAGTGCGGTGCGAGCACTCTGATTGGTGCCCGAAAGCTTAGCGCCCACGGTAATAATCACAGCCTCATCGCCGGCCTCACGCGCCTCGGCAATCGCCTGCGAAAACGCGTACGGGTTGACCTGGCCCGTCTTGGGCAGCTCATCGCGCTCCACGAGCATCTCGTAAAATCGCTGATGATCGATGTCGACGCCATCCATATACACATCGGTGCCAAAGGTGACGGACAGCGGCAAAACACGCAGAGCGGGGTGCTCCGCCGGCGACATATCGCTTGCGGAATCGGTAATAATGCGGACGGACATAACAAATCCTTTCTTGCGCAGGTCTCGCACGGGGAATTTAGACAGCATTGCCCCGGCACGGTATACGCGCTCAAACGGGACTATGCAGTTGTTAATGGGAAGCAAATGCCTTGGCGGCCTTAGATCTCGCGCAGGGTGTTGAGAATCGTACGCAGCGACGCATACATCTGCTCGCGCTGCTCCACGCCCATGGCCTTACCGGTGGTGTCGAGCACGTCGTGGATGATACGGTCGGCCTCGTTCATGCTCTCGCCACCCAGCGTGGTCAGGCGAACCGGTGCGCGGTACTTGACGGCAGCATCGCCCGAGTCATCAACCTCGACAAAGCCGCCCTCCTCCAGGTGCGCCAGCGTGCGCGAAACGGCAGCGCGCGTCACGCCGGCCACGCGAGCCAGATCGGCGCCGGTCATGCCGTCCTTGCTGCGCTCCAGGTAGTACAGGCACATAACGTCGGAGCCCTTGAGGCCCAGCCTTGCGCCCTCGGACGTCTTGATACGCTGAATCTCCTTGTACAGCCCGCTAATCAGTCCGACAAAATCCTCGAAACGTGTCTCGTCGTTCTGCTGCATGGGAGACGACCGCCTTTCGCTTGCATGATGCTAACGGGTAAACATCTTAGCCGTACTCAGCGACTGCCGCCTCCACGCGACCCAATTGTTAACCCATCAACATAAAAACCACCACAAAGGGGACAGGCACCTTTGTGGTGGTCTGGGGCATCAATAGGTTCTAGGCGTCGCTACAGCTCCACGCAGGGATTGTCGCGGGTCACAAGCGTCTTAACGACAACCGTCGCTCCCAGATAGCGCTCGAGCAGCTCGGCCAAGCGATCGATGGCGGCCTGGCAATCCCCCATCCGCTCGGGCTCCACGCACTCAATCGCCAGAAATGCGTCCGCCGAATCGTCGGACAGCGCCGTGCGAACGCCATCGCGCCAGTTCCAGCAACGGCACACGGCGCCCGCATCATCGATATAAGCAAGCTCACCGGGCAGCGTCGGATCATCCGCCTCCTCGCCAAGTGGCAAGAACGCGTCGCCGCCGTCGGTCACCTTCAAGCGAAGGTCTCCCTCAATCGCATGCAGATCCTCGCCTCCCACGGGCAGCGCATAGGTCAACGACACCGTGTTGTAAATATCCACCGCCGGTGTGATATGACCGACCGGCTTGCCCTTGAGCACGCGCTTGAGCAAGTTCTCGATCGAGCAGCGGGCGCCCTTTTTAGTCTTGAACAGCCGGTACGCGTCACGCCAAGCCTTCACCGGCGCGTTCTCGCTGATGGTATCGCTCGTCAGGTGACGCTCCGCATCGATATTGGCGCGGTCAAGCAGTGCGGCAATCGCATCCACGTCCTCCTGGGAAATCTGCGCCGCGGGCTTCATGCCCTTTACGACCACGACGCCGACCGCCGCCGCGGAAACAGCTCCCAAAACGAATTCTCGGCAACAAAGCTCTTCATACGCTCTCCCTTCATCGTGCACGCCCGAGCGAGGGCGTCTAAACAAAAAGCGCCCCCACGGCGGCCACCTTCAAAGTCCTACGGTGCCGCCACAAGAGCGCATGCGCTGTCCCCATCCGGAGAAGGGGACGATATGGGGGGTGCGGACAAAAAGTTGGACCGAGTCCGGTCCAGATTGGAGTCCGCATGG
>URRJ01000090.1 GCA_900550205.1 uncultured Collinsella sp. | reverse complement strand
GTGCGGGGCGCACCGCGACCAGCACCAACGCGATAGCCGCCATCAGCATCAGGTACAGCGGACTCTGCGTCAGACACACGCACAGGACGCAGACGAACATCCCCACCAGGCGCACCGGAGCCGAAACGCAAGAAAGGGCGCGGTCGACCATCGACCCGCCCTCGTGCGCGCCTCCACCCAGGCGAACCCGCTCAAGCAGGCTCGCCAGGTGCAGGACATTCTTTTGCATCACACGATGCCGAGCCCCCGCGGGCTCGTATCGCTCCTCGGTCGCAAGCCAGCTAGGCAGCTCGGCTATCGCCATGAGCACCGCTTTCCTTGACCGTCAGCGAGATCAGACGGAATGCGATGGTGAGCACCGCCACGCCAATCACACCGGAAAGGATATACATGGCAGCCTGGCCGGCAAAGCCAAGACCCTGCTCCTCGGAATAGGCCTGCAGATAATCGCCCGTGGGCAGGGCATCGGCAAAGGTCGGGGTATCAAGGCCGACCGAAGCCTGCAGGCTGTCGTTGCCAGCCTCCTGAACGGCGGTCGCGGCGCCCTCGGCGTCCCACTCACCCCAGGCGTCACCGGTGGCAAGCAAGCCCAGCGGCGTGGCCACCACGAGCACGGCGACCAAAATGAGCGTGGGGACCAGCGAGGTCTTCTTAGCAGCAGCGCCCTCGGCAGCAAGCTGGCCATCGACGGCCTCGGGCCCGACGATAATGCTCGGCGCCGTCTTCTTAATGAAACCGTAGATGGCGGCCGTTGCCACGCCCTCGATCACGCCGGCAACCAGCATATGCGGAATCAACATGGCAGGAATAGCCACGGACAGCGGGAAGGGGCAGTACAGCGGCGCGCCCGAAGCGTTGGTAAAGAGCATCGGCTGAATACCAAACTCGATTGCCGCGCACAGGGCCGCCAGGCACAGGCCGACCCAACCGCTCACGATGGCAGAAACCGAGGTGCCCCAGCTCTTGTCGTGCAGACGGCTGTTGAGCGCACGAAACACGATAGCAGCGACAAACGGCAGCACAAAGGCCATGTTAAAGCAGTTGGCGCCAAAGGACAGAACGCCGCCGTCGCCAAACAGCAGCGCCTGCAGCGCAAGTGCAACCGAAACTGCAATGGCAGCAGCCTCGGGGCCCAGCAGCAGCGCGATGAGCGCGCCGCCAACAGCGTGACCAGTGGTGCCGCCGGGCAGCGGCACGTTGAACATCATGAGCAAAAAGGAGAATGCGGCACAAATGCCCAGGAACGCCATGTGCTCGCGATCGAGCGTGGCGCGCACCTTCTTGATGCAGTGGACCCAAACAGGCACCATCGCCACCGCCATGACGGCATCGGTTTGCGGGGACAGATAGTTATCTGGAATGTGCATGTACGCCTCCCGGTTGTCGGCGCACGGAATTGCAACGCCGTCTGAATTACCTTGCCAGTGTTACGTATTGTCAGATTCGTAACACGCCGCGGGCTATAATAGCAAAACGGCGCGCTGCCGACAAAGCAGCACGCCGTTATGTAATGCGTGTGTCATATATGCAGGTTCAACGGCGCCTTTTCCGAACACCGCGGTCACGCAGGGCCCCACAGCAACTGCCGAGGGGTCCTGTGCTCCCAGCGCAAATCCTAGCCGCGGACCTCGCCGTTTACGCCCTTGCACACCTTGGTGACGATCTTTTGGTGCGCCTTTTCGACCTCTTCGCTGGTGAGCGTGTGGTCGTCGGAGCGATACGTAAGCGCAAAGGCCATGGACTTCTTGCCCGCTCCGATGCGGATGGGATCGCGGTAGACGTCGAACAGGCGCACGCCCTCGAGCAGCTTGCCGCCGGCGCTGGTGATGCGACGCTCAAGATCCTCGCAGGTCACAGCGTTGTCGACCACGATAGCAAGGTCGTGCTCAACAGCCGGGTACTGCGAGAACTCGCGATAGTTCTCCTGGTTGCGGGCGCCCTTGATCAGCTTGTCCAGGTCGAGCTCAAAGGCAACGACGACCTCGTCGATGCCCATCGCCTCGCGCGCCTCAGGGTGGATCTCGCCGACCCAGCCCAGCACAGTGCCGCCGGACAGGACCTCGGCAGCACGACCCGGCTGCAGGAAGGCATAGCCCTCGCCCTCGACGGGACGGAAGCGAACCTTCTCGATGCGCAGCTGGGCGAGCAGCTCCTCGACGATGCCCTTGCCAAAGAAGAAACGCAGCTTGCGGTACTTCATGGTCCAAGACTGCTCGCTCCACTGGCCCGAGAGCACGCCCGCGACGGACTTGGTCTCCTTGGGCAGGCTGGCGTTCTCGCGGCCATGGAACAGGCTGCCGACCTCGTACAGGTGTACGTTGGGCGTACCGTGCGCCTCGTTATAGGCAACGGACTGCAACAGACCCGGCAGCAGCGAACGACGCATCTCGGTCTGCTCGGCGACCAGCGGGTTCATGAGCACCACGGGGCAGCCGCGGCCTTCGGTGGACATGCCGATCTTCTCCAGGTCGCCCGGGGCGGCAAAACCAAAGGTCGTGGTCTCGTTGAGGCCACAGGCGCGCAGGATCTCGCCGACCTTGCGGGTGAGCTTCTGCTCGCGGGTCAGGCCGCCGATGTGGTTCTTGGCAGCCGGAATGGTCGCCGTCACGCGGCCCATGCCCCACAGGCGCAGGACCTCCTCGATCAGGTCAATCTCGCGCGGCAGGTCAGGACGGAAACTCGGCGGGGTAACCATAAAGTCCTCGCCGTCGCGCTCGACGGTGCAGCCCAGACGGGTGAGCGAACGCTCGATAAAGTCGGGCTCGATATCGGCACCGCAGATGGCGTGCACGCGGGCCAGGCGCAGCTTAATGCTGTCGATGGTCTTGGGCGCGGGGAACACGTCGACATAGCCGGGAGCAACCTCGCCGCCGGCGATCTCCTCGATGAGCGCGCAGGTAACGTTGGCGACATCCACGCAGCCGGTCTCATCGACCTGGCGCTCAAAGCGAATGGAGGCGTCGGAGATCAGCGACAGATCACGGCTGGTGTGCGAGGTGCGACCGGCGTTGAAGCAGGCACTCTCGACCATCACGTCGACGGTGTCGTCCTCGATCTCGGAATCCATGCCGCCCATAACGCCGGCCAACGCCACGGGGCGCTCGCCGTCGGTGATGAGGCCCATGCCGGCGTCGAGCGTGCGCTCCTCGCCGTCGAGCGTCGTGAACTTCTCGTCCTGCTGGGCGGCGCGAACCACCACGCGGCGATGACCATCGCGCTCGGCAAAGGTGTCCAGGTCAAAGGCGTGCAGCGGCTGACCGGTGAGCATCATCACGTAGTTGGTGATGTCGACGATGTTGTTGTGCGGGCGCACGCCCAGGGCGTTGAGGCGCTTGACCATCCAGTCGGGCGACGGACCGACCTTCACGTTGCGCACGATGCGGGCAACATAGCGGTCGCAGAGGCCCTCGTCGGCGATCTCGACCGAAAGCTCGTCATCGGTCGCGCGGCCGGTCTCGGCCTTGATGGCAGGCAGCTCAACGTGGAAATCGCGGTCGAAGATGGCGCCGGTCTCGCGGGCCATGCCGATCATGGACAGGCAATCGGGACGGTTGGGCGTGATCTCGCAGTCGAGCACGGTGTCGCTCGAGCCCACGTACTCGGCAAACGGCATGCCGCAGGGCGTATCTTCGGGCAGGATCATAATGCCGGAGTGGTCGCCGCCCAGGCCGAGCTCGCGCGCGGAGCAGTTCATGCCCATGGACACGACGCCGCGAAGCTTGCTCTTCTTGATCTTGACGTCGCCGGGCAGAACCGCGCCGATCATGGCCGTGACGATGTGGTCGCCGGCCTCGAAGTTCTGCGCGCCGCAGACGATCTGCAGCGGAGCGGGATTGCCGTCGGCGTCGAGATTCTTGTCGCCCACATCGACCGAGCACACATACATGTGGTCGCTATCGGGGTGCGGGGTCTTGGTGAGCACCTTGGCGGTCACCACGTGGTCGAAGGATTCTCCCACAGTGTCAATCGCCTCGACCTCGGTGCCGGTACGGATATATTCGTCCGAAAGGGTCTTGGGATCCTCCGGAATATCGATCATGGTCTTGAGCCAGTCGTAAGAAACACGCATCTAGCTCTCCTTTCATACTGAAAGCCTGCGAAGAGATGCAGGTGGAAACTTCAACTTTGTGAACATTCCTTACAAAGCGAGGGTTGTCCAAGTGCGGCAGATCGGCCCGAAAGAGGAGCGCCGCGTACTTTGGTACGCAAGCGACGAATGAGCGCCGAGGTGCCGTGCTTGGGCAAGCCGCAGCCTAGAACTGATTCAAGAAGCGCATATCGCCCGTCATGAGCGTTCTGAGGTCCGGCAGGTCGTAGCGCAGGGCCGCGACACGCTCGGCGCCAATGCCAAAGGCGAAGCCGGTGTACTTCTCGGGGTCGATGCCGCAGTTGATCAGGACGTTGGGGTCGACCATGCCGCAGCCCAGGATCTCGATCCAGCCGCTGTGCTTGCAGAAGTTACAGCCCTTGCCGCCGCACACGTGGCAGCTCACGTCCACCTCGCAGCTCGGCTCGGTGAAGGGGAAGAAGTGAGGGCGGTAACGCGTCTTGCGATCCTCGCCAAACATGCACTTAACAAAGTAGTCGAGCGTGCCCTTAAGGTCGCCAAAGGTGATGCCCTCGTCGACGACCAGGCCCTCGATCTGGTTGAACTGCGGCAGGTGGCAGGCGTCGGCCGTGTCGGGACGATAGACGGTGCCCGGGCAAATCATATAGATGGGCGGCTTCTGCGACTCCATAGTGTGGATCTGCACGCCCGAGGTCTGGGTGCGCAGCAGCACGTCGGACTCGCCGTGAGCATGTGCCTCGGGGTGCGCGACGCTGCCGGGGTTGTTGTCGACCACGTAGAAGGTATCGCGGGCCGAGCGGCTCGGGTGATCCATGGGGGCGTTGAGCGCGGTGAAGTTGTAGTAGGAGGTGTCGACCATGGGGCCGGACTCGACGGTGTAGCCGATGCCGCAGAAGATGTCCTCGGCCTCCTCGATGATCTGCTTGATCAGGTGCTGGTGACCGATCTGCGGACGGATGCCCGGCAGCGTGATGTCGACGGCCTCGTGCTCGAGTGCGTGCTTGAGGGCGGCTGCCTTCATCTCGGTGGTGCGCTCGTCGAGCATGCCCTCGATCAGCTGGCGCATCTCGTTGGCGCGCTTGCCCATCACGGGACGATCCTCGGGGGCGAGTTTGCCCATCATACGCATCAGGCCGGTAATACGACCCTTGCGACCGAGCAGCTCAACGCGCGCAGCCTCGAGCTTGGCGGCGTCGTCGGCGCCTGCGACGAGCTCCTTGGCCTCTTCCTCGAGTTTGACCAGATCATCAATCAGACTCATGTCTTCCCTTTCGTCTCTCGCGCATTCGCTTGCCGAGGCGGCTGCCGCCGTCTGACGTTGCGAAAACGCGGCCCGGTTCGGTAACAAAAACCGCCCTCGGGCATGTACATTGCCCAAGGACGGTTGAATTCCGCGGTACCACCTTGTTTGACCCGGCGGATGTCTGGCCCGCCGCGCCCACTCTGCGCCCCTTATCGCGAGGCTCACGGCTTCCCTACTGGGGCTTCGCCGCCGCTGGCCGCGCGCCCGTTGAGGTTGCTACTCGGGAGTGAACGCTTGGCCCTTGTCACCGCAGGAAGGCTTGCAGCCCATGACCTTCCCTCTCTTGCCGGCGACGCGGCGGGCAAAACCCTCTCCGTCAACGCATTGGGCTATAGGATAACACATTCTGCGAGTATATCGCCGCGTTCCGTTTTGTTCGCACTGGGTACAAGGCAGGTAGCTGTGCAAACTGGCCGCACGCCCACCCGTGGCGTCCGGTCTGCGAGATCAAGGATATAGGTATATGGGAAAGAAACTCGATAAGAAGGCCAATGCCGCCGTGGCCAAGGCCCCTAAGAGCGCCAAGACGGGCAAGGCCGTCAAGAAGCTCCGCAAGCTCGAGGGTAAGCTGTGGACCCGCGAGTACCTGCTCAAGATTGCCGAGTTCGATGGCGCGACGATTGCCCCCGCCAACGGCGCCGCGGCCCGCGCCGATGCTATGGGCACCCTTGCCGGCGAACATCACAAGCTGTTGACCAGCGAGAAGTCCGTTGAGCTCGTACGCTCGCTGACACGCGAGACCGTCGCCGGCGGCAAGATCGACGACCCGCAGCTGCTCGACGAGATCCGCGTGCTCGGCCGCGACCAGCGCGAGGCAAGCGTCATTCCTACCGAGGAGGCCGAGGCCTGGACCAGGCTTACCTGCGAGGCCGATGCCGTGTGGCACAAGGCCAAGACGGCCAATGACTGGGCGAGCTTTGAGCCCTATGTGGACAAGATCGTCAGCCAGCTCAAGCATCAGGCCGAGCTCATGGACCCCAAGCGCGACCCATACGACGTGTGGCTCGACCAGTACGAGCGCGGCCTTTCCACCGAGAGCTTCGACGCATTTTGCGACGAGGTCAAGGCCACCGTCGTGCCGCTCGTTCACGCCATCGGCGAGCGCGGTCAGCAGCCCGCTGCCGACTTTTTGCATGCCCGCGTGCCCGAGGCCGCCCAGCGTGCCATGAGCTTCGACCTGATGAAGCTCGTCGGCCTTAACCTGGACGATACCACGCTCGCCTTTACCGAGCATCCGTTTAGCGAGGGCTTTGCCGTGGGTGACGCGCGCATCGCCACGCACATCTACGAGGACGACTGTATCTCCAACGTCTACAGCATCATCCACGAGGCCGGTCACACCATGTACGAGCTGGGCGTGAACCCCGCCTATGCGCGCACGTGCCTGGAGGGTGGCACCTCCATGGGCATCCACGAGAGCCAGAGCCGCTTCTTTGAGAACACCGTGGGTCGCAGCCGCGCCTTTATGGGACCGCTGCTCGAGGTGCTGCGCCGTCACGCGCCCGAGGTCTACGGTAACGTGGACGAAGATGCGCTCTACCACGCCGTGAACATCGCTCAGCCGTCGCTGATCCGTACCGAGGCCGACGAGCTCACCTACCCGCTGCATATTATGGTGCGCTACGAGATTGAGCGCATGCTGTTTGCCAGTGAGGCTACAGCCAAGGATATCCCCGCGCTTTGGAATCGCTTTATGGACGAGTACCTGGGCATTCCGGTTCCCGACGACACGCGTGGCTGCCTGCAGGATACGCACTGGAGCGGCGGCTCGTTTGGCTACTTCCCCACCTATGCGCTGGGCAGCGCCTACGACGCCATGTTCGTGCCGGCCATGTGCCGCGACGGTGTCGACCTTACCAGCGCCTGCGCGAGCGGCGACCTGACACCCGTCCGCGCCTGGCTGGGCGAGCACATTTGGCAGTGGGGCCGCGCCAAGGACGCGCCGGAGCTCATCAAGGGCGCCTGCGGCATGGCATTCGACGCCCGCTACTACTGCAGCTACCTGCAGGACAAGTTCACCACGCTCTACGAGCTGTAAAGCCTAGGCAACACGCCAACGCAAGAGGGGCGCCGCAGGATCTATCCCGCGGCGCCCCTTCGCACCCAGCCACCAACCCGGCAAAGAGTGTCCCAAACGACTAGTCATTTAAGAACGTCCCAAATGACTAGGTTGCCCAACAACTAGGTTGACGCCGACGTCTTGACAGCGTCGAGCAGTTACGCAGTTTGGTAAAACCGCGTAACTACAGAGCCTCGAGCGCGTTGGCGATGCGCTTCATGGCGGCGTCGGCGGCCGATTGGTCCGGAGCCTCAGCCAGCACACGAATCACCGACTCGGTTCCGCTCTTGCGCACGAGCACGCGGCCCTCATCC
>URRJ01000089.1 GCA_900550205.1 uncultured Collinsella sp. | reverse complement strand
GCCACATTAAGTGGCCTTCTTTGCGTGCGGAACCCGCGATCAATCAAATATATTGCGGGCGGGCACGCGGCCCAGTCGGCTTTACGACAGCGCAATACCGCCGAGCCAGCCCCAGCGCACGCCAGAGCCAGTGCCATAGAAGCTAATAAACGAGTCAAGCGACTTAGACGTAATGGCGCCCTCGTTGCTCATAACGATGCCGCCGCCAACGTAGATACCCACATGACCGTAGATAAGGCCCGGAGCACCCGTGCCGCTATGCGATGAGTCGGCCACGATCATGCCCACCTGCAGCGCCGAGCGGTCGGAGCTATAGCACCATGCGTTAAACATGTCGCACGCGTTACCGCCAAAGTAACCAACGCCGGCGTTGCGGAAGACGTTGGAGACCCACGCCGCGCACCAGTTCTGGCCAGGCGAGGGCGTGGAGTAGCAAGCGTTGACGACGGCCTGCTGCTTGCCCGAGCCGGCATTCTGCTGCGGAGTTCCGGGCGCGTACGATCCACCACCCGAGCTCGAACCACCCGAGTAGGAATTGTTCTTGTTCGCGGCAGCCGCGGCAGCGGCAGCCTTCCTGGCAGCCTCCTCGGCCTGGGCGGCAGCAAGAA
Source organism: uncultured Collinsella sp. (assembly GCA_900550205.1). Lineage (GTDB taxonomy): Bacteria > Actinomycetota > Coriobacteriia > Coriobacteriales > Coriobacteriaceae > Collinsella. Next base: position 7,217 of record URRJ01000089.1, on the reverse strand, counting down.
TCTCGGAATCGCGCTGGGCCATGAGCTCCTTGACATCGTCGGAGAGGCCGTTCAGAACCGTCTGAACCTCCTGCTGCTTGGCCTGCATGTCCTGCATCTGAGCAGTCTGCTGGTCCTTGAGCTTCTCCAAGTCGGCTTTTTGCGACTCGAGCTCGGACTTCTGCGTATCGAGCTCTTTCTGAATGGTCTGGATGTCCTCGATGGCGTCACGGTCACTTTTGTTGATCTTCTCGACGTAATGCGCGTTGGCGACGAGTTCCTCAAACGAACCAGAAGCGAGCAGCAACGACAGGATATTGGTGCCACCCGACTTGTAGCTTGCCGCCACGCGATCGGAAAGCTCGTTACGCTTCTTCTTGAGCTCCGACTTCTTGGTGTCGATCTGCTCCTGGGTGTCGTCGATCTGACCCTGAACGCCCTCGATGTCGTTGAGCGTCTGAGCGTTCTTGTTAGCGAGCGCCGCGTACTCGTTGGCAATGCTATCAAGCTGGGCCTGGACCTCGTCGAGCTGAGCCTGGGCGGCATTCAGCTTGTCGGTGGTTTCCTGGCTGGCCTCGGCAGCATGGGCGCGGGCAGGCAGGCCAAAAAGAACTGCAGCAGAAGCGGCGCCGAACAGGGCCTTGAGGGCGGTGCGGCGCGAGAGCTCCTGAGTAAAGATGGAATCGCTGTTTGGTGACATATGTACTCCGTTACATGTTTTGTTTATATGTCGCTCAAGACATACATATTACCGTACATCCGACGCATCCCAACGATTTCCACGAACGGCAGAAAACCGCACGGCCGGCGGCATGCGCACAGCCTGGAACTACCATGAACCGTTATGCATTCCCGTCCTATGAGCACGTTATCATTGCTCTGCTCTTCATTGTGTCAAACAATTGCACCGCACCTAGCTGCGCTATACTCCCCTCAAGAAGTGTTCCTGATTCGATAGGAGACTACATGTCCCAAGCACTCGACCCCAAAGACACCTGCGTCCTCGTTACCGGCGGTGCCGGCTTCATCGGTTCCCACACCGTCGTTCAGCTGCTCGAGGGCGGCTACCAGGTCGTCGTCGTCGATGACCTCTCCAACTCCAGCGCCGTCGCCATCGACCGCGTCAAGACCATCGTGGGCGACGAGGCCGCCAAGAACCTCACCTTCTACGAGGCCAACGTGCTCGACCGCGATGCGATGAACAAGATCTTCGATACCCACCAGATCGACCGCGTCATCCACTTCGCCGGCTTTAAGGCCGTCGGCGAATCGGTGAGCAAACCCGTCGAGTACTACCACAACAACATCGAGAACACCCTGGTGCTCATTGACGTCATGCGCAACCATGGCTGCAAGTCCATCATCTTCTCGAGCTCCTCGACCGTCTACGGCGATCCGGACAATCCGCCTGTCACCGAGGAAGACCCCAAGAAGCCCGCGACCAACCCCTACGGTTGGACCAAGTGGATGATTGAGCAGATCCTCATGGATGTCCACACCGCCGACCCCGAGTGGGACGTCGTGCTGCTCCGTTACTTCAACCCCATCGGTGCCCATCCGTCAGGCTTGATCGGCGAGGATCCCAAGGGCATCCCCAACAACCTGGTTCCCTATGTCGCCCAGGTCGCTGTGGGCAAACTCGAGGCCGTTCAGGTCTTTGGCAACGACTACCCCACCCCCGACGGCACCGGTGTGCGCGACTACATCCACGTGTGCGACCTGGCATCTGGTCACGTTGCCGCCCTCAACTGGATGAACGGCAAAACCGGTGTCGAGATCTTTAACCTGGGAACCGGCACCGGCACCTCGGTGCTCGAGGTCGTCGCCGCCTTCTCCAAGGCGTGCGGCAAGGAACTGCCCTACGTGATTCGCGAGCGCCGTGCCGGCGATATCGCCGCCAACTGGTGCGATGCCTCCAAGGCCGAGCGCATGATGGGCTGGAAGGCCCAGTACGACATCGCGGACATGTGCCGCGATAGCTGGAACTGGCAGAGCCACAACCCCAACGGCTTCGCCGACGCCGAGTAGCAAAAACCTACATACCGCTCTTGCCCCGATCTCACGTTGTGAGGTCGGGGCTTTTTTCATGGCATGTAACCATTCGCCGAAAATCGACCAACTTTTTTATCTTGCCTGTACATGTTTAAACAACATGTTTTACAATAGGCGTATCGAATCAGAACATCGGAGGCGGACTGCGCACCCATCGGCAGGCCGACCCCACAACAAGAAGGTTGGTGAGCGCATTCATGGAGCGTGCAAGCGGCGTCCTCATGCCCGTCTCATCTCTGCCCGGACCATACGGAATCGGCGGCTTTGGCTGGAATGCCTACGACTTCGTCGATTTTCTCGCCTCGTGCAAACAACATTATTGGCAGATTCTGCCCCTTACGACGACGAGCTATGGCGACTCGCCCTATCAGTCGTTCTCGGCCCGTGCGGGCAACCCCAATTTCATCGACTTTGCCGAGCTTATCGAGGCCGGCTATCTGGAACAGTGCGATATCGACGGTGTGTATCTGGGCTCCGACCTCAGCAACGTTGACTATGGCGCGATTTTTAGCGGTCGCCGCCAGATTCTCGACCGTGCCGCCGAACGCTTCGTGTCCAACAAGCCAGCCGATTTCGACGACTTTGTCCAGGCGAACGAAGACTGGCTTATTCCCTACTGCGAGTTCATGACCGTCAAAGAGGAGTGCGGACTCAAGGCCTTTTGGGAGTGGCCCGCAGAACTGCGTACCCGCGGCGAAGCATCTGCCAAGGTCTGCGCCGCCCATCCCGCGCGCATGCTCTACCACCAGATGACGCAGTACTTCTTCGATCGTCAGTGGAGCCGCCTCAAGGCATACGCCAACGAGCGCGACATCCTGATCATCGGTGACCTGCCCATCTACGTCTCGCGCGACTCCGTCGAGATGTGGGCAAGCCCCGAGCTCTTTAAGATCGACGCCGCCGGCAACCCCGTCAGTGTCGCCGGCACACCGCCCGATCAGTTCTCCGCCACTGGCCAGTACTGGGGCAATCCCATCTATGACTGGGACGCCATGGAGGCAGACGGCTTCTCCTGGTGGGAAGGCCGCATCCGCGCCGCACTCAACATGTACGACGTTATCCGTCTGGACCACTTCCGTGGCTTTGAGGCCTACTGGGAGGTGCCGTTCTCCTCGCCCGACTCGTCCTACGGTTCGTGGACACAGGGTCCCGGCCTCAAACTCTTCAAGACGCTCGAGGAAAAGCTCGGCACGCTGCCTATTATCGCTGAGGACCTGGGCTTCCTTACCCCCGGCGTCATCGATATGCGCGACACCTCGGGCTTCCCCGGCATGAAGATCTTGCAGTTTGCCTTTGAGGGCACCAACTCGTATTACCTGCCGCATAACTACATCGCCAATACCGTCGCCTATGTAGGCACGCACGACAACGAGACGGCGCGCGGTTGGTTCGAGGGTACGGCCACTCCGCGTCAGCGCGAGCAGGCTGCCCTGTACACCCACCAGCAGGCAGGCGAGTCCATAGCCGACGCGCTCAACCGAACCATCGCCGCCAGCGTGAGCGATACCTGCATCTACACCATGCAGGACCTGCTTAACCTGGGCAATGAGGCACGCATCAACACCCCTGCCACCCTAGGCGGCAACTGGACCTGGCGTATGCTCGATGGCGCCATCACCCGCGAGCTCGAGCACAAGCTTACCGACTGGACTGAGACCTACTTCCGCATCCCGTCGGAAGCCGAAATCGAGCTTCCCCAATAGGAGCCACCGCGTCCGACCCCACCCCACCGTGCGGACGCGACCGCTTTTCCCGCGCGAGGCCACCCCAATCCCCTCGCGCGGGCTTCTTATGAATTGCAGACATGTAATCAACCCATTACAGGAGGAAACATGCCCCGTATCGATCTCGCAGAACTCGCCGAGCAGTCTTTTGGCATCTCGCTCGAGCAGCTCGATGACCGTCGCATTTACAAACTGCTCGTTAAGCTCGTGCAGGAGCGCTCAGCCGCCTGCCCGCTCAACAATGGCAAGAAAAAGCTCTATTACATCTCCGCCGAATTCTTGATCGGCAAGCTGCTCATCAACAACATGATCGACCTCGGCATCTATGACGAGGTTAAGGACCAGCTCACCGCCGCGGGCCACGACCTCAATAAGATTGAGGAGTTTGAGGTCGAGCCGTCGCTCGGTAACGGCGGTCTGGGCCGCCTGGCCGCGTGCTTCCTGGATTCCATCGCCACGCTGGGCCTGACCGGCGACGGCGTGGGCCTCAACTACCACTACGGCCTGTTCCGTCAGCGCTTTGTCGACAATCAGCAGAAGGCCGTCCCCGACGAGTGGCTCGGCGAGCAGGATATCCTGATCGATGACGACCACTCCTACACTGTTGAGTTCGGCGACTTTGCCGTTACCTCCAAGCTCGTCAACATCGACGTGCCCGGCTACGGCCAGCCCGCCAAGAATCGTTTGCGCCTGTTCGACCTGGCAAGCGTCGACGACGGCCTGGTACCCGGCAGCTCCATCGACTTCGACAAGACCGAGATCGCCAAGAACCTCACCCTGTTCCTCTACCCCGACGATTCTGACGAGCAGGGCCGTCTGCTTCGCATCTACCAGGAATACTTCATGGTGAGCAACGCCGCCCAGCTCCTGATCGACGAGGCCATCGAGCGCGGCAGCAACCTGCACGATCTGGCCGACTACGCCGTGGTCCAGATTAACGACACGCACCCCACCATGGTCATCCCCGAGCTCATTCGCTTGCTCACCACCGAACATGGCATCGAGTTTGACGAGGCCGTGACCATCGTACGCTCCATGGTCGCCTACACTAACCACACGATTCTTGCCGAGGCGCTCGAGAAGTGGCCGCTCACCAGCCTGCAGAAGGTCTCCCCTGCCATCGCCGATATTATCGTCAAGCTCGATAAGGTCGCAAAGGCCGAGCACGACGACCCGCGCGTCGCCATCATCGACGAATACGACACCGTCCACATGGCCCACATGGACATCCACTTTGGCTTCTCCATCAACGGCGTCGCCGCACTCCACACCAAGATCCTGGAGGACACCGAGCTTCATCCGTTCTACGAGATCTACCCCGAGAAGTTCTCCAATAAGACCAACGGCATCACCTTCCGCCGCTGGATCCAGGGAGCCAACCCCGCGCTTGCCAGCCTGCTCGACGATGTAATCGGTACCGATTGGCGCAGCACCGGCAACCTGAGCAAGCTCGCCGACTTCGCCGACGATAAGAGCATTCTTGAGCGCTTGGCCGCCACCAAGGCCAAAGCCAAAACCATCATGCGCGAGTTTATGGCGCTCGAACAGGGCGTGACGATCCCCTCCAACGCCATCATCGATGTTCAGGTCAAGCGTATCCACGAGTACAAGCGCCAGCAGATGCTCGCGCTCTACATCATCTGGAAGTACCTCGACATCAAGAACGGTAACAGACCTAAGCACCCCGTCACCATCATCTTTGGCGGCAAGGCAGCGCCTGCCTATACCATCGCTCAGGACATCATCCACCTCATCCTGACGCTTTCCCAGTGGATCGCCAACGACCCCGACGTGGCTCCCTACCTGCAGGTCGTTATGATCGAGAACTACAACGTCACCGCCGCCGAGCGCGTGATTCCCGCTGCCGACATCTCCGAGCAGATCAGCCTGGCCTCCAAGGAGGCGAGCGGCACCTCTAACATGAAGTTCATGCTCAACGGCGCTTTGACCCTGTGCACACTCGACGGCGCCAACGTGGAGATTGCCGAGCTCGTGGGCGACGAGAACATCTATACCTTTGGTGCCTCGTCCAAACAAGTCGAGCAGCTCTACGCCGACGGCATCTACAACGCCGGTGCGCTCTACTGCAAGCCCGGCATTAAACTGCTGGTGGATTTCATCACCAACCCGGCCTTTATGGCGACCGGCAACGCCGAGCGCCTGCAGCGCCTGCACGACGACATTAAGGGCAAGGACTGGTTTATGGCCCTGCTCGACATTGAGGAGTACATCCAGACCAAGGAGCGCGTGCTAACCGACTACGAGGACCAGGACGCTTGGATGCGCAAGGCGCTGATCAACATCGCCAACGCCGGCACCTTCTCGTCCGACCGCACGATCTCCCAGTACAACGACGAAATCTGGCACCTGAGCTAATTCGCTTCCCTTACCCATCCTCTTGAGAAACGGAGTCGTGGCAACACGGCTCCGTTTTTTGTGCCCGCACGTTACCCTGTGACCCGACTCGGCCAAACAATCTCGATCTGTAACAACTACTCGGTAAAAACGGTCCCAGTTGTTACAGATCGAGACAAACGACCGGCCAGACAACCCCAACACAAAGAAAGGCTCCCCTCTCGCCCAGCGGACGGGAGAGGAGCCTTATATGTGACCGCGGCAAAAGGATGGCAATACCGCAGTCGCCCAAAGGGAGGGCCTGGATGCGCCGGGCCTAGATAAGGTTCTTGCCAGACACCTTATCGAAGAGATGGGTCGCGTTCTTCTCGAACTTAAACCAGATGGAGTCGCCCGCCTTGAGCGCGCCCTTGGCCTCAAGGTCGACAACGGGAATGATCAGGACGAACTGGCCATCGGGAGCGGTCACGTGGACATGCTCGGTCGAGCCCATGAGCTCGGTCACCTCGACGGTACCCTGGAGCGCACCCTCCTCGTCCTTGTCGGCAAGCAGGATCTGCTCGGGGCGCACGCCGGCCGTGATCTCCTTCACATCGCCGCCGTCCCAGTTGAGAGCAAGCTGAGCGCAGGTCTCGGGGGCGAGCGCCACGTTCATATCCTCGGTCTTGACGGCGAAGCCGTTGCCCGAGCGCACCAGCTGGGCATCGAAGAAGTTCATTTGCGGCACGCCGATGAAGCCGGCGACGAAGATGTTCGCGGGGTGGTTGAAGACCTCTTGCGGCGTGGCGGTCTGCTGGACGACGCCGTCCTTCATGACCACGATGCGATCGCCGAGGGTCATGGCCTCGGTCTGGTCGTGAGTGACGTAGATGAACGTGCCCTTGATCTCGTGGCGCAGCTTGATGAGCTCGGCACGCATCTGGTTACGAAGCTTGGCGTCCAGGTTGGACAGCGGCTCGTCCATCAGGAAGACCTTAGGATCACGCACGATGGCGCGGCCGATAGCGACACGCTGGCGCTGGCCGCCCGAAAGCGCCTTGGGCTTACGGTCGAGGTATTCGGTAATGCCCAGGATCTCGGCAGCAGAGCGAACCTTACGGTCGATCT
>URRJ01000088.1 GCA_900550205.1 uncultured Collinsella sp. | reverse complement strand
CCCCCGATGAAGTTGTTCCATCGGCTGTCGTGAACATCCTCTAGCTGCTACTGTTTCCATACCACAATCAACAGGCTAATCGCTATAATGCAAGCCCAGATAAAACACGATGAGCCGCAAGGCGAAACTCGAAGGATATGCAGACGATGTCGCAAAACGACCGCACCCAATTAATTCCCGATCCGCAAAAGCCCAGCAGGCAGACCGGCGGTGTCCAAGCACCGTGCCCCATCGCGCCTGCACACAACCAGCAATATCGTGCAGGCGGGCACGCCTCGCAGCAGCGTAATCGTCAGGCACACCAGCAGCATCAGCAATACCAGGGTTATCAACAGCACCCTGCAGGGAACAATGCCCCCAACCAGGGCCCATCGCACGCGCGCTACAACGCACCCACAGACAAGCGCGGGGCAGGCAAAAAGTCCGGCAAGAAAACGACCCTCTTTGTCGTCTTGGGTCTCGTTGCCATCGTCTACATTGTAGGCGTCGTGGCGTTTTCGCAGGTAGCATACCCCAACACGACCATCGCCGGCGTCGATGTCTCGCTCTCCAATGCCTCATCGGCCGCCACCAAGGTGAGTTCGGCCTGGAAACACTACAAGCTCACCGTTACAGGCGACAACTTTAGCTGGACCTACCAGCCCGAGTCCGAAAAGCCCATCGTCGACGGCGAAGCTGCCGCAAAAGAAATCATCGGCCACAACGAGGCCTTCATCTGGCCCGTTCGTTTGGTCGAGTCGCTCAGCGGTAAAACCAACAGCAACGCTGCCACAGAATCGGTCGATTTAGACCAGGACGTCGATCTGTCCATGCTTTCGGATGCCTTTGACCAGAAGCAGTTCGAAGAGGACCTGGGCGCCGCCATCGACGAGTTTAACGACGGTCGCTCGGGAACGTTCGAAGCTAGCAGCTCATACGACGAGGATGCAGGAAAGTTCACCGTCGAAAAGGCCCGTTCCAACGAGAAAATCAACCGCGATCATGTCATCAAATATGCCGAGATTCAGCTTGCCGCACTTTCGGATACCGTCGACATCAACAAGATCGGCAACGACGCCTACGAACCTCTTAACGGCACGCTCACCAACGACCAGATTCAGGCCGCATGTGACGCCGCCAACAATTTCCTGGGCGTCAACGTGACGCTAAAGCTCAACGGCGAGGACGCCGGCAAGGTCGACGGCAGTTCCGTACTGCAGTGGATCAGCTTTGCCGATCCGGCCAACCCCACGCTCGACACGTCGCAGATCAGCGGCTGGGCCGCGGAATTCGCCAATGGCTTTAACACTGTAGGTAGCACCCGCTGGTGGAAGCGTGCCGATGGCAAGGAGTGCGCGGTCGAGGGCGGCGACTATGGCTGGTCCATCGACAGCGACACCCTCGCCAAGCAGGTCGAAGACGCCATCAACAACAAGCAGACGGGCGAGATCGAAATTTCGTACTCCAAGAAGGCCGACACGTTTACCGCCAAGGGCGAGCCCGACTGGAAGGCCTATATCGACGTCGACCTGTCCGAGCAGCATGCACGCTACTACGACGAGAACGGCAACATCGTGTGGGAGGCCAACTTTATTTCCGGTAAACCGGGTGAAGACGCCACCCCTGAGGGCGTGTGGCAGATCAACAGCAATGACGGCGCAAGCAAGCTCATCGGTGCCAAAGACCCCGCGACCGGAAAGCCCAAATACGAGAGCCCGGTCAGCTACTGGATGCCGTTCGAGGGCAATATGGTCGGCTTCCACGACGCTACCTGGCAAAACGATTCGAGTTTCGATAGTGCCGAATCGTACAAATGGTGCGGAAGCCACGGCTGCATCAACCTGCGCCTGGCCGATGCCAAGGCGCTCCACGACTGCATCAAAGTCGGCCTTTGCGTGGTCGTGCACTCGTAAGGCAGGAAACGTCTACAAACAAGTAAACAGCACGGCGACCAAAACTTACAGTAGCGTCATCCGCAGCTTATATACGCCCGCCTCTCGCGACGGGCGTATATACTTATCGGAGCCATATCGATAAAGGAGACGCTATGTCCAAGGTCCCCACGATCAATCCGGGTCCTGGCGATTCCGATCGCATGCCCCAAGATGCCACCGAGACACTGCCGATTATCAGCGTTGCAGACGCCAGGCAACCCCATGCGAGTCTCGACAATGCGACCGATATCTCCGACGAAGAAGCCTATGCAAAGCTCAAGGCGAAGCGTGCCGAGCGTCGGCGCAAAAAGCTCATCCGACGCGGTATCGCCGCCGGTGTCGTTGTTGCCATCGCGCTCATTGCCATCATCGCAACGTTGGTCATCAATGCGCAACCCGCAGGCACCAATGGACCGGTGACCGACATGGTCACCGAAGGCACGTTTACCACCACAGTCGAAGCCAAGGGGCAGCTTAAGCCCATCTCGGCATCGGTCGTCTCCCCTTCTGTCGACGAAACGGTGGCGTCGATTAACGTGCAGGCCGGACAGGCCGTCAACGAGGGCGACGTTCTCATGACGATTAAAAATGATGAGCTCGACCGCAATGTGACAGAGGCGCAGCGCGCGGTGGCAGCAGCGCAGGAAGACCTCGCCAACGCACAAAAGGCAGCAGCGGCGCCCCAGGCTAATCCAGCAATAGATGCAACTGCCGGTGCCGCAGCGGGAGCCACAAGCAGCGATGCCGCTGACATGAGCGCCATATCGAACGCACAACGCAACCTAGCGTCGGCTCAGGCGACCCTGGACCAGGCTAACGCTAAGGCCGCCGAGCGCACGGTAACGGCCCCCAGCTCGGGCAGCATCGTCGAGCTCAACGCAAAGGTGGGCGCCACAGTAACGGGCGGCATGATCATGGGCGAAGGCGACACCAGCGGCGGCAAACAGTGCATGCAGATCGCCGACCTGTCCAAGATGAAAGTCACCGTGCAGGTGGGCGAAAAAGACATCGCCAAGATCGCCGTGGGTCAAAGTGCCAACGTCACCTATCCGGCCTTTCCGGATATCGTGAGCCAGGGAACGGTCACGGCTATCGCTTCGGTAGCAAACGCCGACTCCAGTTACGGCGGTGGCGGCAGCGTGACCTTCAACGTCGATATTTTGATCGAGTCGCCCGACGCGCGGCTTAAGCCGGGCATGACCGCCGAGGTCTCGGTCGTAACCGAACAGCTCGATGACGTGGTGATGATGCCGACGATGGCCCTGATGACTGAGGACGGCGAGAACTATTACGTCAATCTGGCGACCGATAACGAAGGCACGAAGACACGCCGCGTACAGGTGACCGTCGTGACGCAAAACGACAACGAGGCCGTGGTCGGCAAGACGCAGGTCAAGCGCGATGACCAGGGCAACGAGATCAACCCCAACGTGCCGGTTACCAAACTGCGCGACGGCGATACCATCGTGGTTGACACCGGTGCCAGCATGACGGCCGACGGCGGCGACTCCGGCAGCATGCCCGCCGACGAGGGCATGTAATGCGTCCCGTCATCGACATCCGCAACGTGCACCGCATCTTTGAAAGCGATGCCGGCTGCGCCCATATCCTGCACAACGTGAGCCTGGCGGTGAATCCCGGCGAGTTCGTGGCCATCACCGGTCCCTCGGGCTCGGGCAAATCGACGCTCATGAATATCCTAGGGTGCCTGGACAAGCCGACGGCGGGCGACTATTACCTGCAGGGCCTCAACGTGGCAGAGCTCGACGATGATGAGCTCACCGAGGTCCGCGCGCTGAGCATCGGCTTTGTCTTTCAGAGCTTCAACCTGCTGCCACGCCTGACGGTTATCGAAAACGTCATGTTGCCCCTGTCCTACACTAACGTACCCCGAAACCAGCGCGAGATACGCGCCGTGCACGCGCTGCAGGCCGTCACGCTTCCGGTCGACCACTGGGACCACCGCATATCAGAGCTCTCGGGCGGACAGATGCAGCGTGTCGCCATCGCCCGCGCCCTTGTCAACGATCCGCCCATCATTCTTGCCGACGAGCCCACAGGCAACTTGGATTCCGCTACCGGAGCACTCGTCATGGAAACCTTCCACAAGCTTAAAGAACGCGGCAAGACCATCGTGCTCATCACGCATGACCCCGGCATTGCCGCCGAGGCAGACCGCGCCGTGACCATTCGCGACGGCCGCATCCATGACGGCGCGTATATTGCGCATGCGCCGAATACGCTGCGCGAGGCCGTGAACAACCTGCCCACGATTTCGACATCCCCCGATCAGCCGAAAGGAGCGAAGGAATGAGCACCCGCGATCTTATCCAAGAAGCCCTTCACTCCCTCGAGGCAAACAAGGGACGCAGTCTGCTCACCATCTTGGGCATCGTCATTGGCATCGCCTCGGTCATCGCCATGACCTCACTCATCGGCGGCATCCAAAACAGCCTGGTCAACAGCCTGGGCCTCAATGCGGCCCGAATGGTAGAGATTTATTCGTCCCAAGAACTCACCGATTCGGATGTGGAAAAGCTTCGCAAACTGGTGCCGCAGATTGAGCAGATCGGCATCGTCGACAGCGCCTATTCCGAGTACAAGGTCGGGGATAAAAGCTATACCGTCATGGCGCAGGGAGTGGACAGCGACATGCTCGAAACCGTGGGTGCGAGCAAGCTTGTGGCCGGGCGCACCTACTCCGATGTCGAGTCCCAGTCCGGCGCGCGCGTAGCGCTCATCAGCCGCGGTGGAGCAGGTCAGCTGTACGGCAACGAACAGGACGCACTGGGCAAAACCATCAAGGTATCGAACGGTGAGGTGCAGATTATCGGCGTCATCGATGGCGGCAACGACGCAATGGGCTCGCTCACCCTGTACATGCCGCGCGCCACGATCGCCGATCTCTTCGGTGACGACAATCCGACGTTTCCGAGCGTAACGGCGCTCGCTGTAGAGGGCACCGACATGGATGAGCTCTGCAAGACCATCGAGACCAAGGTGCGCAGCATAAAGGGCATCTCAGAGGACAACGAGAACGAAAGTGTCACGGTAAGCTCCATGAAAAGCGCCATCGACGCCCTCAACTCGTTTATGGGAGCGTTCTCGCTCATCATGGGCGCGGTCGCCAGTATTTCGCTGCTCGTGGGCGGTATCGGCATCATGAACATGATGCTCACCAACGTGACGGAGCGCATTCGCGAGATCGGTATTCGCCGCGCTATGGGCGCAAGCCGCCGCGATATCACCGCCCAGTTTTTGGCCGAGTCTTCGGCGTTGTGTGTCACCGGCGGCATTTTAGGTGTTGTGATTGGTTATCTGCTGGCCTGGGGACTCACGTTTTTTGCCACCAGCACTGGCATTATGGAAGAGTTCGGAGCCAGCGGAACCATTACTCCGAGTTTTTCTATTTCGACCGTACTGTTGGCGTTTGCCGTGTCCGTGGGCATCGGCGTCATCTTTGGCTTCTACCCCGCCCGCCGAGCCGCCAAGCTCGATCCTGTCGAATGTCTGCGCTACCAGTAATGCAATCCCACAAAGTTGCGGTGGTATAGGGACTGTTTAGGCAGTTAAAAGGCCTTTTCAGTCCCTATTTCACCGCAACTCAAACGAGAGGGATAAGGCGCAGGTGCTATTCGAAACGAGATTCCAGGCTCGAAAGGCCATTCAGCGTCAGGTTGTTGGCGACCTCAGAAATACGCTCGATGGGAACCGAGCCGTCGGAGAGTGCCCAGGCGCGGTAGATGCCGATAATTCCCGAAAGCAAAAACGCCAGGTAGTAATCGAACAACTCGTCTTTAAGGCCCATGGGCAGCAGGTCGCGCTCGGCAATCTCACGCTCGAGCGGTGCGCGAAGTCGTGCCATAAAATCATCGAGCGGAATGTTTTCAATCAATTGACGATTGAGTACCAGGTTGTTGCACAATGCCTCGTTAACCGTTCTAAAGAAAGTCGCCGCCGCACCGAGGGCACGCTCGTTGGGATCGCTACCCAACGAGGCGAGCGTACGCTCAACCGAATCGACAATCATCCCCACGACATCCTCGGCGATAGCATCGAGCAGGCCGTCGACCGTACCAAAGTGCACGTAGAAGGTCTTACGGTCGACATTGGCCTCGCGCGCGATGGCGCTCACCGTAATGTCTGCCAGCGGTTTTTCCATCAGCAGACGCTCAAAAGCCGAAAGGATCGCATTGCGGCTTCTGACGATGCGGCGATCGAGCCGCGGTTTCTTGCTGGCCATATGCGTATCCCTTCGAAGTATCGGAATTCCTCTACAAATGAGAAATAATCTACGTAAGAGGATTATCCTACATTCGAAGCAAATATGGCCGGCACCATAGAGAACGCACGACTCACGCCGCGCGTAGGGACTGAGCGATTACAGATCTCACTCCTTGGGGCGTTTCTGCTTATTGAGTGCCGCCGGAGACACACGAATACCGTCACCTGTCTGGTGCACGAAGGTTTTACGCTCACGCTTAGAGGCCGAAGAAGGCTTCTGAGCGTGTTGGACGGAATCAACAGTAACTGCGTTCGCGGGATGCGATTTGGCTGGCGCAGAAGCCGTCTGACGGCTCCATCCGAGCTTTCGCTTAAAACGTTCCCAGCGCACGGGAACGCTCTCGGTATGGGTGCTTCTAAGGCCTAGCACGGACGCAGACAGAATAGTCGGAGCGATAAAGGTGATCAAGCGCCACAGCAGATAACCCGCAGTCGATGCGGAGCCAAAGAAGTGGCCCAGGAACAACGCGAATCCGCCCTCGGCGCCACCCGTACCGCCGGGCAGCGGCACGGCAGAGCTCAGCAGCTGAACAAAGGCGCTGGCCGCCATAACCGAGAAAAAGTCGACATCGTGCTTGCCAAAGGAGAGCATCAAAAAGTACGGCACCAGATAGAAAAACGCGAGCTGCAGCATCGTGATAACCACGGTGAGCATCATGGACGAGAAATGTCCGGCCGAACGTTTGAACTTTTCGGAAAACGATTGAATCTCGCCATCCACAAAGGTTCGCCAGCCATCGATTTTTGTAGCCGAGACACCGATACGTTCGAGCCAATTGATGATGCAATGGGCGACACGGGTGACGGTTTTGGGCATAAGCGCAACAGCAAAAACGCCAAGCAGGATAAGGCAATGGCCGCCAAAGCTAAAGATGCACAGGAGCGTCATGTCGCCATAGCGCTCGGCGAAAAACGGCATACGGGCAAGCAACAGAATGGCGCCCCATGCCACCAGGCCAAACTGGTACACGATAAAACGCGTAAACTGCGTCGCGCCTGCCTCGCCTACGTTGAGGCCGGTCCTGGTAAGGCGATAAATCTGTGCCGGCGAGGAACCGACCATCATAGGCGTAAGGTTGCCAAAGAAAATGCCGCTCGCCTCTACCGAGATAAGGTCGCGCACGCCGACGGGCGAATCGGGATCGACCCATACGGCAATAGCATACGCAATGATGCCAAAGAGCAGGTAGACCAGCATACACAAGCAGGCGACGATAAGCCACGGAGCCTGAACGCTTGCCATAGCGGCCCAGAACTGGCCCATTTGCCCGGTTACGACCAAATAGACGATATAGCCTACCAGCACGATGCCGATAAATAATGCGCCGCGACGAGCGCTCTTATTGTCATCGCCGCCCGATACCTCAACCTCAACCTGGGGCTTATGCGAATGCTTAGAGGACTCGACCATGAGGCTCCTTCTTAGTACAGATAAATCTTGCCTATTGTACCCGCAAGGCGCATGAGCAGTACGTAAAGCATGTGTTGCGCAAGGAAAAACAGGGGCAGGCTTTAAGTAGGACGTAGTCACGAAAATAAAAAACCCGAACCTCCGTAGAAGTTCGGGTATCAGATGCTTGGTAGCCCGTACCAGATTCGAACTGGTGATCTCCGCCTTGAGAGGGCGGCGTCC
>URRJ01000087.1 GCA_900550205.1 uncultured Collinsella sp. | reverse complement strand
TCCCGGTTGCTGTTTCGCGCTTTGCGCGAAAGGCGCACCACTTTGGGGTGGGTGGGGACATGGTTGTTGCGGCAACTGATCCCCGCCACAAATTACCCTCGGCATACTTGCGCGAAAGCCTACTGGTGCTACACTTGCAATTGCTGTTTCAGGGCGGGGTGGAATTCCCCACTGGCGGTAAATCGGGCGGTGCCAAAGGGGTGCCGTGGCGCAGGAAAAGTGCCTGCGACCGAGCCGATGAGTCCGCGACCCGGGTGTGCGTTGGTTCGCATGCCGGCTGAACTGGTGAGATTCCAGTACCAACGGTTAGAGTCCGGATGAAAGAGGCAGGTGATCTTATGTCTGAACAGTCGCAGCATATCCATTTTGAGAACACGAATAGGTGGAGCACTAAACAGCTCGTAACCATGGCGCTCATGTGTGCCCTGGGCGCGCTCTTTATGTATGTGCAGCTGCCCATTCTTCCCTCGGCGCCGTTTTTGACGTATGACCCGTCGCTGGTGCCGGCGATGGTGTGCGGGTTTGCGTACGGTCCTGGTGCCGGCACTGCCGTTGCCGCCATGGCGATCGTCATCCATGCGCTCACCACGGGTGACTGGGTCGGCGCGCTTATGAACTTGGTCGCTACGCTGGGCTTTATTCTGCCCGCGGCGATCGTCTACCAAAAGATGCACACCTACAAGGGTGCCGTGATTGGCCTGGCGTTGGGCGTTATTGCCGCTACGGTGCTGTCCATGGTTGCGAACCTGACCATCGGCGTTTGGTTCTGGTATGGCTCGGTCGATGTGATCGCCCCGCTCATGCTTCCCGCCGTCTTGCCGTTTAACCTTATCAAGACCGTGCTTAATTCGGTGTTGACGCTGGCGGTGTATAAGGCAGTCTCCAATCTCATCACGCCTAAAAAGGACCAGGTCAAAGGCCGCGCATGATTGAGTGTCGGGGCATCTCATTTAGCTACGACGGCGCTACGAAAGCACTCGACGGCATCGATCTGACCATCGAGGATGGCGAGTTTTTCTGCATCCTCGGCGGCAATGGGTCGGGCAAGTCGACATTTGCCAAGCATCTGAATGCGCTGCTGCAGCCCGATGCGGGCACGGTGCGTATCAACGGCATGGATGCGTCCGACTCCGAGCTGGTCTATGACATTCGTTCGACCGCGGGCATGGTGTTCCAGAATCCCGACGATCAGCTGGTGGCAACGCTTGTCGAAGATGACGTTGCGTTTGGTCCCGAAAACCTCGGCGTGTCATCGGCGCAAATTGCGCAGCGCGTACGCGAGGCGCTGAAGGGCGTGGGCCTTGTGGGCTTTGAGCGCCACGAGACCCACGCGCTCTCGGGTGGCCAAAAGCAACGCGTGGCGCTTGCTGGCGTGCTTGCCATGGAACCGCGCGTGCTCATCTTGGATGAAGCGTCCTCGATGCTCGATCCGCGTGGACGTAAGGGCCTTATGAAGGCTTGCCGCGCGTTGCATGATCGCGGCATGACCATCGTGATGATTACGCACTTTATGGAAGAGGCCGCCGAGGCTGATCGAGTCGCGGTGTTTCAGACGGGACGAGTTGCCATGCTCGGTACTCCCGAGGAGATTCTGACACGGGCAGATGAACTTGCGCAGCTCAACCTGGACATGCCGGAGTCGTGCCGTTTGGGCATGGCACTTCGTGAGAAGGGTGTGCCCGTTCACGCGCAGGTGCGCGAGGCGGATATGGTTGCCGAGGTTGCGCGGGCCTATACCGAGCGAAGTGAGGCGGGCACTGCGGGGCAGCCTTCCGCATCCCAGTTGGAAATTGCCGACGGCACTATTCCGGCAGACAACAAGGACAACGCGTCGGAGCCCGTCATCGAGCTATCCCATGTTTCATACAGTTATTCGCTCAGTCCGCGCGAGCGCCGTCGCTGGCATAAACACTCGGCCGCTGCGGGCAAATCGAACAAACAGGCTCTCTGGGGAAACGACCCCAGCAGCCCGTGGGCACTGCGCGACGTGTCTTTGACGGTGCGTCGCGGCGAGTTCCTGGGGCTAGCAGGCCATACCGGTTCGGGTAAATCCACACTGGTCCAGCACCTCAACGGATTAATCCGTCCGCAGGAGGGGAGCGTTTGCGCGCTGGGGCTCGACCTATCAAGCAAGAAAGACGCCGCCGCGGTTAAGGCTAAGGTCGGCGTGGTGTTTCAGTATCCCGAGCGCCAGCTGTTTGCCGAGACCGTGGTGCAGGACGTGGCATTTGGTCCGCACAACCTTGGCCTGTCGCAAGACGAGGTCGCGCGCCGCGTTGCGTCATCGCTCACTCGCGTGGGCCTCGACCTTGCCACGATAGGCGACAAGAGTCCCTTTGAACTCTCGGGCGGACAGCAGCGGCGCGTGGCGTTTGCCGGCGTGCTCGCTATGGAGCCCGAGGTCCTGGTACTCGATGAGCCCATGGCAGGTCTCGATCCGGCGGCCCGCAGGGATTTCCTGGAGCTCATTGGCCGTCTTCATGATGAGGGCCTGACCGTTGTCATGGTTTCGCACAGTATGGATGACCTGGCCAATTGCTGCGACCGCGTCGTTGTGATGAACGAAGGCGCGGTGTTTGCCGAGGGCACGCCCGCTCAGGTTTTTGCGCATGCGGATGAGCTTAAATCGATCGGTTTGGGCGTTCCCGCTGCTCAACGCATGGCACTGGCGCTTGCGAAGGCAGGCGTGCCGCTGCGTTGCGACGGGCTCTATACGGTTGAGTCGTTGGCCGACGAGTTGGCAGATTTGCTGATCGGTCGCTCAGACGGTTCTTCTAACGTCTCGGACAAGGCCAAATCCGAAACGATCGCGCGAGAGGAGGGCTGCTAATGGAGGCGTTTTCGTTCGGCAGCTACTATCCCGGCGATAGTGCAATCCACCGCCTGGACCCGCGAACCAAGTTGCTCTTGGGCTTTGTGTTTCTGATCACGACGCTCACGGTCAGTAGCTTCCGCGGACTGGTCCCGGTCGCAATTTTCATTGTGCTGATCTATACCGTGTCCCGGGTGCCGCTTCGCCGCGTCCTGTCATCGATGGCGCCGCTGCTGGCGATTGTCGTGGTGGTCGCGGTGCTCAACCTATTTACCGACCAGAGCGGGCTGATCCTGTGGCAGCTCGGCTTTCTGCAGATAAGCGAGGGCTCGCTGCATTCCGCCGGGTTTATGGCGTGCCGCCTGACCCTGATGATGGCCGGCATGAGCGCCATTACACTCACCACGCCCACGCTCGATCTCACTGCAGGCTTTGAGCGTTTGCTCGCGCCACTTGCGCGCGTGGGGCTCCCGGCACACGAGCTCGGCATGATCATGGGCATCGCGCTGCGCTTTATGCCGCAGTTTGCCACCGAGATGAAGCAGACTGCGGACGCGCAGGCAAGTCGCGGCGCGCGCGTGACGGGCGGTCCGCTCGGCGGCGTACGCATGCTCGCCAGCGTGGCAATTCCGCTGTTCACGGGTGTGTTTCGTCATGCCGAGACACTCTCTGCCGCTATGGATGCACGTTGCTACCATGGCGAGCAGGGGCGTACGCGACTGCATGCGCTTGCATTTTGCCGCGGCGATGCGTTGGCGGCGGTGGTGACGGCGTTGCTGCTCATCTGCGTCATCGTCATCAATCTTCAACTTGTTTAGGCGCGATTCGAGCGCAAGAAAGGGATTCCTATGACCGATATCGACCGCACGGCCCAACTCGAGCGCGCCTGCACATACCTCAGGCGCATCCCCGCGTGGTTTCTGGCTACGACTGATGCGAACGATGGGCATCAGCCGCGCGTAAGGCCGTTTTCGTTTGCCATGGTCGATAACGGCAAGCTGTGGTTTTGCACGTCGCGCGACAAGGACGTGTGGGCAGAGCTCGGCGCGAACCCCAAGTTTGAGCTTTCGGGCTGGAAACCGGGGGAGTGCTGGATCGTATTGACCGGCGAGGCTGCGCTCGAGGACGATGCGGTAGTGAGCGACCGCGTTCGCGAAGCTGGCTTTAAGCACATGGTGGGCATTGGCGAGAATCACGAGAGCGCCAACGACGGTCGCCTTGCGTTTTTCTCGGTTCGCAATATCGTCGCCCGCTTCTGCGATATCGACGGCAGCGAAGAGCGTCTGGAGCTCTAGCGCGTCTCAAATGAACTACCCGTTCCAAATTGGCTAGTGACAGGAGGAAACGTGGACGGATTGAATACGGTGTTGGAGTATCTGACGTCGGTGCCGGCGTGGTATCTGGCGACGAGCGTGGATGGGCAGCCGCACGTGCGTCCGTTTTCGTTTGCACAGATTCAGGACGGCAAGCTGTGGTTTGTGACGGCACGCACCAAAGATGTGTGGCAGGAGCTGCTGCAAAACCAGCGCTTTGAGGCCACGAGCTGGTGGCCGGGCCATGGCTGGCTCATTTTGCGCGGACGCGCGGGCTTGGATGATCAGGCTGCCCCCGATATGCGCGAGGCCGGCTGGAAGCATCTGGAGCGTTTGGGCGAGCATTATGAGGGCGCAGGCGACCCCACGCTCGTCTTCTTTAGCGTCGAGGAGCCGGAGGCCTTCATCTGCAACCACGACGAATGGGTGCCGGTCGAGCTCTAAAAGAGTTCTCCCGCCGGCCCCAACAATTTAAATACCCGTCTGTGTCGGGCTCCACATCGCAACGGCACCGCAAGGTGCACCGGGCGATGTGGAGCCCATTGTTATTTGTCAATTCCTTCGCGTGAATGTGTCTGGTTTGTTTCAATGCATGAATATGCAAAAGATTTGCGTATATATGCATCTTTTGGTGCTAAAGTTTCAACCCACCTCATAACGACGGGTGCGGGATGCGCATTGGTGCATAAACTGCAGACAAGGAGTCCGATATGTCTTTAAAGGTTGGAATCGTCGGTGCAGCAGGATATGCCGGTGCCGAGCTCATTCGCCTCGTACTCGGCCATCCCGAGTTTGAACTTGTTGCCATCACGTCCAACGCCGATGCCGGCCAACCGCTGTCCGCGGTGTATCCGAGTTTCGCCGGCGTGAGCGATCTTGTCTTCACGACGCACGATGCTCCCGAGCTTACATCCTGCGACGCTGTCTTTTTGGCCGTGCCGCACACCGCCGCCATGGCGCAGGTGCCCGCCCTGCTTGCCGCAGGCGTTTCCTGCTTCGACTTGTCTGCCGACTACCGCCTGAGCGATCCGGCCGTGTTCGAGGCATGGTATGCCGCCGAGCACACGAGCCCCGAGCTGCTCAAGACCCGTGCTTTTGGTCTGCCCGAGCTGTTCTGTCGGGACCTGGAGACCGCCGCATCCGACTATGCTGATGGCAAGTCCGTGCTGGTCGCCTGCGCCGGCTGCTATCCCACCGCAACGAGTCTTGCTGCCGCGCCCGCCGTGCGTGCCGGCTGGGTTGCCCAGAGCGGCCCCGTGATCGTCGACGCTATCAGCGGCGTGACGGGTGCCGGTAAGTCCTGCAACGCCCGTACGCATTTTTGCAGCGCGGATGAGAATCTGGAGGCCTATGGCGTGGGCAAGCATCGTCATACGCCCGAGATCGAGCAGATACTTGGCCTGGCCGACCGCATCGTCTTCACCCCGCATCTGGCACCGCTCAAGCGCGGTCTGCTCTCCACGGTGACGCTGCCGCTCGTGCCGCAGGCTCTCGACACGTTGGCCCTTGAGGACGTCGTCGACCATTACAAGCAGTTCTACGCCGGTCGCACCTTTGTGCGCGTGCTCGATGCCGGCCAGCAGCCCAAGACGGCCTCGGTCGTCGGCACCAATGCCGCCCAGATTGGCCTTGCGCTCAACAAGCGCGCGGGCGTGCTGGTGGCGACAGGTGCCATCGACAATCTGTGCAAGGGTGCTGCGGGTCAGGCGGTCCAGTGCGCCAACATCGTCTTTGGTTTTGACGAGCGACGAGGTTTGCCCACAGTGGCGTGCCCGGTGTAGCACATTCGATTGTTGACGATTTGGTAGTCGGGTATCGAGTGGGGCGCCACTTTTAAGCTGGTCTAGTAATTGCGACCGGTATGGCGTGCCAGCCGATGCCCGTTTTTTGTTTGATATAAGGAGTCGTAAGGACGATGAATACAGAGCAATTCGATATCAAGATTCGCGCCGTCGAGGGTGGCGTTACGGCAGCGGCCGGCTTTAAGGCCGCGGGTATTCATGCAGGTTTTCGCAAGAATCCCGAGCGCTTGGATTACGCGCTCGTCGTGCCCGATAAGCCCTGTCCCGGCGCCGGCGTGTTTACGACCAACCGCTTTTGCGCAGCGCCTGTGCAGGTGAGCCGCGCCAATCTGGGCGGTGCCGATAAGGGCTATGGCACCATCGCCGGTGTCTCGGTCAACTCCGGCAACGCGAACGCTGCCACGGGCGAGACGGGCCTTGCCTGCGCGCGCGAGACGTGCAGCATCGCCTCGCAGGTCATCGGCTGCGAGCCTCAGCAAATCCTGGTCGCCTCCACGGGCGTGATTGGTCAGATTCTGCCGATCGACACATTCGAGACGGCGATTCCGGCAGCTTATGAGGCACTCTCCGCTCATGGTGGCGCCGATGCCGCCCGCGCCATCATGACCACCGATACCCATTCCAAGGAGTATGCCGTTCGCTACCGCAGCGAGGCCGCGGGCCATGTGGGCAACGCTTATACGGTGGGTGGCATGTGCAAGGGCTCGGGCATGATCATGCCCAACATGGCCACTATGATTTCGGTCATTACCACCGATGCCCCCGTCGAGCCGGTGGCTCTCCACGCTCTGCTGCTCTCGACCGTCAAACAGACCTTCAACAAGGTAACGGTCGACTCCGATACCTCGACCAACGACACCTGCATCATGCTTGCCTCCGGCGCCGCTGCGGATGCCGAGGCCATCGTCGAGGGCACTGATGCCTTTGACGAGTTGGCATTTGCCGTGCACGAGGTGTGCGAGAGCCTGGCGCGCAACATCGCCGCCGACGGCGAGGGCGCGTCCAAGCTCGTGACGGTTAATGTTACCGGCGCCGCTAACGACGAGGAGGCCGATATCGCGGCGCGCGCTGTTGCCAACTCTCCGCTCGTCAAGACCTGCATTGCCGGACACGATTGCAACTGGGGCCGCGTTGCCATGGCACTCGGTAAGTGCGGCGTGAAGTTTAACCAGGAAGATGTTTCCATCGACATGATGGGCATGCCCGTCTGTCGCGATGGCCTGACGGTCCCCTTCGATGAGGACGAGGCCCTGCGACGTTTTGAGGCGCCCGAGATTGTGATTTCGGCCGATCTCGGCGCAGGCGATGCGGCGACGACCGTGTGGACCTGCGACCTCACGCACGAATATATCTCCATCAACGGTGACTACCGTTCCTAGATTCTGGGCGTGCCGTGCGTCCCGGTGTGATTGCGAGCGGCGGGGCATGGCTCAATGGCTACACGAAAGACGAGGCAGACTATGAAATTCGCACGCGATTGTCGTTCGAGCGAATCCAACGAAGCGACCGCGCAGCTGCTGTTCGAGGCGCTGCCGTGGATTAAAAACCTGACCGGCAAGACGGTCGTTATCAAGTACGGCGGAGCCGCCATGGTCGACGAGCAACTGCGCCGCGACGTGATGAGCGATATCGTTCTGCTCAAGATCATCGGCATGCGCCCCGTTATCGTGCATGGCGGCGGCAAGGCCATCAACGAAGCACTCAGCCACTATGACATCCCTGTCGAATTTAAGAACGGCCAGCGCGTAACCACGCCGGATACCATGGATATCGTGCGCGAGGTACTGGGCGGCAAGGTCAACCAGGAGCTGGTCGCTGCCATCAACCAGCACGGTAACCTGGCCGTGGGCGTGTCGGGCAGCGATGCCGGCACGCTCATCGCCGAGCCGCTCGACCCCGAGCTCGGCCGCGTGGGCAAGGTCACGCACGTCAACACCGACTATATCGAGCGCTTGCTCGATAGCGAGTACATTCCCGTCATCGCTACCGTCGCGGCGGGGGGGGACGG
>URRJ01000086.1 GCA_900550205.1 uncultured Collinsella sp. | reverse complement strand
CTTGCTCGGTGCCACCACCGGGCCCAGCGTAGCCCGTTGCGCTTACGGCTATATCGCTCTGATAAAGCTCCAGCGAGCCTGCGGCCATCTCGCGAGCCGTCTGGTGCGACACGGCGCTAAACCGATCGAGCGTTTCCTGTTTAACGCCGAGCACGCGATGTTTGATCTCATCGCAGTAGGTCACCGCGCCACCACGAAGCACCGCCGAGGCACCCGGGATATCGGCAATCGTCGAGGCAATCATACCCGCCGTCAGCGACTCCGCCGTCGAGACCGTCACACCACGGGCACTCGCGCGCTCGACAATATCGCACGCCAGTTCCTCGTTGTTTGCGGCGATTAGCAAATAAGACTCCGTCATACCCACCAGGACCTAGACCGAAAAGACGATCTTGCGACAGTTCCAGAAGTACTGGGCGCCCGAGACAATGGTCAAAATCACGGCGATGACGTACAGGAAGCGCGACACCGAATAGACACCGAGCAGCAGCGACACCGACCCCAGCTGGAGACCGGCCATCGCAAAGACGCACAGATAGCCGCAGATGGAGACCATCGTGGTCGCCGTCTTATACTTGCCGAGCTTATCGGCGGCAACGACCACGCCGGCAGCGCTCGCGACCATGCGAAGGGCACTCACCAGCAGCTCGCGGAACAAGATGATGAACACGGACCACACGCTCACCGCGCCAAAATCCAAGAACAGCAGCAGGGCCGAGAACACCAGCAGCTTGTCGGCGATGGGATCCAGGAACTTACCGAAGTCGGTGATCTCGTTGCGCGAACGAGCCAGGTAGCCATCAACCTTATCGGTGCACGACAGGATGACGTACAGAACAAAGGCGGCAGCGGCGAGCGGGCCGTCGAAGGTGCTCAAATCCGTACCGGCAACGCTTGTGTGAGACAGCGCCGACACGATCATGAACACCGGAATGAAGACGATGCGCACGCACGTCACGATGTTGGCGGGCGTCCAAACACTCGTCAGTTCCTTATTGCTCTCGTTAGCCACGACGCTCTCCTACTCCACAACATGACCGATAAGCTCGTAGCAGAAGCTATCGGTAAACTCGACCGTCAGAATATCGCCCACAGATGCCTCGCTGGCATCCAGATGCACCGCACCATCGGAATCGGGCGCCTGGAACCAGGCATGTCCGATGAGCTCGGCACCGTCTTCGGTCTCCTCGATACCGTCGACGATCACCTGGGCGCGTTCGCCCACATGTGCGGCAGTTGCAGCAAAACCGAGCGACTCGGCCAGGTCCATGGCCTCCTGGGCGCGCTCGAGCTTGACCTCCTCATCGACCTGCCCCTCCATCTTGGCGGCCAGGCTGCCCTCCTCACGCGAGTAGGCAAAGACGCTCGTGTAGTCAAAGCCGACGGTGTCCATAAAGTCGATAAGATCGCGGAACTCGTCGTCGGTCTCGGTCGGGAAGCCAACCATGGCCGTGGAGCGAATCACAATACCGGGGATGCGCTCGCGCAGGTCGCGGAACAGATCCTCGAGCTCCTGGCGCGAACCGGAGCGACGCATGGCCTTAAGGATGCGCGCATCGCAGTGCTGCACGGGGATATCGATATAGGGCAGCACCTCGGGCGTATCGCGAATGGTCTCGATAAGCTCGTCAGTCATGCCCTCGGGCTGCAGGTAGAGTACGCGGACCCACACGTTATGAGGACGCACCGCCTCAGCAACGGCCTGCAACAGCTGCGCCAGATTGCGCGGCTCGCCCTCGGCGAGGTCCTCGTCGGCAAAGTCGGTACCCCAGATGCCCGTGTCCTGACCGATCAGAACGATCTCGCGCACGCCACCGGCGACCAGGTCGCGCACCTCGGAGATAATGCTCTCGGCATTACGCGAGTGATAACGACCGCGGATATACGGGATCATGCAGAAGCTACAGAAGCGGTTGCAGCCATCGGAGATCTTGACGTAGGCGACAGCGCCCTCGACGGTACGCTTGACCTGCGGAATATAGGCGGCAATCTCGCGCTCGACACCCAGCACGTCATCGATGACCGCCACGATGCCGTCTTCCTCGTCGGCCTTCACAAAGGCCGCAACTTCGGGCAGCTCGTCGGGCAGGTCGTCGCCGTAGCGTGACGGCACACAGCCGCACATGACGATCGGGCAGGAACGAACGCCGTCCTGCACCTCATTGGCAAGCTCGAGCGTGGTCTCGATGCTCTCGGACGTTGCAGAGGCAAGGAACGAGCACGTATTGACGATGGCGATATCGGCATCCTGCGGATCGAATGCCTCCTCGTAGCCCGCGGCGGTCAGCAGCGAACGCATACGGTCGGTATCGACCTCGTTCTTGGCGCACCCGAGGGTGATATAGAGTGCGGAGCCCAACGGAGTATCCATGTTGGAGAGCGGTCCTTTCGAATGAATTAGCGGTAGTTGGTGAACTGCAGCGGCTGACCGTAGTCCTGGTCGCGCAGGAACTGGATCACGGTCTGCAGCGCATCCTTGGAAGCAGAGGAAACACGCAGTTTGTCGGCCTCGATCGTCACCTTGACCTTGAGCTTCTGATCCTTAATGTCCTTATTGATCTTCTTGGCAGTCGTCTGGTCGATACCCTCGACGATGTGACCGAGCACGCGCACGGTACCGCCCGATGCAGCCTGAGGCGCATCCCAGGACACGGCCTTAAGATCGATACCGCGCTTGATGAGCTTGGAGCTCAGGACATCGACGATCTGCTTGGAGACAAAGTCGGCCGGGGCGTTGATCGTAAAGAGCTTGTCGCCCTTCGAAAGCTCGATCGTGGCGCCGGAGTCCTTCAGGTCATAGCGCTGGGAAATCTCGCGCGTGGTCTGCTGGAAGGCATTGTCGACCTCCTGCATATTGACCTCGGACACGACGTCGAAGCTGGAATCTTTAGCCATGGTTAATCCTTTCGCTTACGAGCGGCTTAGTAGCTGTCGTACGAATAGTCGTCTGAATAAGGCGTAGTCTGCCCGTCGGTGGCGGTATCGGTGCCGTCCGTGGACTGGGTATCGGTTCCATCGGTTCCGTCGGTGCCGTCGGCGGTATCGGTGCCGTCGGCACTCTCACCGTCTTCGGAGTCAGTGGTCTCCTTCTTAGGAACGGTAATGGTCACGCGCGCCACGCCCGATGTCTTGGTGTCGTAGCGAACCTTTTCACCGTTCTTGGTAACCGTGACATCGGAGGGCTTGGACGTGGTGATCTCGATCGAGGACTCGGGCGTGTACTCCTGCTCAAAGGGACCGGTTGCCTGGGCGCCAAAGACCGATTTACCGTCGACCTTGACCTCGATCCAGGCGGTCTTGCCCTTGGCAACGGAGACCTTGACCTTGATAACCTCGTCCTCTTTCTTTTTCGCGTTCGCCTTGGCGGCATCGGAATCGGCAGAATCCGTCGCCTCGTCGGTGCCTTCATCCTCGTCAACAGATTCGGTCGTCTTGGAAGACTTCTTGGTCGTCGTCTTGGTGGCCGCGGGCGTCTCGGGCGTCGACTCGGGTGCAGAAGAGCCGCAGCCACGCAGGAGGACCACGATGAGCAAAATCAGCAAAAGCGCCACGGCACCGATGCCGGCGTAGATGATGCGCGGATCAAGTCCATTGTTCTGGGGTGCACGTCCACCGCCGCGTCCGCGATTAGAACCACCGCGCCCGTTTACCTGCGGTATACGGCCACGACCGCTATCGGGACGACCACGATAGCCGCCCTGGCGCTGCGAGCCACGCTGGCCCGAACGCGGCGCAAGCTCACCACGGTTCTGATAGCCACGTTGGTCAGAGCGAGGCGCCGAAGAGCGCTGGCCGTAAGGCTGCGATTGCGAACGAAGGCGCGGCGCCACCTGTGTGGTATCGGCGTCGGCGTAACCACCGCGGGAACGCCCGGCAGAAACTCCGCGATAACCACGACCGGAGTAGCCTCCGTCACCGTAACCGGCGCGAGGATCGCGACTCAACCCGCGAGCGGCGGGAAGCGCACGGTCATCCGGCATAGGCGTACTGCGAAAGCGATCTCGCTGAGAACGAATCTCCTCACTGGAGCCCGTCTCGGTGATATAGCCCGCCTGCGGAGGACGCTGACCGTACCGCGTCGAGCGTCCTCCCTGAACCATCAGAAAGCGTCCGTTATCGACCGACGAACGCGAGTTAACGTAGCCGGCAGCATCCTGAAAACGACCGCCCTGCTGCGAGGTCTCGCGTTCATATGCCATGAGGTCGTCAAAATAAGCGTTGACGACCTCGTGCGGGTTAAGCCCCAAATAGCGAGCGTAGCTCGAAATCATGCCCTGCGCATAGCCACGCGGGGGCATCGATGCAAAGTTACCGGTCTCGAAAAACTCGATGATCTGCGGCCTGATTTTGATGGTGTTGGCGACCTGCTGGATGGAAAGGCCCATCCGGCGACGCTGCTCGAGCAGCATGTCACCAAAGCGTGCAGCCATCAGAATCCTCCAAACTCACGATCTTCACGTGCCATCTCGGCGTCGACAGACTCCAGCGCGGCAAGCCCCTCCTCGTCCAGCAGGACCTCGCGCGGCTTGGAACCGTCGGGCGGGCCGACGACACCCTTTTCTTCCAGCATGTCCATAATACGCCCGGCGCGCGCATAGCCAACCTTGAGGCGGCGTTGCAGGCCAGATGTGGAGCCCAGCTGCGATTCCACCACAATATGGGCGGCTTCCCAGATAAGCGGGTCGTCATCTTGCGGCTCGGCAACGCCCGTGCGAACAATGCCACCACCGGCCATGGACATGGAAGCGGGCGCCACGGCAGACAGAATCTCCTCGTGATAGTCGGGCTCGCTTTGCGACTTAACGAACTCGACGATCTCGTTGATCTCGTCGTCCGAGACAAAACAGCCCTGGATACGGCGGGGCTTGCCCCAGTCGACCTTGGAAAACAGCATGTCGCCCAAACCAGTAAGCTTTTCGGCGCCCATCTGGTCGATAATGACACGGGAATCGATGCCCGTAGCCACATTAAAGGCAATACGGTTGGTGATGTTGGCCTTAATAAGGCCCGTCACCACGTTAGAGCTGGGGCGCTGCGTAGCCACGATAAGGTGAATACCGGCGGCACGGCCCAGCTGGGCGATACGGACGATCGAGGCCTCGACATCCTTGCCGGCGACCATCATCAGGTCCGAAAGCTCGTCGATGATGATGACCAGATAGGGCATCTTTTGCGGCGGGTTATCGTAGTGTTCAAACTCGCCGGCGGCCTGCTTTTCGTTATAGGTCGAAATCTTGCGAACGTTGAGGCGCTCGAAGACCTTCAGGCGACGCTCCATCTCGGACACGGCCCACTGCAGTGCACTGGCCGCCTGCTTGGGCTCGGTCACCACGGGCACGTAGAGATGCGGCAGGCCGTTATAGCCCGCAAGCTCGACGCGCTTGGGGTCGACCATGATCAGACGAACGTCCTCGGGAAGAGCGCGCATGAGCAGGGTCGTGATGATGGAATTGATCATGACCGACTTACCCGAACCGGTGGTGCCGGCGATAAGCAGGTGGGGCATCTTGGCGAGGTCGGCGACAACCGGCGTGCCCTCGGCATCGCGACCGATAGCAAGCTCGAGCGGACCGCCCTTCACATAGGGAAGCACGTCGCCCAGGTTGACGTTCTGACGCTTGCGATTGGGAATCTCGATACCCACAAGCGAGGTGCCGGGAATCGGCGCGAAGATGCGCACCGACTGGGCGGCAAGCGAAAGCGCGATATCGTCCTCGAGGCTCGAGATCTTGCTCACACGCTCGCCCTCACCGGGCTGCAGCTTAAAGGTCGTGACCGTGGGGCCAGCAATCCAGCCGACAACGCGGGCGCTACGGCCAAACTCAAGCAAGGTGGACTGCAACGACTCGGCAGTCTGTTCCAGCTCCTTATCAGAAGACGCGGAGGACGCCGACTGCGGATTGGCGTGCAGGATTTCGAGCGGCGGGAGCTTGAGGCCGTCCTCTTGTTCGCCCTCGGCATCAGCAGCGGTGCCATCCGCTCCCCCATCGCCGGCTGCAACAGGAGCTGCGGAAGCCGTAGAGGTGGAATCGGCAACCTTGGGATGCTTTAGGAAGTCGGGAATCTGCGGAGCTGCCGAAACGGGATTCACGGCAAACGGCGGCTCTGACTCGTCAGCCTTGTCCGGGTCGTCTTCCATCGACAGCTGTCCGGTGACTTGCCCCGCCTTGACATGGCGGCGCGGCAGCAAGGTTGTCTTGGCGGTCTCGAGCGGAGCCTCGTCGTCCTCGTCATCGCCTTCGGTGAGCTCGATTTCGCTATCGGACCAAGACGGGTCGGGCTCGCTCGTGTTGAGCTTGGGTGTGGCCTTGCCCTTCTTGGCATGGCGACGCGGCAGCAGCGTGGTCTTGGCTCGCTCGGCCTCCACGGCCTCGGAAACGTCGACAAACGGGTCATCATCCTCGTCGTCATCCAAAACAGGATCAACATCGCCACCCATGACCGTGGTCACAGCGGCGTCAGTTCCCTTTTGACGCAGAATGCTCAGGTGCGGACGGGCAACGCCGGGAACCGACAGGGCCTCTTCGTCGCCCCACGGGCTCGCATTGACATCGGCACGACGGCGCTCGGCAAAATCGGCAGCGCGATCGCGTGCGGAGCGCAAAACGCCGCCCACCGAAAAGCCGATGATGACCAGGCCAACGACGACAAGCCCCAGCAAGACAACCATGGCAATAGGTTTGCCCAGGGCGTTTTGCAAGGTACTTGCGATAAAGGCGCCAATGTAGCCGCCCGACGCGGAAAGGTTCTGCGGCGTAAACATGAGGTCGCACGAGTCGGTCGTACCCGGCACCATCAGCGACAGGATGGAAACAATTGCCACAAAGACAACGGCACCGCCCGCAACCGAGCGAATGTTGAGCGGCGAGTCCTCACCCAAAAAGAGCGTGGCGGCAAACAGCAAGATGACGATCGGCAGCACGTAGGCGCCCAGGCCAAAGCCAAGATGGTAGAAACCGGCAACCGCAGCTGTCACGGGTGCCGTTGCCGGGGAAATCACGGCAATGAAGGACGCAATCGCCAAAACGGCAATGACCACGCCGGCTATATCGCGATTGGCCGAAGGCTCGACCAGGGGCTCGAACTCATCGAACTCGGACTCGTGGCCCTTATTGGCACGAAGATGGGAACCGGCACCCTTAGCAGATGCCGGTTGGTTGTTGGCCTTATTGCCTTTGGCGTTTTGTGCAGATCCGCGCGCCAAACTAAACCTCCATGACGACCGGGATGATCATCGGGCGAGTGCGCGTACGGCTCCAGATAAAGTTGGAGAGCGAATCGCGCACGGCTTTGCGAATGGCATCGGAGCCGCTGCTGGTAAAGCTAAACTTGCCCTTCTCGATCGTCTTCATGATGGCTGCGGAGGCATCCTCGGAGAACTGATCGTCGATGGCAAACGAAACGCCGCGGCCCGAGAACTCGATAGCCTCGATCTTCTTGTGCTTGAGCGAGACGATGGCAACGGCCGTGACCATACCGTCGTTGGCGAGCTTTTGGCGATCGCGCAGGACGATGGGATCGGTGTCACCGATGCGCAGACCGTCGACATAGACGACGCCGGACTCGACGGGCGTACCGCGCTTTACGATACCACCGCGCATCTCGAGCGTGTCACCGTTGTCGAGGATAAAGATGTGATCGTCCTTGATGCCCATCTTACGGGCAAGCTGGGCATGGGCGCGCAGATGCACGGCTTCGCCGTGAACCGGCATAAAGTAGGTAGGCTTGGCCATGGCCATCAGAAGCTTGAGCTCCTCCTGGCTGCCGTGGCCCGAGACATGAACGAGTGCGCGATTCTTATCCCAGACGTCGCAGCCGAGCTTGGCGAGGCTGTTGACGACCTGCTGGACGGCCTTCTCGTTGCCGGGAACGGGAGTTGCCGAAAGAATGACGGTATCGCCCTCGTGGATGGAGAGCGTCTTGTGCTCGCCGTTAGCCATGCGGGACAGGGCCGACAGCGGCTCGCCCT
>URRJ01000085.1 GCA_900550205.1 uncultured Collinsella sp. | reverse complement strand
GTTCGGCCCGACTGAGACACGGCCAGCGTCACGTCCTCGCCAGAATCGAGCCCGGCCTCGACGGTCTGCAGCGCCTCGGCAGTGTAGAGCTGCGCGGCTATACGGTGAATGAGCATGCTGTTCCTCCGGCATTGCAACGCCAAAAGCCCGCCGAGGCAAGCTCGGCGGGTCGTTCGTCAAATTCGTTGCCCGTCATGGTAGCGCATGGAGAGGACTCCAGCTCAAGCGTACGCCCAGCCCCGCAACAAAAACGCCAGATAGAACTGGACTCGCCGGCTTCGCCAAAATCTCCCCGTCACGTCGAACGCCGCAACCACGGAAAGCTCCCCAAGAAACGGCTATTCCTCAAAAAAGCTCGCAACGTTCAAACGGCTCGTCCACTCTCCTATGGTGTTGGCAAAGCCGACGCGTGTGTACACGCCCGCAAAACGGCCGCGATACAGGTACAGGCCTTCCATATTAGAAGCGGGCGCAAAACCAAGATCATCCACAAGTCCTTTGGGCGCCTCTCCTCGATGCGGCCCATCGACAAGCGTTCCGCGCAAGCAGGGAGTCTGATACTGCTGAGCATACTCCTGCACAATCGCCCCAGCGGCCGCAGCACGAGCAAGCACCTGGGACCATTCCTGTTCCGTGGCATCCAAACCAGCGACAACGCCAACCGCATTGTAGCCGCCGCACGGCTTGACGATCCATCGGTCCTTTTCGGCAAATCTCGACAACTGGGTGCTTTCGTCCAAAATCTCGGTATAGGGCACATGCTCCCGTACAAACGATTGTTCCTCCGGGCTCAACAAGGACTGCCCGGCTCGAGACCACAGAAATGCAAATACGGTCTTAGTCGCACACGGCCACGTTCTAAATCCCCCGACGATGCACGCGATCCCTTCTTGAGCCGCCTCAATTAAGGCCGAGCGTCCATCGCACGGCTTATCCCACAACTCGCCAGTCACCGCGCGCCGCCAAACGCAATCAATAGGGCCGACGGCATCGCACAGCCGCCTAGCACCGCCCTCGCCTTCGCCAATCCGCAGGTCGCGCACATCCGCAAAGCGTGCGACTACACCCCGCCGTCTCATAAGGTCGACAAAATGAGCCGCATCTTCCAAGTCGATGCTTTCCGAATAGTCGGCGATTGCCACCGAAGCGGGATATATCTTTGATTGCGGTGCATAAAACCCCTCGTCAACGTGGGCCCCATCGTCCGATCGCGCACTATCCTCGGTGCGGCGAGGATGGGCCAGTTCCCACTCTGCATAGGTCTCAAACAATGCATCTATCCAGCTACCGCACAAATCGTACTGCCGAAAGCCGGGATGGTCTGATGCAAACTCCTCAAAGGAAGGCGTCATTCGCACTGCCTGGCAGACCGCATCGGTCACTACCATTCCGGCACTGCCGTCGGTATTGAGCTCGCAAAACGTATACGAACCGGTATCCTCGTCAAGAAAGATATCAACGCGCGCAAGGGGAATCTGGCAATCATAGCCGGCATCCATAGCACACAGGTCAGCAAAAGCCGGATCCATGCGAAACCACGCACGCACGGAGGTATCGGAACAAAACGCCCGCGTCACCTTGTCCATAATGCCGTACATGCGCTCGGCGGCCTCCTTAAGAATCGCCGTCATATCCTTGTCGAATATCTTTGGCGTCAGAGCCCAGGGCGCAGGGTCGCCATGGTAGAGCGCATGGGTTTGAGACAAGTATTCGTCGCCTTTACGCCGACCAGGTAGGTCGCCTTCGCGCGTGCGCACGATGCGCTCAAAGTCATCCTCGAGCTCTCGCGTCTTCGATGTTGTCACGTTACCCTCCATTGCTTGATTTTTTGCTCATGCTACGCCAGCACGCCACGACTTCGGCGCGCTTGAATAGGCTTCTAAATTAGCAACACATTTTTGCATGGGACAACGAATGATCGACGCGCACTTCCCAATCGCGCAACGTTAAACGTTAAAAGCGCCAGGCGGGCCACCAACTTAGCGTTCTAAATCAATCATATCGAGCTCAGGCGAATGCGTTAGTCGTAATTGATGCTTTGCAGAGTGAAAGAAGGAGCGCCGTCATCAGCGGTAACCTTTACCACGGCGGTCCCGGACATCATAGGTGTAGAGTCAGCCCCAATCGTCGACTTCAGTTGATCGGCAGGCAGCCCATAAACGCTCTCAGGAACATCTGAGATCAAAGGAGAAGAGATGCCGTTATAGCTCAGCGCGACATAAGCCTCAAATGTAAGGCAGTACGTGTTGTCGCCCAGGTCTTCCGCGCCCGAAACGATTGCCGGAATAGGCGAGCCGGCAAAGCCGTGCATCTCGTTAAAGTACAGGTAGCCGTCCCGAACCGTAACCCTCGTTGCCAGATTGTCAGGCAATCCGCCATCAGCGTCGACATGCAACTCGTCATCGGATAACGTTACGCCAAACAGTCGGTTCATCTCGCGCTTCATGGAATCAACGGGGACCTTGCTTGCATAGGATTTGCCGTCCACATCCCCGCCCCTTTCCACGCGATTCGTAGTGTTTTCGAGCAGGTGGTTAAAGACGAAAATCGTCATGCCCCGTTTTTCCTCTGCAGACAGACCGTCCGCCGCATCAAACGAGGCTAACCCGCCTGCCCCGTCACGCGCAAACTGTTCCTCCGTAAAGTTCGACAGGAACAGATTCGCGGCGGCATAGGTTGCCTGGTCATTGAGGTCGACTTTTACGCTGCTGCCGGTCTGCTCAGGCTCATCCGCCTCATCCTCGTCGGCGGCAGGCTTCTCCTTGGCGCTTCCCTCGTCCTTGTGCTCGGCCGAGCCCTCGTCGGACCCGAGCACCGTGATCTGCGATGAATTGCCCTGCCCAAGCGGACCCAGCACGCCGGTCAGCGCCAGAGCGGCACCGCCGGCAACGAGCACGCCCACCACGCACATGCCGACAATCACCGCGCGCTTATGTGACTTCTTCTGCACGGGAGGCATCCCTGCCGCCGGCATCGATGCGGGCTCAGCAGGCGCGGCCGCCGGAGAGGCAGCGCCCATGCGCGCCCCGCAGTTCGTGCAAAAATCGGTTCCATCGGGCATCTCGGAGCCACACTTGGTGCAAAACATATTCGGGCATCCCCTCACAACAAACGGCATCTGTCGCCATCATATTGAGCCCTCGCGGCTCAAATGTGTTGCACAACATTGACCACAGCCTTCGGACGCCGGCAAAGCGTGCCGGACCCTACCCCGTCACCCGTACGCTGGGGCAAAGGTCTGCCAGTGGGCACTCGTCGCACTTGGGTTTGCGGGCGTCGCAGATCTCGCGGCCAAAGGTGATCCACTGGTGGTTGACCGACTCCCAATACTCGTGCGGCAAGATCTTGAGCAGATCTTGCTCGGTCTTGAGCGGCTCTTTGGCGTGCGTCTTGGAACTCAGCATCAGGCGGTGCGCGATGCGGTTGACGTGCGTATCCACCGCGATGCCTTCCACGATGCCGTACCCCACGTTGAGCACGATGTTCGCCGTCTTGCGGCCAACACCCGGCAGTTTGACGAGCTCCTTCATATCCGCCGGCACTACACCGCCGTAATCGGCAACGATCATCTGCGCGGCCTCCACGGCATGTTTGGCCTTACTCTTATAAAAGCCGAGCGACTTAATGGTGTCCGCCACGTCGGTCACACTCGCCCCGGCCATGGCCTCGGGCGTGGGCCACTGGGCAAACAGTTGGGGCGTCACCTTGTTGACCTGCGCGTCGGTCGTCTGAGCCGAGAGCAGCACTGCGATGAGCAGCCTAAAGGGATTCTCGTGGTCCAAGAAGCACTCGACCGGGCCATAGCGACGGTTAAGGCGCTCGCACACCTCGATGGCGCGCTCGCGTTTGGCGGCATTGGTCTCGCGTGGCATAACGACTCCTCGGCTCGGCAGAAACATAACTTCACGAAAACGATTGTCCCACGTACGGGGGCCTTAAGCCTCCAAAAATGCGCCGGTCTGGCGGCTCCACAGGCTTGCGTATTCGCCGTCCGCCTCGACGAGCTGAGCATGCGTGCCATCTTCGACAATCTCGCCGTCGGCCAACACCACGATGCGATCGAGCGCTGCCACGGTGGACAGGCGATGCGCCACCACAATGGAGGTGCGCCCGCGCATCAGGTTCTCGAGCGCTTCCTGCACCAGCGCCTCGGACTCGCTGTCGAGGGCAGACGTCGCCTCGTCGAGCACCAGAATCGGCGCGTCAGTGAGAATGGCACGGGCGATGGCCACGCGCTGGCGCTGGCCGCCCGAAAGCTTAACGCCGCGCTCGCCCACCATGGTGTCAAAGCCACGGGGCAGGCGGTCGATAAACTCAGTCGCGTTGGCCAGGCGCGCAGCCTCGCGAATCTGCTCGTCGGTAGCGTCGGGGCGGCCGTAGGCGATATTTTCGCGGATAGAGCGGTGGAACAGCAGCGCCTCTTGCGGCACGTAGGCAACCTGACGGCGCAGGCTCTGCTGCGTGCAGCGCGAGACATCCTGACCATCCACGAGCACGCAGCCTCCCTGCACGTCGTCCAAGCGTAGCAACAGCTTGGTGAGTGTTGTCTTGCCCGAGCCCGATTTGCCCACCAGGCCCACGCGCTGGCCCGCCGCCACATGGAGCGTCAGGTCGTCGAACACGCTCTCGCCCGCCGCGGCATCACGGTATGCAAAGCTCAAGTGCTCAAAATCAATCGCGCCCTCGCTCACCTTGAGCTCGGGGGCGTTCTCGTCGTCTGCCACCAGACACGGCTCGTCCAGCACGCGCGTCATCTCGGCCGCATCGCCCAGCGCGCGGTTGATGCGCTGCATCATGGAGCTCACGTAGTTCAGACGCATGGTGAGGTTGTACGTATAGGTAAAGATCATGACGAGCGCGCCGGCAGAGATGCCAAACCACGCGTTGCCGCCCGCGACGAACACACTCACCACGGCCATGGTGATAACGATAAGGCCCGAGGTCGTAAAGTTGCGTTGCATCATGGCGTGCATCGATACCGTTTCGGCATCGCGCGCAGCGCGGTCGGCGGCATCGAACAGGTCGCGCTCAAAGTCCTCGCGCCCACAGGTCTTGACGGCCAGGATATTCGTGACCGCATCGGACAGCACGCCCGACAGCTTGTTCTGCGCGGCGGACGTCGCGGCCGAAAGCGGCATGATGCGCTTGTACATAAGCCAGACAAACGCGATGTAGACGACCATGATGCCCACCAGGATCACGGTAAACGTCGGCACCACCGGGGCGAGTGCTGCCACCGTGCAGACAACCGAGGTGATAGTGGGAATGAGCGAATACACCGTCACGTCCACCAGCCCCGTGTAGCCGCTCATAAAACGGCTCGTCTGGCTCACAAGCGATCCGCCAAAACGGCTGGTGTGGAATGTCATGGATTGATTGGAGAGCGTGTCGAAGCACAGGCGTGCCAGGTGATAGTTGCCCGCAATCTCGAGCTTGTAGACGGTGTAGTCCTGCAGCTTGGAGAGGATTTGGCCCACTAGGTTAACGAGCACGAGTGCCAGAATGTAGGGACCAAAGACCTCAAACACCTGGTCGCCCGCCACGGGGCCGGCCTGGACGCGGTCGACGATAAGGGCCATCACGTAGGTGTTGGCAAACGTAAGCAAAAAGATATAGCCCGCCGACGAGAACACCGAGAGAAAAACAATCAACGGCTGTGTGCGCGTGACGTCCCAAAAACGCTGCAGCGTGCGACGTACGGTGGAGCGTTTGAGCGGACTGGTGCTTCTCTGAGACATGGGCTTCCTTTCGCGTCTGATAGGGCGAAACGCCATTGTTGCACATTGAAGCGCACTTCAGGCAAGCACAATGCGAGAAGCAGCGGGGCGCCCGCGTCTTTACGCCGGCGCCCCGCCGTCAGATGCAGCTAGTCCTCATCTTTTTGGTCTGCGAGCAGGCCTGCGGACTCCAAGCCCAAAATCGCGTCGGCCTCCCGCGCGTCTTCCAGCGCATCGATGTCCTTGAGCTTGCGCTCCATAACGTTGGTGCGCGTGGTGATAATGCCCTCGACCGTCTTGCCCGCGGTCTCGATCTGCTGCTGCGCGCGACGCAGCGCCGCCTGATAGCGCGGCAGCTCAGCCTTGACGGCGGAAAGCACGCGCAGCACGTCGTCGGTACGTTTTTGCAGCCTAAACGTCTGATAGCTCATCTGCAGGCTGTTGAGGATGGCAGCCATGGTGCTGGGGCCGGCAACGTTGACGTGATAGTCGCGGCCCAGGGTCTCGATAAGCCCGGGGCGGCTGACGACCTCAGCATACAGGCCCTCAAACGGCACAAACATAATGCCAAAGTTGGTGGTCGCGGGCACGCTCAGATACTTTTCGCAGATGTCCTTTGCCTCGCGCTTCACCATCGCATCGAGCATCTTGCGCGCAGCGGCAACAGCCTCAGCGTCACCCGACTCTTGTGCGTCAAGCAGATGCTCGTACGCGTCGCCCGGGAATTTGGAGTCGATTGGCAGCAGCACGGGATCGCCCTCGTCTACCGGCAGCTTGACGGCAAACTCAACACGCTCCGAGGCGCCAGGCTTGGTGGCAACGTTTTCCAGATACTGGTCGGGCGTAAGGATGTCCGCCAGGATCGCGCCCAACTGCACCTCGCCCAAAATGCCGCGCGCCTTAACATTGCCCAGCACGCGCTTAAGGTCGCCCACGCCGGTGGCGATAGATTGCATGTCACCCAGGCCCTTGTACACGGCCTCGAGCTGGTCGCTCACCTGCTTAAACGATGCAGACAGGCGATCGTTGAGCGTACGGGAGAGCTTCTCGTCCACCGTCGCGCGCATCTGATCGAGCTGCACGTTGTTGTCCTTGCGGATGGCGCCCAGTTGGGCATCGACCGTCTCGCGCACCTTGTCCAGGCGGTGCTCGATGCCCTCGCGGTTGGCACCAAGCTGTTGGGCCGTCTCACGGCGCAGGTCATCCATACGGTCGCCAGCCTGCGAGAACTCACGCGCGATGGTCAGGTAGCGCTGCTGCTCCACGGCGGCGTCGGTCGTCTGCTGCTGTGCGATGGCGTTTGCCGTGCGGCGGGTTTCTGCCAGCGCGACGTTGAGGGCATCAAGCGTGCTGTTGGCCTGCTCGAGCGCCGCCAGCGTCTCCGCACCGCTATCGCCGCGCTCCCGCAGCTCGGCGCGAAGGCTCTTAAGCTGCAGGGCACAAGCCACGGCAACCCCCACCGCCACCAAGGCAATCACAACAAGCGCAATATCAATAGCAGACATAGATTCCGCCCAACAAACCCAATCGATTATCAATCAAAACTGCGATCAATCTTACCCCGCCACACGCACCGGGCGCTCCACGGCAGTCAGACAAGTGGATTTTGGGCCACAGGCGTCAAAACGCTAGCTCTCCCAGCCGGCGCGGATGGTTGTTATGACGTCGCCTAGGCGCTGGCCGAGAGCTGCCAAGTGCTGAAGCACCTCATTGGGTGAGGCGCCGTTGAGAATGCACGTGAAGGCATATGAGGCCAAGAAGATTGCTGCGAGTCCCAACGGGATCAGCACAATCATCGCTAACGTGCGCAGGCGCTGGCCCACGCGGCGGTGACGCGTGCGGCGCTTGTCGAACGCAAGCTCCTGCGCATATGAATCTTGTTGTACGGAATAGTTCTCTGGCGCCGATCTGCCCGCAGGCGAAACCGCAGGCGTGGCATTTTGCGCAGGGGGCTGAGCGGCTACCCCTTGCATTTGCATCTCCATAAGCCGTTGCTGTTGGCGCAACATGCGCTCGGCTTGTTGCTGCGGAGTCTCAAGAAACAGGTCCATGCTGGCCTCCAAAATCGGAGCATTCGACGCTTACGCCCAGCATCCCGCACCGCCAAGGCCACGGCAACGCAATCCGTAGCAATAGCCGCAAAGTTTCTTGTTGACAAAAGCTGTCGAAAACCTCAACAACTCCCCTACCAGCACTTTCTCTGAGCTTTTTTGTCGAATAATCTTTTGCCCTTCCACCAACCCGCCAACTAACCAAAACCTGACCAAAAGCTTGACGGAAATT
>URRJ01000084.1 GCA_900550205.1 uncultured Collinsella sp. | reverse complement strand
GAACGCGTACATCGCGCGTTCGTGCAGGCCGGGGCCGTCCCTCCATCTTCTATGGTGTTGTAGCTAAAAGCTCAGGTCGGCGATGCGCTAACGATGTGCCAACGGGTGAGCCGCCAGGTAAACCTCGGTCAGTTGCGTGCGATCGACATGTGTGTAGACCTGCGTGGTCGATATATCGGCATGCCCCAAGATTTCCTGCAGCACGCGCAGGTCGGCACCTCCCGCGAGCATGTGGGTGGCAAAGGAATGGCGCAACGTATGGGGATGGAGTCCAACCAACCCCACCTGGCGCCCATAGCGCTCGCATATAACGTGAACGCCTTGGCGCGACAGACGACGTCCGTTTTTATTTAAAAAAACCGCCGAGGTCTCGGTTCCGCGAGCATGGGCCGCCAAGAGAGAGCGTCCATCACATATATAGTGCGTCAGGGCACGTGCCGCGCTTCCTACCAACGGGGCCAGACGCTCCTTGGAGC
The DNA here is from genome assembly GCA_900550205.1 of uncultured Collinsella sp. Taxonomy (GTDB): domain Bacteria; phylum Actinomycetota; class Coriobacteriia; order Coriobacteriales; family Coriobacteriaceae; genus Collinsella. The sequence goes on along the minus strand of URRJ01000084.1, from coordinate 7,783 downwards.
CCTTACCGCGAACCAGCACAAAGCCGTCATCGACATGGATATCGCTCACATCGAGCCCCACCAGCTCGCTCACGCGCAAGCCGCATCCATAGAGCACTTCCAAAATGGCGTGGTCGCGCAGCCCCATCTCGCCCTCGGGAAAGTCTTGATCGAGCAGCGCCGAGACATCATCCACGGATAGGTACTCCGGTAAGCGCTCGGCCTTTTTGGGCAGCCGCAACGCTGCCGTCGGATTTTGGGCAACGGCCCCATCTCGCACCAAAAAGGCATGCAGGCCCTTCACGGCCGCAAGTGCACGCTCCACCGAGGCATCAGAATAGCCCCCGTCGCGGCGCTCGGCGACAAAGTCCTCCACGACCTGACGGGTAACCTCTTCAAAAGACGTAATGCCTGCCCGTTCCAAATAAGCACAGTACGTCGTCAAGTCGCGACGATAGGCCGTAATCGTGTTGCGTGCCAAGCCCCGCTCGACCGCAAGATAATCGAGATACTCCCCCGCCGCCACTGCGAGCGACGAGGGAGTAGCTTCGACATATTCCTTATTCGCCGGCACCTTTAGTCCGTAGCCATGTTCATGGGCGTCACCAGCAGGCGGTCAACACCCTCGTGCTGGCCAATCGAGGCGCGCACGAATTCACGGAACAGCGGCTGCGGGTTGGTCGGACGGCTCTTGAACTCGGGGTGAGCCTGGGTGGCCACATACCACGGATGCACGTCACGCGGCAGCTCGACCATCTCGACCAGACGCTCGTCGGGCGAAAGACCCGAGATAACCAAACCGGCGTCCTCGAGCTGGTCGCGGAAGGCGTTGTTGAACTCAAAGCGATGACGGTGACGCTCGTAGACGAGCTCCTCCCCATACGCCTCGCGAGCGAGGGTATCGGCGGCGAGCTTGCACGGATAGGCGCCCAGGCGCATGGTGCCGCCCTTCTCGGTCACGTCCTCCTGCGAGCTCATCAGGTCGATGACACTATACGGACCGTCCGGATCAAACTCGGAGGAGCTGGCGCCGGCAAGGCCAACGACATTGCGGGCGAACTCGCACACGGCGACCTGCATACCCAGGCAAATGCCCAGATACGGAATCTTGTGCTCGCGGGCGAACTCGGCTGCGAGGATCTTGCCCTCCAGAGCGCGCTTGCCGAAGCCACCGGGAACCAAGATGCCCGAGGCATCGCCCAGCACCTCGGACACGTTCTGCTCGTCGAGGCTCTCGCCATCGACCAGCTGCACGTCCACGTGGCGATCGTAGAACACGCCCGCATGGTGCAGAGCCTCGATAACCGACAGGTAGGCATCGGGCAGCTGCGTGTACTTGCCCACGACGGCGATCTTGACCTTGTCGGCGTGATGGTTGGCATGGTTCTGCTTACGCAGGAACTCATTCCACTCGCTCATGTCGCGCTCACGCGGGTCCAAACCCAAACGCTCGCAAATGCGCAGGTCAAAATCTTGCTCGGCAAGTAGCTGCGGCACGTCGTAGATACTCGCGCAGTCCTCGTTGGTAAAGACACAGTCGGTGTCGACGTCGCAGAAGCTTGCAATCTTGCCGCGGATGGCGTCGTCGATATGGTGGTCGGAGCGCAGCACGATGATATCGGGCTGGATGCCAAAGCTGCGGAGCTCCTTAACGGAGTGCTGCGTCGGCTTGGTCTTGACCTCGTGAGCGGCGGCAATATAGGGGACGAGCGATACGTGGATGTAGCAGACGTTCTCGGGACCGGCCTCCTTGCGGTACTGGCGGATAGCCTCCACAAACGGCTGCGACTCGATGTCGCCGATCGTGCCACCCAGCTCGGTGATGACCACGTCGGATCCAGTCTGCTCCTCGATGCGACGGAACTTGTCCTTAATGGCGTTGGTGACGTGCGGGATCACCTGCACGGTGCCACCCAAAAAGTCGCCGCGGCGCTCGCGGGCGATCAGACTCTTATAGATAGCGCCGGTCGTAAAGTTGGAATCGCGGGTCAGATTCTCGTCAATAAAGCGCTCATAGTGGCCCAGGTCCAGGTCGGACTCGTAGCCGTCCTCGGTCACGAAGACCTCACCATGCTGGAACGGGCTCATGGTGCCGGGGTCGACGTTCAGATACGGGTCGGCCTTTTGCATCGTTACCTTGTAGCCGCGTGACTTGAGCAGACGGCCCAGTGAGGCCGCGGTAATACCCTTGCCCAGGGACGAAACCACGCCACCGGTTACGAACACATGCTTGGTCATATTGAGTTACCTGCGCTTCCCGTAGAAGTTGTCCATACACATCTTACGGGTCTTCATTGTAATACTCGAACCGCAAGCCGTTCGCATTTTTTCTCGCGCGCGCTCGCATTTCTCAATCTCGAAACAAAACGCCGCCCGTGTGGCCGGACGGCGTTGATTTGACTGAGACTGAACACTGCTATCGATCGGCGTCAACGTCCCGCAGCATGTCCTGGACGAGCATACCGTCGCGGACGCCCTTGAGGTACCACTCGCCGTGCGCCGTGAGGCAAATGCCATTTGCAAGCTGGCCACCGTCATCGTTGTAGCGCGAAACGACCTCAATGATATCCTCGGATTCCAGGCGCTCGATTGCCGCGCGGGCGCGATACGGCGACACCCCCACGCGCTCGGCAAGCGTTTTGCGCGAGAAGCCATAGAATCCGCCGGCGTCTTTGGACTGCTGCGCGATCTCCATCAGCACCAGTACCTCGACACGTTTCATATCGTTGACACTCGCACGACCCTTGCCCGCCATGGCAGCCTCCTCAAACCGAGCACGGGCATCGCCTGCACCGTGCGCGACCGGCACACCCCACGATGGCCGGCGACATCCATCATGCGGCATCCCCCGCAAAGGATGAAACAGTTAGCGTTATTGGTTATTGTATACCGCACAAATCTCTTATAGGCAGGTAAACGGGCTGTTTTTAGATTTAACGAAGGCCTCGTTGATAAAAGGAGCACAGCGGATGTATACCCGCTGCGCTCCGTTCAGACCAATTATCTCGATTAGCGGTGGAAGAACCCACGGCGCTCGAACTTGGGCTCGCAGCACACATTGATACCCAGCTTGCGCAGCACCGTCTCGTCCGTCGGAGAGATAATCACGCTAAAGAAGGCATCGCAGCCGCGCAGTTGCTCCAGGCCCGAAAGGACGCGGGCGGCCGTCTCGCTCGTAGCCGAGGTGATCGAGAGCGCCATAAGCGTCTCGTCGGTATGCAGGCGCGGGTTTTTGCTGCCCAGGAAATGCGTCTTGAGCTTGCTGATAGGCTCAATCGCCTCGTCGCTGATGACCTCGAGCTCAAGGTCGACGCCCGAGACATGCTTAAGCGCATTCATGATGAGCGAACTTGCGGCGCCCAGGCGCGTGGAGGTCTTGCCGGTCACCACGGAGCCATCGGGCATAACCATGGCGCCCACGGGACCACCCGTCAGCTGCTCCCTGGTAAGGGCGGCCGAGCGCGCCGGCGAGTAGTTCTTATCGATGCCGGCTTTCTTCATAATGAGCTTGAGGCGGTCGACTTGCTCGTCACCCACGCCGGTGCGGCGCACGTTTTCAACCGCGGCAAAGTAGCGGCGGACAATCTCCATCTTGGAAGCGTCGCGGCAGGCATCGTCATCGGTAATGGCAAAGCCGACCATGTTGACGCCCATGTCCGTGGGGCTCTGGTAGGGACTCTCGCCCAGGATTTTCTCCATCAAGGCGTGGACCACCGGGAAGGCTTCGACATCACGGTTGTAGTTGACCGTAGTCTTGTTGTAGGCCTCCAAGTGGAAGGAGTCGATGATGTTGGCATCGTCGAGGTCCGCCGTGGCCGCCTCGTAGGCGATGTTGACCGGATGCGTGAGGGGAAGGTTCCAGACCGGGAAGGTCTCGAACTTGGCGTAGCCGGCGGCGGTGCCGTGTTTGTGCTCGTGATAGAGCTGCGACAGGCAGGTGGCGAGCTTACCCGAGCCAGGACCCGGCGCTGTGACCACGACAAGCGGACGGGTGGTCTCGACAAACTCGTTCTTGCCGTAGCCGTCGTCGGACACGATCAGATCGACGTCGTGGGGATAGCCCTCGATGGGATAGTGCAGCTTGGCGGGAATGCCGAGCGCGTTTAGGCGATTACGGAAGACGTCAGCGGCGGGCTGGCCGGCGTACTGGGTGATGACCACGGCCGCGACAGCAAAACCATTGCCGCGGAACAGGTCGACCAGGCGCAAAACGTCCTCGTCATAGGTAATGCCCAGGTCGCCACGGGCCTTATTCTTCTCGATGTGGTTTGCGTTGATCGCGATGATGACCTCAACGTCATCGGAAATGCTCTTGAGCATGCGGAATTTACTGTCCGGTTCAAAACCCGGCAGCACGCGACTCGCGTGATAGTCGTCAAACAGTTTGCCGCCAAACTCCAAATAGAGCTTGCCGCCAAACTGCGAGATGCGCTCCTTAATATGAGCGGCCTGCAGCTCGATATACTTCGCGTTGTCGAAACCCTGGCGCATGTATGGCTCCCGTCCCGTTTCCATTTAATGTCCTAGGCGATTATAGCGGAGCAGACCCTCCCCCACGCACTTCCCCTGCACCAACAAAGGGAATGTCGCAGGTTGAGCATAAGCCAGCGAATGGGAACCAGTGCGGGCAAGCTGTCCCACTGCACCAACAATGGCAGTGCCGCAGGTGGAACAAAAGTCAGCGAAAGCCCGCCAGAACGAGCAAGGTGACGTGAAAGAGGAGGACATGGCGCAAAGCAATCTGACACCTTTGCCCCAACAATGGCAGCGCCGCAAAAGAGGTCGGCATAGACCTTTTGGTCATGCCGGCCTCTTTGAATGACAAGTTGTCGCTCTGGTGCCCGTGCAGCGTCGACCGGTTCCGCGGTTTGGTAAAACCGCGGAACAAAAAGCGCCCCCTCCCGCGCACGGAACGGAAGGGGGCTAAAGGTAGGAGTCTACCGGTGGGTTGACCCCACCGGACAGACGATGACCAGGTGATCCTATACAGGATCGTCAAGGTTTCCGTGGGGTACCCGTTGGGTACTTAGAGCATCACGCAAGCAACGGTCAGGATGATGGCACAGACGACGGAGAGAGCGACGATGAGCTTAAGGGCAAACTTGAGCCAGGTCGTCCACTCGATCTTGGCCAGGGCGAGACCGCCCATGATGGCGCCGGAGGTCGGGGTGAACAGGTTCACAACGCCGATGGCAGAGGAGAAGATCATGACCATGACCTCAGGCGAGAAGCCGAGCTTAACAGCCAGCGGTCCCATGATGGGCATGGAAACGGTGGCCATACCGGAGGTCGAGGGGATCAGGAAGGACAGACCAAAGTAGACCAGGAAGCTCATGGGGGCGAAGATCACGCCGGACAGACCAGCCAGGGCTTTGGCGGCAGCGTCGAGGACGTAGACGTCGAGACCGGTGTTAGCCATGAGGACGGAGATACCGCGGGCGAGAGCGATGACGAGAACAACGGACATCATGTCGGCAGCGCCGGTGATGAAGGTGTTAACGATCTGCTTCTCGGACAGGCCACCGATGATACCGATCAGGATAGCCATGAGGAAGAACCAGGTGGAAGCCTCGTCGAAGTACCACTGGCCAATGGGCAGACCGGTGATCAGGGCAGACCAGCCCTGGACGACGGCATTACCGTCGGCGTCGTAGACAGCGCCAGCGTCAAAGAAGTTGGCGACGCCCTCGTTGAGGTCGGCCAGCGGAATGAAGCCGACGATCATGACGACGAAGGTGAAGGCAAAGGCGATCAGAACACCCTTCTGACGACCGGTGAGCTTGACCTCCTTGTTGACCTCGGAAGCAGCCTTGCCGTGAGCCTCTTCGGCGTCCTTGAGCTCCTGCATCGACAGGATGGTGGAACCCTTGTCAGCCTTGACCTTCTTGGCGTAGTTCATCACGAAGAAGATGGACATAGCGGTAGTGACAATCCACAGGACGGCACCGAGGCCGATGATGATGGACTGGTTGACCTCAATGCCAACGCCGGTCAGAGCGTCGACGGCAGCGCCGACGGCGAACGGGTTAACCGTGGAGCCGAGGCAGCCGCAGCCAGCGCCGAGCAGGACGGTAGCGGCGCCGACCATGGGGTCGAAGCCAGCAGCCATCATGGTAGCGGCGAGCAGGGCGTAGAAGGGAACGGTCTCCTCGCACATACCATAGGTGGTACCACCGAGGGAAAAGATGAGCATCAGCACGGGAATGAGCATGATCTCGTTGCCCTTAAGCTTCTGCACCAGAACGGCGATGCCGTTGTCCAGGGCGCCGGTCTCGGTCATCATACCGAGGAAGCCGCCCAGGATCATAACGAAGAGGCAGACGGGCAGAGCATCAGCGAAGCCCAGAATCGGGGCGGTGCAGAAATCGCTCAGACGGGCGGCAGTAACCTCGCCGCCGGACGTGCCGGAGACGATAACAGTAATCACTGCAACAATTGCCAGCAGAGCAAGAAGAATGGTGAACGATGAAGGCATACCGCGCTTTTTCTTAGCGGTCTCAGTCATAGTTCTCATCCCCCCTTCATAAATCATTTACTGATCTCGCCCGAAGCGGCTCTTCCGTGCCGTGCCTGCCGCTTGATGCGAGATTATTACCAGATAAAACCGCTCGGGGTGTGCAGCAATACACCCCGAGCGAGATGCTAGATGCTCTTACTTGAGCGTGGCGTACATGACAGCCTTGATGGTGTGCATGCGGTTCTCGGCCTCGTCGAAGACCTTGGAAGCGGGGCTCTCGAAGACCTCGTCGGTGACCTCCTGCTCGGTGATGCCGAACTGCTCGCACTTCTCGGCGCCAATGGTGGTGTTGGTGTCGTGGAAGCTGGGCAGGCAGTGCAGGAAGATGGCACCCGGGTTGGCCATGGCCATGACCTCGGAAGTGACACGATACGGGGTGAGCTGAGCGATGCGCTCGGCCCAGACCTCGTCGGGCTCGCCCATGGAGACCCACACGTCGGTGTAGATAACGTCGGCACCGGTGACGCCGTCCTTGACGTCGGTGGTCAGCTTGATGGTGCAGCCGTTGGCCTCGGCGATGGGCTTGCAGGCCTCGATGACGTCGTCAGCGGGCATGCACTCCTCGGGGCCGCAGGCCACGAAGTTCATGCCGAGCTTGGAGCATACAACCATAAGGGAGCGAGCGACGTTGTTCTTGCAGTCGCCCATGAAGACGAGGGTCTTGCCCTTGATGTCGTAGTTGAAGTTCTCCTGGACGGTCAGGATATCGGCGAGCATCTGGGTGGGGTGCCACTCGGTGGTCAGGCCGTTCCACACGGGCACGCCGGACTTAGCGGCGAGCTCCTCGACGTCGTCCTGGGCAAAGCCACGGAACTCGATGCCGTCATACATGCGGCCGAGAACGCGGGCGGTGTCCTCGATGGACTCCTTCTTGCCCATCTGGGACGAACCGGGATCGAGGTAGGTGACGCCCATGCCCAGATCCATGCCGCCGACCTCGAAGGCGCAGCGGGTACGAGTGGAGGTCTTCTGGAAGAGCAGAACGATGTTCTTGCCCTCGAGATAGCGGTGAGGAACGCCAGCGCGCTTCATATCCTTGAAGTTCTTGGAGAGCTTGAGCAGGTACTCGATCTCCTCGGTGGTGAGGTCGAGAAGCTTGAGGAAGCTACGGCCGGAGAGGTTAACACCCATGGTTCGAATCCTTTCGAAGAAATGAATTACGTAAGTATTAGTGTTGCCCGTTTGACGGGCGAAACCGGTGCGGTTGTAGGGGGACCGCACCGGAAACGGAAAGACTTAGAGGTCCTCGCGCCAGAAGGGCATGCTCATGCAGCGCGGGCCGCCGCG
>URRJ01000083.1 GCA_900550205.1 uncultured Collinsella sp. | reverse complement strand
TGACCAGAAGGTCTATGCCGTTCTCTTTTCATGCCAATTTGTTCGCTCTGGTGCCCGCTCGCTGTTCGTCCTCTACCTGCGGCGTTGCCATGGTAGTCATTGGGGCGGCACTTGGGGACGTTCCTTTTCTGCCGGCAGTTGGGGACACTCCTTGCGCCAGCGTTGCATCGAGTGCTCGGGAAAATGTGGACCGGTTTTTGGCTGAATTCCGGGTCGAGGTTTCCGGATGGGGTGGGTTGCGGAAAGTGCGACCCGGATTATTGCTCCAAAACGGGATGCAGTTTCCCCGACGCGCCTCAAACGGAAAGCGCATCCCATTCCGGAGCTCCAAAACGGGACGCGCTTTCCTCGCGGAAGAATTGTCGCAGCTACGTTAAGCAGTGCCGCTCGCTACTCGCCCAGCACCAGCGCCGCGAGCTCTGCCTGGGTGTCTACCACGTAGTCGGCGCCGGCGGCCTCCAGCTCTGCGCGGCCGCGGAAGCCCCAGCTGACGCCCGCGCTCTTGAGGCCGGCATTGTGACCGGTCAGGACGTCGACATTGGAATCGCCCACATAGAGCGTGGTTGCCGGGTCGGCGCTCAGCTCCTCCATCACATGCAGCGTGGCGGGCGCTTCGGGCTTGGGCGGAAAAGCGGCGACACGGCCCTGGACCAGCGCAAAGCGGTTGGGACCAAAGTACTTCTCGATAAGCGGGGCCGCCGAAATGTGGTCCTTGTTGGTAAGCACGGCAAGCTGGATGCCCGCGGCGCGCAGACGGTCGAGCATCTCGATTGTGCCGGCATAGGGGGCGGTGTGGTCCTCCTTGTGCTCGCCGTAGTAAGCCCTAAACTCGGCAAGCGTCTGCTCAAACATGCGGCCGTCGCCCGCATACTCGGCAGGCATAAAGCGCTCAACCAGCTTGAGCATGCCGTTTCCCACCTTATAGCGGTATTCGTCAACGGCAAACGTGGGCCAGCCGTGCATCTCACAGGTATGGTTGCCGGCGGCCGCCAGGTCCTCGAGCGTGTTGAGGATGGTGCCGTCCAGATCAAAGATCACATGGGAAAAAGCTGCTGCCATGAAAGCTCCCGTCATTGGGTTTCAAAACGCACCTCATAATACTGGGCTTATGCGTTGGGCGTGCTTGGAATCTGAATATCTCCAGGGATGTCTAGCCACATCGCGCCGACCGTGCGGTTCCGCTTAGCAAATCCTTGGCAGCTGTTCTCCCACAAGCATGTCGAGGATGCGGGTTGAGCCCCAGCCGGTGCGTACGCGCACGGCGGGTCGAGCGTCCGATCCAAGCGGCAGCACGCGGCCGATAATCGCGGCGTTCTCGCCGTAGCGGGCAGTACGCATGGCGGCTAGAGCCGCATCGGCCTGCTCGGCTGGCACCACGGCGACCATCTTGCCCTCGTTTGCCACCTGCAGCACGTCATAGCCGAGCATCTCGCAAGCCGCCTGCACATCGGGACGCGCGGGCACGGCGTCCTCATCGACCTCCATCGCAACGCCGCTGGCCTGCGCAAACTCATTGAGTGTTGATGCAAGGCCGCCGCGCGTGGGGTCGCGGAAACAGCGCGTGTCGGGGGCTGCGGCCAGAACGTCGGCTATCAGGTGGTTGAGCGGCGCGGCATCGCTTTCGATGTTGCTCGAAAACGCCAAGCCCTCGCGTTGGCTCATGATGGCGATGCCGTGGTCGCCGAGTGTGCCCGACACCAGGATGACATCGCCAGGCTGGCAGTTTGCGCCACTGAGCGCCACACCCGCGGGCACTTCGCCCACGCCGGCGGTATTGATGTAGACGCCGTCGGCCCCGCCGCGCTCAACCACTTTGGTGTCGCCGGTGATAATCGCCACGCCCGCCTCGCGCGCCGTCTCGGCCATGGTCTGCACGATCTGACGCAGCTTGTCCATGGGATAACCCTCTTCGAGGATAAAGCCGCACGATAGGTAGCGCACGTTGGCGCCCGAGGTCGCGACGTCGTTGACGGTTCCGCACACGGCAAGGCGACCGATGTTGCCGCCGGGGAAGAACTGGGGCGAGACGACAAAGCTGTCGGTCGACATGGCGATGCGCCCGCTCGCGGGCAGTGCGGCGACGCCGGCATCGTTGCCCTCGAGTAGCTCGGGCGACCCAAAGGCATCCAAAAAGACCTCGTCGATGATGCGTTTCATCATCTGGCCGCCGGAGCCGTGACCCAGCAGGACGGTGCTATCGGTAACGCTATGGGACATATCGAAAACTCCAATCGTGGGTGGTGCCAGTGTGCGGGTGCGTCCGGGCTAGTTACGGTATCTAAAGTACGCCGCACAGCTGCCCTCCGAGCTCACCATGCAGGGGCCGACGGGATGCTCGGGTGTACAAGCGTGGCCGAACAGAGGGCAGTCGCTCGGCGTAATGGCTCCGCGCAACACGTCGCCGCAGCGGCATCCGCGTGGCTCGACCGTCGGCTCGATGGGCACGTCAAAGCGGGTGCGGGCATCAAAGCGCGAGAATTCGGGACGAATGGCGAGTCCCGAGGCCGCAATCGGCCCCAGCCCGCGCCATGTGGTATCGCACGGCTCAAATACCTGCTCGACCAGCTGGCGCGCCACGGGGTTACCGTCTGCGTTGACGCCACGGCGGTAGGCGTTGTCGATCGCCGGCTTGTTCTCGACAACCATCTGGACCAGCATGCAGATGCCCTGCAGAATATCGACCGGCTCAAATCCCGTGACCACGCCGGGGGTCTCGAACTCGTCGACTAAAAACCCAAAGGGTGCCAGGCCTGTGATGGTGGCGACGTGCCCCGGAAGGATAAAGCCGTCGATAGTGGTCTCGGGATCGTTGGCGATGGCGCGCAGCGCCGGCGGCGTGGTCTTATGGGCGCAGTAGACCGAGAAGTTCTGCAGCCCGCGCGCGTCTGCCTCCAGGATGGCGGCGGCGATGGTGGGCGTTGTGGTCTCAAAGCCCACACCCATAAAGATGACCGGACGATTGGGGTTTTGCTCGGCGATATCGAGCGCGTCGAGCGGGGAGTAGACGATGCGAATGTCGCACCCTGCTGCCTTTTGCGCGGCGAGTGAGGTGGACGATCCGGGCACGCGCATCATGTCGCCAAAGGTGGTGATGATGGCGCCGTCTATGTTGGCGAGCGCGATTGCATGGTCGATATCGCGGTTGGCGGTAACGCAGACGGGGCAACCTGGGCCGCTCAGCAGCTTGAGTCCCGCCGGCATAATGGAGCGAAAGCCATAGCGACCGATGCTCACGGTGTGCGTGCCGCAGACTTCCATAAGGTTGATGGTGCGGTCGCCGACGAGTTCACGGATGCGTTCGATGAGCTCGCGGGCCAGCTTGGAATCGCGAAATGCCGAAAAGTCGATACCGGAGCGAGCCGGCTGTCCGGCCACCACTAGTACGCCTCGGCCGGGTTGCTGGCCAGTTGGTCTTCTTCGACCAGTTCGGTCATGGTGTTGACCAGGTCGAGCGTATCCTGCGCCTCCTGCTCGTCGACGATCTGGATGCCAAATCCAGCGTGCACCAGAATATAGTCGCCTACTTGTGCCGTCGGCACGAGTCGCAGCGACACCGGACGCTCGATGCCCATCATGTCGACGGTGGCCTTGAGGTCGTCGTCGCGTTTGACTACTTTACCGGGAACGGCAAGGCACATATTGTTCCCCTTTTATACGCTTTGCGCTGGATAGGCGCTTGATAATCCATTGCTTGATGGTAGCGCTCGCGGGGTTCGCGGGCAAACGCGTTACGCCCGTGAGACAGTTGGCGCGGCGACGAGCGAGCTCGGGCTACTGCGATGCGATCTGCGCGAGGTGGGCGCGCGCGATCGCCGCCTGACCGTAGGCGATGCAGCCGTCGTTGACGGGCACGGAGTGGGGAACCAAGACGGTAAGACCCATGCTTTTGAGCTCGCGGGTGAGGAACTGGAGCAAAAGTCGGTTCATGAACACACCGCCCGAGAGCGCGACGCTGTCGAGGCCTTCACGGGCGCAGATCTCGTTTGCGATGCGGGCTGACGCGCGTGCGATGGTGACGTGGAAGTCGAGCGCGAGCTGGCCGGCGGGCACGCCGGCCCCGATTCCCTCCAAAAGCGCCTCAATAAGCGGTCTGGAGTTCAGAACATGGCAGTCGTCCGGACGGGATGATTCGGTTACGGAAAAGCTGGTCATATTGCCGGTGGGGCAGATACTTTCGCTGCCGAGCGCGCGCCAGGCGGCGCCCTCAAGCTCGATGGCGGGTTCACCCTCGTAGGTCGCCTGGCCGCAAATGCCCAGAATCGCGGCTGCGGCATCAAACAAGCGACCCATGCTGCTGGTGCGCGGGCTGTTGATGCCGCGCTCGATCATCGTTGCCGTTATGCTGCGCGTCTGTTCGTCAAGGCTGTCCAAAAGCCCCACGGCCCCCGGGTGTTCAAGCAGGCCGAGCTCACTGAGCAAGGCGAAGGCGTTGCGGCGGGCGTCACGCACGGAGGCCGCCCCGCCGGGGAGCGCCCAGGTGCGCAAATGCGCGGCGCGCTCAAAGCCGCCAAGGCTGGCGACAAGAAACTCGCCGCCCCAAATGGTCCCATCGGTACCGGCGCCGGTGCCGTCAAAGGCGATGCCAAGGACGCGCGCGTCGGTTGTAAGCTGGCCCGCGGCGATGGCCTCGGCCATTACGCTCGCGATATGCGCATGATGGGGCTGCACCTCGACGAGCGGCAGATTGCATTTTCGTGCCTGCTCGCGCGCCCACTGGCTCGATAGATAGCTGGGATGTACATCGCAGGCTAAGGCGGCAGGCGCCAAGTCAAAGAGATCTTCCAAGCGAGTGCGTGCGGCGTTCCAGGCATCGAAGGTCCCGCCGTTTTCAACATCGCCGATATGCTGCGACACAAAACAGGTCGCCTCGCCGTTCATCCCTTCACGCGTGAGCGCAATCGTGGCCTTTTGTTGTGGCCCGCAGGCGAGCATGCAGGACGGAGCGCCGTCGAGCGCCGGCAACGGCAGCGGCTGGGGTGCATATCCGCGAGCGCGGCGAACGGGCATAACGGCGCCGTTCGCCTCTCGCACTACAGAGTCGTCGTAGCGCGAGAGGATCGCGCGGTCGTTACCGAGCAACGCGTCGGCGATGCCGGCGGCAACGAGGTGTTCCCAGGCAAGGTCGTCGTCTGTCTCGATGGGTTCCTCGCTCAGGTTTCCGCTGGTCATGACGAGCGCGTGCATGCCGCGGGTTTCTGCCGCGGCAAGCAACAGATGCTGAAGCGGGGTGTAGGGAAGCATAACACCGAGTTCGGGAAGGTCGTGTGCGACGGACAGCGCGAGCGCGAGGGCGTTGGGGGAACCGCCGCTCTCGCAAACAGCACGTCGGCGCAGCAGCACAATGGGACGAATACTGCCGGCCAGCAAGCCGCGCTCAACGTCGTTGACATGGCACAGGCGTTCAGCGTCGGCAAGGTCGCGTACCATAACGGCAAGCGGTTTGTTGCTGCGGCGTTTGCGGCGGCGAAGCTCGGCTACCGCCTGCTCGTTGGAGGCGTCGCATGCCAAGTGAAATCCGCCCAGACCCTTGATAGCGACGATACCGCCGTTGGCCAGCAGCTCAACACAGCGGTCGATAATGGCGTCGCTGTTCTCGCGCGTGGTGCCGACGACCGGCGACGCGGCGGCTTCGCCCGGCTCATTGCCCACGCCCGCCTCGTGCCATGTAATATGCGGCCCGCAATCAAAGCAGGCATCGGGCTGCGCGTGAAAACGCCGGTCGAGTGGGTCGGCATACTCCGCGGCGCACTCGGGACACATGGGAAAACAATCCATCGACGTGGCCGCTCGGTCATAAGGCAGCGATCGGATGATGGTAAAGCGCGGGCCGCAGTTGGTGCAGTTGATAAAGGGGTAGTGATAGCGTCGGTCGGCGGGATCGAACAACTCGCGCAGGCAATCGTCGCAGGTGGCGATATCGGGCGAGACGAGCGTCGTGTGCGCGGTCTGGTCCTGCGATGCTACGATGCGAAAACCCTGTTCACTGGCGGCATCCCAACCGTTGGCTGCCAGGTCCATAGTCTCGACATGCTCTACGCGGGCTGCCGCAGGCGCATGCTCGGAAAGCGCGGCAACAAAAGCATCGAGCGCATCGGCCGGGGCATGCGCCTCGATGTGCACGCCGTCGCCCGCATTGAGCACCCAGCCGCAAATGCCATGCGCCATGGCCTCGCGATACACAAACGGTCGCATGCCAACGCCCTGCACAATGCCCGTCACATGAATATGCACATGCCGCATGCGACACCCCTCATCAAAACCGACCAAAAAGGGACAGGTTTATTTTGGTAGGTAAAACTTCTAAACCTGCCAAAACAAACCTGTCCCTTTTTGGCAGGTGCGCTGCGGGAAATCCCGCTATAGCCCCAGACTTTGCCTGGTGGCGGCGCAGGTGAGCTCGCCGTGCTTAACGCCGCGCAGGCCCAGCAGGCGGTCGGCTAGTTCGTAGACGCGCTCGCCGCGACCCTTGAGCGCCAAGATCTCCAGACAGTTGTGGTGATCAAGATGCACGTGCATGGTCGATACGATCTCGTCGGTGTAGTCGTGCTGCACCTCGTCCAGGCGACGCGTCAGATCGCCGGTGTGATGGTCGTAGATCATGGTGAGCGACCCGATAACGTGCTCATCGGGCGTGCGCATCTGCTCTTTGGCGATCGAGGCGCGAATCAAATCGCGCACTGCCTCGGAGCGGTTGGCCACGTCGCCGCGGCGTGCGATCTGCTCGTCAAAGCGGCGCAGTAGGTCATCGGGCGCGGTGACCGAAAAACGGACCAGCTCGGAGCCGCCGCCGCAACGGCAGCTCGCCTCGTCGCCCGTGTCGTTGCGGTGGTCGTGCCCGCAGCCGTGCTCGTGTTCGTGTTCGGACACCCTACACCAGCTTTACGGAGCCGACGGAGTTGTGGTCAGCCTCGATGGCTTCCTCGTAGCCCTCGAGCGCGTCATGCGCCTCGTGCAGTGCGGCCATGGCAGCTTCGAGCTTGGCGCCAATGCGCTCCATGTCAAAATTCTCGGTCGCATGCAGCAGCTGATGGCTCCACTCGTGGGCGAGCTCGATGGTGTCGTCGACCTGCTTGACGCTCATGGCAAGCTGGCTCATGTTCATTCCGACGTCATGCATGGGAAATCTCCTTATGCTCGGGGCAATCCAGTGGTTCAGATTCTACTACGCCCGCGCGGGGCGCTACCGCATAAGAAAACGGGTGCGAGTCTGTGTGACCCGCACCCGTTCACTGGGGGCTGTTTGTATTTACCATACTATCCGTGGTCGCACGCGGTGCATCCAGAAGTCCGGCGAGCGGTGCAAAAGCGCTCATGGACGGCGGCAGGACGCCAAAATGTAACCAGCGTATTACAGGTGCTTCTCCAGCAACGCCTGCAGCCTTGCCTTGGGCAGCGCGCCGACCGAGCGGTCGACCTCCTCACCGTTCTTAAAGACAATCAGCGTGGGGATGCTCATGACGCCAAACTTCATGGCCAGGTCCTGATTGTCATCGACGTTGCACTTGGCAACGGCAAGCTTGCCGGCCAGCTCGTCGGCTACCTCGTCCACGATGGGCGAGAGCGATCGGCAGGGCCCGCACCAGGGCGCCCAAAAATCAACCAGTACGGGAAGGTTGTCGCTAACGACGGAATCGAAGTTCTCGGGGGTAATCTGCTTAATGTCAGCCATGGTGACCTCCATAATGCAACGCGGCTCGGCCGCGTAAAACTCAGTACGACCGTGCTTATACCCAACGGCCCGCAAAGCAACCACTCACGGGCGGCTCTTTTATATAATGGTGGGCACGCAAACGATTGGAGAGCACATGTCCACGTCACAAAGCCAGAAAAAAGAAGCTATCGCTCAGGCCGCCGAGCAGGAGCTCGCATCGCTTGTGGGCCGTGGCGTGCGCATCGCGGGCAACGCGTGCTCGCGGATCGTGCTGGTCAAAGGTGATTTGGATGATGCCGAGCGCTCGGGCGGCGAACTTGCCGCCGGCGCGGATGGCGCCGCATTGCGCAAGGCGCTCGGGGCAATCGGTTACGCGCCCGAAGAGTTTTGTGTGCTGGCGAGTGTTGCCGGCGCGGGCGACGGAGCTGTGACGGTGGGCCACGCCCTACCGTGCGACCTGTTTCGCGAGGCGCTTGAGGCTCTGGATCCCGAAGCGGTGCTGCTGCTCGATAACAGCGCGGCCGATGTCATGCGCGAAACCTACGCCGATATGCTCGTGGCGATTGATGACTTCGACACCGCCATGCTCAAGCCCGGCCTGGTCGCCCATGTGCAGGGCCGCCGCGTGCTCGCGCTCGACGGTTTTGAGGCGGCGCTCACTGACAAAGCCGCCAAGCAGCGCATGTG
>URRJ01000082.1 GCA_900550205.1 uncultured Collinsella sp. | reverse complement strand
CCAGATAATTGAGGACTTCCTCGACGAGCATCTCGGTCTCGGGACGTGGAATGAGTACGCCGGGGGCGCACGCGACGTCGATCATGCGGAACTGCGTGCTGCCGGTGATGTACTGCAGCGGTTCGCCCTTGGCGCGGCGGACGACCGCCGCGTGCATGGTCTCGAGCTGGGCCGCGTCAAGCAACTCGTCCATGCGCATATATAAGTCGATGCGTGCCAGACCCGTGGCAGCGCAGAGCAGCCACTCAGCAGAAAGACGGGGGTGCTCCTCGCCGCGCTCAGCCAGGTACTCCTTGGTCCACTCGAGACAACGCTTGATGGTCCAGATCTCGTTTGCCATGGGGTCCTCCCCTCTTATGCGCCGGGCGGCGCGCGAATGTCGGAGCAGATTGTACGCGAGGGCGACGCACGACAAGGGACGATTGAAGGCGATTATCGATAATCAGCCCAGAATTTTGCACCGGGCTCGCTCAAAGTGTTCATTCGTCGACGTCTAGATTTGCATTCGTCAAGCTTTTGGCAAGGTTGCCCCAAAACTGACCAATATCTAACCAAGAACTTGCCAAATCACTTGACGAACGACGCGGTAAAAATCACCCCGCGACTTATCGGACGATTTTTGGAGCAATATTTTCAATAGCGGATACATGCCGTCAATTGCTTTAAGCAGGCAAACAGCTTAATTTCTAACAAAGCAGATTAAATAAACTCGAAAAGTTATTTACCCAACCTAGTCATTTAAGAACGTCCCCAATGACTACCCTACAAGTTGACTAGTCATTTAAGAACGTCCCCAATGGCTACCTCTAAGTCGCCGCAGGTTGAGCATAAGTCAGCGAAAACGCCCCTAAGCGAGCAAGGTGACGTGAAAGAGGAGGGAAGCGTACTTCGGTACGCGACCGACGATTGAACGTCAGATTGCCGCTTAGGGGCGTTTGCAGCGTCGAGCCGTTACGCGGTTTGGTAAAACCGCGTAACCCGCTACACAGCCTGTGCCAGCTTCTCGGCTCGCTCGGCGGCGGCGAGTGCCTCGATGACGGTGCCGAGCTGGTCGCCCAGGAGGACGCCGTTATAGGTGGAGTTGAAGCCGATGCGGTGATCGGTCACGCGGTCCTGGGGCTGGTTGTAGGTACGGATCTTCTCGGAACGGTTGCCGTGGCCGATCTGGCTTTGGCGCTCGGCACCGAGCTCTGCCTGCTGCTTCTCGAGCTCCATCTCGTACAGACGGGCGCGCAGCATCTGCATGCAGACTTCGCGGTTCTGAATCTGGGAGCGCTGTTCCTGCGACTGCACCACGGTGTTGGTGGGCAGGTGGGTGATGCGCACGGCGGAATACGTGGTGTTAACGCACTGACCGCCAGGGCCGGAGGCGCAGTAGGTGTCGATGCGCAGGTCGGACTGGTTGATCTGGACGTCGATTTCCTCGGCCTCGGGAAGTACGGCGACGGTAGCCGTGGAGGTCTGAATGCGGCCCTGGGACTCGGTCTTGGGGACGCGCTGGACGCGGTGCACGCCGGACTCGAACTTCATGACGGAGTAGACGCGGTCGCCCTCGACCTTGAACTCAATGGACTTAAAGCCGCCGGCCTCGCTGGGGCTGGAGTCGAGCACGGTGGTCTTCCAACCGCGCGACTCGCAGAAACGCTGATACATCTTGTACAGGTCGCCGGCAAAGATGGCTGCCTCATCGCCACCGGCGGCGGAACGAATCTCGACGATGGTGTTCTTGTCGTCGTTGGGGTCGCTCGGGATGAGCATGTACTTAATGTCTTCCTCGAGCTGGGGAAGCTTGGCCTCGTTTTCGGAGATGTCCATCTGGAGCATCTCCTTCTCATCGGCATCGGTAGTATCGTGGAGCATTTCCTTGGCAGCCTCGATGTCATCGAGCGCACCGATGTACTCGCGCGAGGCGGCGATGAGGTCGGACTGGTGCGCGTACTCCTTGTTGAGACGCGTGAACTCCTTGATATCGGAGGCGACGGCCGGGTCGGAAAGCTTCTTCTCGAGCTCCTCGTAGGCCTTGATGATCTTTTCGAGCTTGTCGCGCATGGCGGGACTCCTTTATATGCGTGAAGGTGAAAATCGGCAGAATTGATGGGGCGTATGGCGCCACTGCGGGGGTAAGCCCGGCTAGAACATGTCGATCTTCAGATACATGCGCATCCCTTCGCGTATGGGGTACATAGTTGCGGTCTAACCCATACATGATAGCGTGCGCAGGCAAACCTGCATATAACCCGCACGGAATGATTGGATGTAGTCGTTGGGGACGTTCCTTAACGACTAGTCGTTTAAGAACGTCCCCAACGGCTAGGCATGAAAAAGGCAAGGCATTGACCTTCTGGTCATGCCTTGCCTTTTGAATGACAAATTGTCGCTCTGGGTGGCGCGCAGCGTCGACCGGCCCGCCGTTCGTCAGAACGGCGGAGCCTCTAGAGCAGCGTTACGCTAAAGCTGCGAACGTCCGTCTCACCAGGGGCCAAGGTGATGGTGTTGACCTTACGCTCAAAGACATCGTCCTCGGTGTCCATGGTGGTATGACCGGTCCAGGGCTCGAGCGCCACAAACGGAGCGTCGTTGGCGGCAGACCACACGCCAATGTACTTAAAGCCCTCAAAGTCGATCTTGACGCCGTGGCCCGACTTGCGGCCGCGCAGCGTGAGCGTGGAGCCCGGAGTATCGGTGAACATGATGGCATCGTTATCGAAGCTGCGATGCGTGATGGGCAGCACGTCCGAGTTATCGGGAGCCTTGTAGCTACCCTCGAACGTCATAAGACCGTCGGGCGTGATGATGGGAGCCTCGTTCGTCCAAGCCTCAGTAAACGCCAGCTCGTAATCCTCGAATGCCTCGTCCTCGGCACCGGGAGCCGGTACGTTAAACGCGGGGTGGCCGCCCACCGAGAACGGCAGGTCCACGTCGCCGGTGTTCGTAACGGCAAAGGTCTGGGTAAGCGTGGCGTCGCCAGTCAGGGCATAGGTCATGTTGAGCTTAAAGTGGTACGGAAAGGCCTTGAACGACTCGGGCGTGTCGGTGATCTCGTACGTTACCGAGGAGCCGTCCTCCGAAACCTCGACCAGCTTGTGCTCGACGATGCGCGCGAGTCCGTGGCGCGGCATCTCGCAGGTACCGGCCGCAGACGTTGCCGTGTTGTTGCGCAGCGAGCCCACAATGGGGAACAGGATGGGCGCATGCTTGCCCCAAAAGGCGGGGTCGCCCTGCCACAGATACTCGTTGCCGTTGAGGGCAAGGCTCGTGAGCTGGGCACCCATGGAATCGATGGCCGCGGTGAGGCCGCCGCGCTTGATAGTAGTGACGGTAGACATGCTACTTCCTCCAAAAGTAAACAATAGTGTCGAGGGCTATTGTCCCACTCTTGGCGGCGGGACGGGACGGCAAGCGATGATTGAGTAGCCATAGCGGAATGAGCGGCGAGCGCCTACTGGGTATCCACGTAAAGGTCAAACCCGCCCTGAGGCGTGGTGTCGACCGTATCGGGCGCCTGCGAGTTAAAGCTCACGGGGACCATGCGCTTTGAGGCGCGGAAGCGCGTGCCGTCGGTGGCGACGGGCGGTTCATCGACGGTAAGCTCGTAGTCACCGGGCTTAAGTTCGATGCCGTCACCGGCGGAATTGACGTATTGGTACTCGTCAATCGTCTGCCCTTTGAGCGTGCGCCCCACGATATGGATGAGCATTTGGCTGTCGCCGCGCGCGGTGTCCCACGTCGCGCCGTCCTTGACCTCGACCGACACATGTACCGAGCGCGTGCGGCTAAGCGATTGCTCGACAGACATCTCGACCTTGGCGGCATCTTTGCGCTGTTGCTCCACATGGCTCCAGACATTTCCGATCGCCGAGCAAGCGATGACGCCGGCCATGAAGGCGATAAGGATGGGGCCGAGCGGCGAGCGGCGGCCAGCATCTTCCTCGCGAGCCAGGTCGGGGCGATGCGTGGGCGCAGGCGCCTGGGCGCCTTGCGCGGGCACGTCGAGAATGCTGAAGGATGCCGTGCTGTCGGGGTCGATAGTGTGACGCGGCTGCGGGGTCTTTGCCGGCGAGATGGACATGTCGGCTGGCTCACCCAGTGTGGCCGTGGCATCGGCCTTTGCCTCATCAGCCTCGGCTTGGGCCCAAGCCTGTTCAAAGGTTAGGGGTTCGGCGGAGTCGGAAGCGGCGTCCGTCTCGACGGCATCGTTGCCGGTCTCGTCCTCGTCGCTCGACACGTCACGCGGCGCGGGCTCGTCCCACTCCTCGTCCGGAGCCTCGCCCTCGCTATACCACCATTCAAAGTTATCGATATCCATACGGGGCGCCCCTTAGGCCTCGCAAATAAACACTCGCTAGTTTTATACCCCCAGACGACACCGAAGCTCACCCGCGCCGGACACAAAAACCGTCACAACATTCGACGCTTTTCCTCGATTTCGAGATTTTCGCCGAATGTTGTGATGGTTTGGGCGACTGGCCGGCAGCGCAATGTGACAAAGAGACTGTCCCTTTGTCACATTCTGTTAGAGTTGCAGGGATTGAATCCCGCTTATTCATGCGACATTGGAGTGACAACCTTGACCGCCGCAACCACGCCTAAAAGTAAGCCAACCGCCGCCGCGCTCTCCCCCGCGCGCACCAAGCTCTGCCTGGCGCTGCTCGTGCTGTTGGGATTCTCGCTCGGCTGCTCCGAGTTCGTGGTCATCGGCATCGAGAGCGACCTGGCAACGGAACTCGGCATATCACTTGCCACTGCGGGCCAGCTCATCAGCGTGTTTGCGCTCGTCTACGCTATCGCGACGCCGGTGCTCGCGCTCAGCACGGGGCGATTCCGCCGCTACCAGCTGCTCGTGTGCTATAGCGTCGTCTTTGTGCTCGGCAACCTGGTCATGGCGTTGGCCCCCAACTTCCAGGTGCTGTTTATCTCACGCATTGTCCTGGGCTCTGTCTCGGGTGCGCTGCTCGCCGTGGGCGTGACGTACATCCCTGAGCTGCTATCCCCGCAGCAAACCTCACTTGCCATCTCGGTCGTGTACGGCGCGTTTTCGGTGGCGATGGTCTTTGTGACCTCGATTGGCAAGTTTGTGGCCGACACACTCGATTGGCACGTGGCCATGTACGGCACGCTGACCTTTGCCGTTTTGATCTGTAGCGCGCTCGTGGCGTTTATGCCTCGCGCCGGGCAGACCGATGAGCCCGCCACCTTCCGCGAGCAGGCGGGGCTGCTACGCGAGCCGAGCATCATCACCGGCATGCTCATCTTTTTGTTTGGCGTGGGATCGGTCTACGTATTCTACGGCTACGTGACGCCTTATCTTGAGCAGGTGCTGGGTATGGGCACCGTTCAGGCAAGCACCACGCTTATGGCCTACGGCGTGTTCTGTCTGATCTCGAACATCCTGGGCGGATGGATCGATGCACGCTTTGGCATGAAGGCGCTGCTTGTGACGTTTGTGCTGCAGGCTGCGGCGCTACTCGGGCTGTTTGCTGTGGGCGGCACCATGCCGCTCGCACTTGTCTTTGTCTTTAGCTTGGCGCTGCTCATGTACCTGTTCTCGGTATCGTGCATCACGCACTTTATGGACGTAGCACGCAGCCGCCATCCCAAGTCGATGGTTCTCGCAAGTTCGGTTGAGCCCATGGCGTTTAACGTCGGCATCTCGTTTGGCACCGCAGTGGGCGGCGCCGTGGTAAGCAGCGTTGGCATTGCGTACGTGGGCGCAGTGGGCGCCGCGTTCTCGCTTGTCGCCTGGGCGCTTACGCTGGTGACGATTAAGCTGGCTCGTTGGGAGCGCAAGCGGGCGAGGGCGTAGGCGTAGATGCGATACTCGAGCTCGATGATGACGATCGAAAGGAAACCGCATATGCAACGCGTACTGTTTATCTGTCATGGCAACATCTGCCGCTCATCGCAATCGCAAACAACGCGGGAAGCCTGCCGCTGCTTATCTGCGCCATCCTGATCACGCTGCTTGCCATCTGAGTGTACCGCACCATGACGGTGGCCATCGTGGCTGACATCACGCCGCGCCCGCTGCGCACCAAGGCCGACTCCGTGCAGAAGATCGTGGGCTACGCCGACACGGGCGTCATGCTGGTTGCCATCTCGGTCATGGTCCCCAACGTGGAGCGCCCCGACTACCTGCCGCTCTTCCTGCTGCAGGCCGCCTTTGTGCTGGTGTCTGCCGTGGTGTACGACCTTCTGGTCAAGGAGCCGGCACTGGTGCAGAAGATGCGCCAGAAGAGTCTCGAGATGGGCATCCGCGAGGACGAGGTCGAGAAGGACGACCCCCCGGAGGCCGGTGGCAAGGAGCACGAGGCCGAGTAGGGCGGGTGCCGGCGCCCTTGCTGCCGGCGGTCTCGGCTCCAGACAGCGTACATAAAGATGAGCCAGACCTCCGAATCCGCCCGATTCGGGGGTCTTTCTCGTCAAAATGTACGCTAAATCCATGAGGGTATATAATGTGACGCTCTGCTCGAATGCATGAAGGAAGGGGTGACGATGCCTGCTCACGAGAAGCGTGTCTTGTCGCTTGACGGCCTGCGAGGGCTCGGGGCGCTGATAGTGTTCCTGTATCACGTCGACATCATGGTCAAGCCGTTTGGCGCGGGGGGTCCGAGCCTCTTCCCTGGCACCGCGTCGGTTATGGTGTTCTTCATCCTGTCTGGCATAGTGCTGTCTCTTGTTCCCCTTAAGCACATGGGAAACGGCGGGTACGACTGGCTTGGCTATTACCCAAGAAGGGTCGTCCGCCTTTGCGTGCCGCTGTTTGCGGCGATTGCACTGGCCCTTCCTGCGGGCTACGTGGCATGGCGCCTGGGGTCCACGTCGCGCTCCGCGCTTGCCGTCGCCTACGACGCGGGCCTTCCCACTGCGGTTCATGACATCCTCATGCAGTTCGACGTGCTGTTCAACGTGTCCAATGGCCTCAACGACCTCTTTGGCGCGCAGCTCGTCCGCGTTGACTCTCCCGTCTGGTCCATGAGCTGGGAGCTCTGGTTTAGCCTGACGCTTCCGCTGGCCATCTGGTGCATATCAAGGATTCGCCGGACGGGTCTGGCGGTTGTTGCGGCCTTTATTGCGGTGCTTGTCTCGTACTGGACGGGCTACTTTCCGCTGCGCCTTTGCCTGATGTTCTGGCTTGGCGTCATGGCGGCCCGGCAATTCGACAAAATCAAGGCCGTCAAGCTTTCAATCCAGGCCGAGCTGGCGCTGCTTGTGGCCTCCGTTGGCGTTATCGAGCTCTCGCTCGTGTGGCATCCCGGCGGGGTCCTTGAGGCGTTGGAGTCCACCGCCATGAACGCGGCCTGCCTGGTGGTGGTTGTCGTCGCGATCGCCGACGGGTTCACGCGCCGTGCGCTCTCTGCGGCCCCCATGGTCTTTTTGGGAAAGGTGTCGTACAGCCTCTACCTTACCCACGCCATTGTCATCGGTGCGCTCGCTGCCCTGCTGCCCAGGCTCGGGATTGTCGACCCGCTCGCGATTGCCGCGGTCTCGCTGCCCGCAAGCATGCTCGTCTCCGTTGCCTTCTGGCGCATCATCGAGGTTCCCAGCATGAACCTGTCGCGCTCGCTGGCATCGTCAGGGCCTAGGGACGCCGTTCGATAATGCGTCGTACTTGGCTTCGTTTGGAGAGAGCTGGTCATGAATAGCCCAAAGCCCGTCCATCGCGTTCTCTTTGTCTGCCACGGCAACATCTGCCGCTCGACGATGGCTGAGTCGGTGTTTACCGAGCTGGTGCAGCGCGCCGGGCGCGCAGGCGAGTTTGTCATTGACTCCGCTGCGACCTCGACCGAGGAGATCGGCAACCCGCCGCATCATGGCACGGTTGCCAAGCTGCGTGAAGTCGGGATTCCCGTCGTTGCGCACCGTGCCCGTCAGGTGCGTCGCGCGGAGTATGGCGACTGGGATCACATTGTCTATATGGATGCTGAGAACGCGCGTGGCCTGCGTCGCATCTTTGGCGACGACTCCGACGGCAAGATTACGCGCTTGCTCGATTGGACCGAGCGCCCCGGCGACGTGGCCGATCCCTGGTACACCGGCAACTTCGATGCCACCTACCGCGACGTGCTCGCCGGCTGCACGGCGATGCTCGAGCAGCTGTAGGCAAGCGAGGTCGCGGGCCACGCCTTCGGCGCGAAATGAGCGTGGATAATCTCCCGCATGAAAAATGAGCGTGGATTTTCTCCCACTTGGGGGTGCGGACGATTTCTTGGACCGCGCCTAGGCGTATCCAAGCTTCCTGCGGTACTCCATCGGGCTCAGCCACCCGAGGGACTTCTTGATCCGCTCCTCACGATAGTACACGAGGTAGGCCTCGAGCCTTCCCATGAACTCCTCGGCCGTCACGCCCTCCCAGTCCCTGTAGTGGAAGAACTCGTTCTTGAGGCGCCCGAAGAAGCCCTCGCAGGCCGAGTTGTCCGGGCTGCAGCCCTTCGCGGACATGCTCCTGACCAGGCCGTTCTCCTCGCAGATCCCGATCCACTCCGGCCAGCGGTAGTGGCCGCC
>URRJ01000081.1 GCA_900550205.1 uncultured Collinsella sp. | reverse complement strand
GGCTCGCCGCTGCCGCCGTGGCGACAACGGTCGCCGGCGCGGCAATGCTTGCCAGTGACCGCGAAAACGCTGGGGACGACAGCGAATAGGCAAGCCCGCCTTTTTAGACACATCGACTCAATCGGGGGCGCAGGATACCGTTCTGCGCCCCTATTTTTGACATGAAGGAGTAGCGCATAAAGGACGCCTCGCAGGTTGAACGACCAGCCACCGTGCCGCCAGATGCGCGGGCGTAAGTCTGGCCCGAACGCCGACGTCGGCTACATCACCATGTTCAGCGCGTTCACAAATTCCTGGGCCTGGGAGCGGCTGCTCAGGCTAAAGACACAGGCAGTCAACAACCTGTTGCGCAGAAAAACGTCGCGGCCCTTGATCCTGTTGACCCCCGTGATGTCCTTAAGGTAGACAATCTCGGTGTGTCTGCCGCCGAAAGTGCCCTTCCTGAGCACCTCGATGCGGTTGGGGTAAATCCTAACGTCTTTAAACCTGCCCGAACCTTTGTCCTGAAACAGCAAGGTGTCGTTGTCCACGTGCGTCACCCCCATGGAATGTGCCTCTGTTGTCTCTAGCATTTCATTCTGGTAGCCACGAGACCCTTTCGCGAAGACCTCCGACGACGTCGCAGTTTCTGTCCCCGCCAGGCTTTATGATAATCGCCATTTGCTATTAAGCAGCATCCCTCAAGAGGAAAGTGGGAGATACGGATGGGCACCCTACTTCCCAAATAGCGCACCAAGCAGACCGCGGCGCTTGGGCTTCTCTTCTCGGTAAGAACCCTCGGCCGCCGCTGCCACTTGGCGCGGCCGCTCGCCGCCTCCACGGCGCACGATCTGGTATAGGAAGGGCGATTTAACGTATTTGACCTCGATGGGCGCGGCATGCACGGTGCTTTCACTCGACAGCACCACGTTGGGGTTGAGCGGCGCCACCACATGCGTCTCGCGCTTGTCGCTAAACACTACTGCGGCCGCACGACCCGTCTGGCCGTTTACGGCAATGCGCACCTGCTCGCCATCGCGGCTGTCAGTCGCAGGACGATCGACAAAGTAGACCGGTACCATCACCAGGCCGTCCTTGTGCTTGCGGGCCTTGCGCGCCCAGGCGCGGATGCTCTTTTTATTGAGCCCCAGCACCGCCTCGGCATCGTTGCCGGCAACGTCGAGCGCCAGCTTATCAATAACCACCTGGTCCTTGGTAGACGCATCGACGGAAACGACGCGGAAGTCGCCTTCCTGCATAGCAGGATCGAACGGGCCCACCTTGCCAAAATCCCACGGCTCCAAAATGCCCATAAGGCGAACGTCCAGGTAGTTGGCCCGGGGATATGCCCAGTCGAGCACCTCGTAGTACACCAGGGTCTCCTTGCTCAGCCCCTTGCCCGGGAAGGACGCCATCATGCGCAAATCCGCCAGCGCCATGGGGAAATAGAAGAGCATCATGTCATTTTGAATCGCGTCTTCCACGTCGTGCCCGGCAAAGGCGTCGGGGTACTGGCGCACCAGCTGCAGTGCGTTGGCACGCGCCTGCTGCGGAGTGATCTCGCAGGGAATGCCCTGCTCGGGCACATACTCCGCACCAACGCCCATGGTCAGGCGTTTGCTAAAGGTACCGGGCTTGAGCAGGTCGGCAACGCCGATCTTATTGCCGCAGGACGGGCACTCAAACACGCGCTGGGTGGACTCGCCCTCAAAGGACGCACCGCAGAAGGGGCAGGGAATGCTCACATGCGTAGCCTCTTGGAACTCCTGCGCCGTGCCACGGTCCTCCCACAGCAGATGCTCCAGAACCGACCGATTGCGCCAGTACGAATTGAAGAAATACCAGTCCGGGTCCACCGGGCGTTCGAGCTGCGACACATGGGTGAGCTTGAGCAGCCCATCGACCACCGTCAGCGGCGTATGACGGATACCCAGGGCGCTCTTGGGCTCCCCCGCATCGGCCTGCCACGGAACGACCGTGCCGCAATAGGCGCACTCAAAGCTGCGTTTAGCCTGGTGCGAGTACATAGGGCCGCCGCAGTTTTGGCATTTTATGGCAAACATCTCGTCCATGGAAACGTCCTCCTTTACGCAGGGGCTGTCGACATTAAGTATGTCGGGCAGGCAGGCACATGCCCATACCCATATGGCCCAAAATGGAGCACCCGGTCGGACAAGAAGCCCTGCCCGTTAGCGCGGGCAGACCATTGCTGCATTTTCTGAGCACCGGCGCACGGTGCGCCCATGCGAGCTACACTATCCCCTTAAACATGATTGTGAGGACGATCGTTATGCTATTTGTAAATCGGCTGGTACATACGCTTGTTCCCGGCAGCGAAAGCGAGCCGGTCGATACCTCCTGCCGCACCAACGCGGGTTTTGCCGCAAGCCTCATCTGCATCGGCCTCAACATCGCCCTGTGCTTGGCCAAAGGCGTCGCGGGCCTGCTCGCCGGCTCTGTCTCGCTTATCGCCGATGCCTTCAACAACCTCTCCGACGCCTCGAGCAACATCGTGAGCCTGCTCGGATTCCGCCTTGCTAGCCGCCCGGCCGACGAGGGGCACCCCTATGGCCACGGCCGCTACGAGTACCTGGCGGGGCTGTTTGTCGCCGTCCTCGTTTGCGCCGTCGGCATCAACCTGATCCTGGAGTCGGTCACCAAAATCATCAAGCCCTCCCCCACCGCGTATTCGGCGCTCTCCATGGCGGCCCTTGTCTTGTCCATGCTCGTCAAGCTCTGGATGGCCGCGTTCAACCGCACGCTGGGCAACCGCATCGATTCCGAGACGCTTATCGCCACGGCGCAGGACTCCAAAAACGATGTCATAACCTCGGGCTCGGTCTTGGCGGCGGCGCTTATTTCGCAAACGACAGGCTTTGACCTCGACGGCTGGGCGGGCCTGGGCGTGGGCATCTTCATTTGCATCAGCGGCATGGGCCTGGTGCGCGACGCCATCAGCCCGCTGTTGGGACAAGCGCCCGACCCCAAGCTCGTCCAGGAAATCCGCGACAGGATTATGTCGTACCCCCAGGTCCTGGGCACACACGACCTCATGGTGCACGACTACGGCCCCGGCCGTCAGTTTGCCAGCGCACACGTGGAAATGCCCGGCGAGGGCGATGCCTTTGAGCACCACGAGATTCTGGACACCATCGAACACGACATCAAGCATCAGATGGGCATCGACATCACGCTGCACTGCGACCCCATTGCGACAACCGGCGACGACCTACGGGGCTGGGTCAAGCGCGGCGTAGCGCAGATCGACCCCGCGCTCTCCATCCACGACTTGCATGAGCACGACGGCTTTGTGTCCTTTGACCTGGTGCGTCCCGACGGCTTTGACATATCTGACGAGGAGCTGCTGGAACTCGTCACGCGCATCGTGCACGAGCGCAGGCCCGACGCCTCGTGCGTCGTCACCTTTGACTCGGGCTTCAGCTCGCCCGAGCGTCCAGCCGAGCAGCTGTAATCGACAGCAAAACGGGACGCAGGACCGCCGACCAACGCGCCTATGCGTCCGGTCACGCGATCCTGCGCCCCGTTTTTGTTTGTACCGCTAAGGTTCTAGCAGCTCGACCGCTAGTTCCCCTGCGCGCCCGAAATACCATTTTGCAGCGTATCCCAGGCGTTGGTTGCCATATCGCCCAGATTCTGTGCGGTATCGCCGAGGTTCTGAGCCGTGTCGCCCAACTGCTGCGCCTTATCTCCCAGCTCCTGCGCCTTGTCGCTCAGGTCCTCCAATGTGTTGGAGCTCGAGCTATCCGTTGTGCCCTGGTCGCCGGACGCATTACCCGACGAGCTGTCCTTGCGCGTGAGCTGAATCTCGAGGTTACCGTTGTCGTTATAGTAGGCAGATGTCACGACCCAGTTGGCATCGACAACGGGCGTTGAGCCGTCGTCAGTCAGAATCACGGCATTCGAAAGATCGGCCCCGCGCGACTTGAGGAGCTTCTTGGCGTTAGACCAATACTGCCCCGGGATATCGCTCAGATCGACGGGGCCGGACTGGGTAGTCTCGGTCTGCTCGGCCGTGGTATCAGTCGTGGCGCCCCGCTTGTTGAGCATGCCCGACACGATGGCAAACACAACCGACAGGGCAAAGAAGATCGCCAGCACGATGAGGATCTTCTTGATCACGCTCGACGAACGCGAAGGCTTCTTCTCCTCGTCCTCGCCATACTGAGGGATGGACTTGGGATACTCACGATACGGCTCGCGCGCATATCGGTCGCGCGACTCGTAGCGCGGCTGTGCCGTGCGCGGCATATATGTCGTCTGCTGAGGTTGCGGAATGGGATTTTGCAGCAGGTCATCATAAGGGTCTGCCGCCGCGTTGCCGTAGGGACTCTGCGACGAGGCACCATACGGGTCCTGCGCTGCGTTTCCGTAATTCACAACGCGCGTGGAATCGGCTGACGCCTGCGTCGTATCGGGGGCAACGTAGCCGGGATTCGGCACGACGCGGGTCTCATCGGCGCCATTGCCCGTCCGCGGGGAGCCGTAGCCACCCATTACGGTCGTCTTATCCTGGTCCATGCAACGATTCCTTTCCGTCGCCCGTAAGCATCAAGTTATCAATGCATTCTACCCGCGCAAAAGCCTATGATGGGCAAAGCCCGCCGGTATCTACAAGACATGCGCGGTCGACGGTCACAAGCGAATCGAGGAACGTCATGGCAAAAAGCAAGTTCATCAAGGACACGACGCGTGCCAAACTCTTCGGCCTCCAGCGCGGCTAGCGACCTCTTCTTGGGCTGTGCACCAAAAAATTCGCCCATCTACTACGTTTAACCCAAGGGTGCCAACCATAGCCATATTTGTGTTAACAAAACCGCAGGTAAACGTCTTGCCGCATTGTTAAAAAACGCTCCATGGTCGGTCCAACCCTGGCAAACGTAGTAGATGGGCGCTTTTCGTGGCGCGGCTGGCCCAGATAGCTTGTTTCGGAGCCAATTTGCATCAAAAAGTCCCCGGGGGCGCTGCGTTTTGTGCCACCGGGGACTGTTCAATTTATCTCTCGCGGCCTACCTTACTCATTGGGTACGTACGTGGCCTTGGCTCGCTCGGGCGTTACATCCTGACCGCAGGAATAGCTCGAGTCGAAGGCATGCGCAACCAAGTCATGGGTATCCCATGCCATGCAGTCAAACTCGCCAGTATCGAGGACGATGATATAGCCCTTGCCGTCGTAGTAGAAATGATCCTCGGTGTAGTTATCGTCATCGTCGATGTTGTCTTCGGACACGGAATCTATATCCGGCTTTGCTGTCTTAATTGCCTGCTTGGCCTCGCTCTTGAGGGTGTCGAACGAGAGCCCATGCTGCGCAAGCGAATCCTCGAGCGAAACCTGCTCACCCGTCTTGAGGTTGTAGTACGCCGACCTCGTCACCCGTTCCGATCGATACGGAGGTTGATAGCTGTCGGTGTAGGTTCGCACGCAGGCGATATCGCCGTCAATCGAGACGATCTCGGCGGTATACATCATGGTCACGCGGCTGTCCTCGTCATCCATCGAGGCCTGCTTGCTCGCATCGAGCGTGTCCGCAACGAGCTGGACCATATCCTTGTTAAACTTGGCGACGCCCACGCCCTGGCCCTTTACCTGAGGATAGGTCCACGTAGCCGAAATCTGGCACGTATCATCGGGGGACGGATCCAGCGGGCCTTCGCCAACCGCAGCCGTAAAGTCAACATCCTGCGTTGCGGAAACGGCCTCGTAGCTCGCCTGCGCATCGTCAGAGTCCTTCGATTTCAGCTGCTCCAGCGTCGTGGCCACCGTTGCGATGGTTTCGTTTATCGAGTCCTTATCGGAAAATAACACACCATAAACGCCAGAATAGCCAAGGTTGAATTCCCTCAGAGCAATAAGGTCCGTCATTGCCTTGAATGATTGACCATCATACCCGATGAATTTAACTTGGTATTCATGGGCAGAAGGGCCACTTTCGCCAGAGACGTCGCTTTGTTTAATTTCCTTCCCATGGTCAAACCACTGCGTAAATCCAATATTACCCGCATATTCAGTAGCACCCAAAGTCACGCACGCTTCCTGAGTGCCCACGATCGCCTCTGGCGTGTAGACCTTCTCAATCTTGCCATTCTTATACGCCCAGACTTCAAGATGCGCAGCGGCCGCGTTATCCGCACGGTCCACCGGTTCATCGGAATACTCAATCAGTAGCTCATCTTGGCCGTCACCATCAAAGTCAACAAGTTTTGCGTAAGCAACACCCTGGGCTCCATACGTATATTCATCGAATTCGACAGCTTCGCCCTCGCCGTACTTCTTCTGGTACTCGAGGATCTTGTCGGTGAACAGTTCATTTGCCGTCTTGACCGCTGCCTTGGCAGATGCCTTGGCCTCCTTCTTGGACTGCGTAAGCTCAACGCTCTTAGGGGCGTCCGAGCCCTCCTTGGTGTAGTCGACCTTCATGGTGGTCGTGCTCTTCTTTTTGCCCTTGCCCGAGGTGATGGTCATCTGGTACTTCTGGTCGGGCAGCTCGCCAAAGTCCTCCATGGCAAAGCCGTCCTCACCATCGACCTTGATGGTGTAGCTCTTGCCCTTGCCGGACACCGGCGCCAGCTCGACGGTATAACTATCGAGCTTTTTGCCCTTGCTGTTCTTAGGCAGAACCTTGGTCTCGCACGCGCAGACAACATAGCCCTTGCCGCCCGAAGTCACCTCGGACGACGCGCCGATGCGCGGCACGACAACGATTGCTGCCACGATGGCGACAACGGCCACACCGCCGATAACGGCAGCGACGATACGGCCCTTGTGCTTGGGTTTCTTAGACTGCGGCGTCGGAACAGACGGCTGAGAGGCCTCGGCAGGCTCGGTCACAGACTCCTCATAACGAGGCTGCGCCGCCATATGAGCCGGGGCACCCTGAGGAGCGGTCGCCGGCGCGTCCCCTACCGGAAACGCCACAGGCTCCGCCTGGTCCTCAACGCCGCCCACGCGAGCGCCGCAGCTCGTACAAAACGTGGAGCCATCGGGTATCTGAGCTCCACACTTGGTGCAATACATCGCATCTCCCGTCTCTCGTCGCAGCCGCAATGCGCCCGCGTAGTTCTTCCAACTACACCGTACGAGAGAAATCTCCATTCTTGTTGCGCAACATTGCCGCCGCATCAAAAAGCCCCGCCGGGCCTTGGTGGCGCGACGGGGCGGGCAAGCAGCTATGATCAGCAGGCTTAGAACAGGCCGGTGATGTTGCCGTCGTTGTCGACGTCGATATTCTCGGCCGCGGGAACCTTGGGCAGGCCCGGCATGGTCAGGACGTTGCCGGTCAGTGCGACCACAAAGTGGGCACCGGCGGAAACCTTGAGCTCGCGCACGGTGATGCGGAAGCCCTCGGGAGCGCCCAGCGCCTTGGCGTTGTCGCTAAAGCTGTACTGCGTCTTGGCCACGCACACCGGCAGGTTGCCAAAGCCGTTCTCGCGCAGCTCGGCAAGCTGGCGCTTGGCAGCCGGCGTAAAGTCGACGCCATCGGCGCGGTAGACCTTAGTGGCAACAGCCTCCAGGGCGTCGGCCACATCGGCACCGTCCTCGTAGGCAAACTTGAGCTCGCTCGGCTGCTCGATCAGGCGCATGACCTCATCGGCCAGGTCGAGCGCACCCTCGCCGCCCTTGGCCCAGACCTCGGACAGCTTCACATTGACACCGAGCTTCTGGCACTCGGACTCGATGAGCTCGAGCTCGGCCTCGGTGTCCGTCGGGAAGCGGTTAATGGCGACCACGCAGGGCAGACCGTAGACGTTCTGGATGTTGTCGACGTGACGCAGCAGGTTGGGCATGCCGGCCTTAAGGGCCTCGAGGTTCTCCTCGTTGAGGTCGGCCTTGGCAACACCGCCGTTGTACTTAAGGGCACGAGCGGTCGCGACGACCACGACAGCGTTGGGACGAACGCCCGTCATGCGGCATTTGATGTCCAGGAATTTCTCGGCACCCAGGTCGGCACCAAAGCCGGCCTCGGTAATGGCGACATCGCCAAAACGCATAGCCATACGCGTGGCCATGATGGAGTTGCAGCCGTGGGCGATATTGGCGAAGGGACCGCCGTGGACAAACGCGGGCGTACCCTCGAGCGTCTGCACCAGATTGGGCTTGAGCGCATCCTTGAGCAGGGCCGCCATGGCACCCTGAGCCTTAAGGTCACGGGCGCGGACGGGCTCGCCGGCAAAGCTGTAGCCGACAACGATCTCGCCCAGGCGCTCCTTGAGGTCATTGATGCTCGTAGACAGGCACAGGATTGCCATGACCTCGGAGGCAACAGTGATGTCGAAGCCATCCTCGCGCGGCACTCCCTGGGCCTTGCCGCCAATGCCGTCGATGACATGGCGCAGCTGACGGTCATTCATGTCGACAACGCGCTTCCAGGTGATGCGCTTAACATCGATACCGAGCTGGTTGCCCTGCTGAATATGGTTGTCGAGCATGGCAGCCAGCAGGTTGTTGGCGGCACCAATAGCATGGAAGTCACCGGTAAAGTGCAGGTTGATGTCCTCCATGGGGATGACCTGCGCCCAGCCGCCGCCGGCGGCGCCACCCTTGACGCCAAAGACGGGGCCGAGCGAAGGCTCACGCAGGGCCACAGCGCTCTTGACGCCGCGACGGCGCAGGCC
>URRJ01000080.1 GCA_900550205.1 uncultured Collinsella sp. | reverse complement strand
TCGCCCGTGCCATCGCCGGCGTGGACTTTAACAAGTACGCCGACTGCAACGAGCGGGCCGGCCGCGAGGACGCCTGCTACGAGCGCAAGGGGTCGCTGTGCCGCGACAAGCGCAACTGCACCAAGACTCGCTGCCTGGGCTGCGGCTCGGTGTGCGAGGTCTGCTGCGACGTGTGCCCCAACCGCGCCAACGTGGCAATTAAGGTGCCGGGCCTGGCCAAGCATCAGGTCGTCCATGTCGACGGCATGTGCAACGAGTGCGGCAACTGCGCCGTGTTCTGCCCTTACCAGGAGGGTCGTCCCTACAAGGACAAGCTCACCCTGTTCTGGAGCGAGGAGGACATGGAGAACTCCGAGAACGAGGGCTTCCTGGCCGTGGACGAGGATCACTTTAAGGTCCGCGTCGCCGGCACGGTCCGCACCGTCTCGGTCGATGCCGTCAACACCGGCCTTCCCGAGGCCGTCCGCCTGACCATCAGGGCTGTGCGCGACAACTATTCGTACCTTCTTAAGAAATAGGCGAGTCTCTTATGGCCAAATCCATTCAACATAACGTGGCCTACGTTGCCTGCGGAAGCGGTTGCGCCTCTGCAGGCGGCGACGCCCGCTGCAGCGAAGGCTGCATTGGCTGTGGCGCCTGTGTCACGGCCTGCCCCCACGGTGCCATTGCGCTGGTCGATGGCATCGCCCGCGTGGATCGCTCAAAATGCACGGGCTGTGGTCTGTGCGGCATGGCGTGCCCGCAGCGCGTGATTGCCTTCGTTCCCGGCTACCAGAACATTCTGGTGCGCTGCAACAACACCGATAAGGGCGCCATTGCGCGCAAGATTTGCGACACGAGCTGCATCGGTTGCGGCATGTGCGCCAAAAAGTGCCCCGCCGGCGCTATCCGCATCGAGGACAACTGTGCCCATATCGACGGCGTGGACTGCCTGTCGTGCGGCATGTGCGCCGTCGTCTGTCCTCATGGCGCCATCCACGACCGCACCGGCATCGCCGCCGGCGTGTAGAAGGGAATCACCATGGCACAGGAATTCACTTTTACCGTTAACGGCGTCGAGCGCACGACGACGCAGAACAAGCCGCTGCTGCGCTACCTGCGCGACGACCTGCACATTCACTCCGCCAAGGACGGCTGCTCCGAGGGCGCGTGCGGTACCTGCACCATCCATGTGGACGGTGCGGCCGTCAAGGCGTGCGTGCTGACCACCGCTCTTGCCGCCGGCCGCAACATCGTGACCGTCGAGGGCCTGCCCGAGGACGTGCGCGAGGCCTTTGTGTACGCCTTTGGCGCCGTGGGCGCCGTGCAGTGCGGTTTTTGCATCCCCGGCATGGTCATGGCGGGTGCGGCGCTTATCGCCGAGGATCCCGAGCCCACCGAGGAGCAGATCAAGTACGCCATTCGCGGTAACGTCTGCCGCTGCACCGGCTACAAAAAGATTATCGAGGGCATCTCGCTGGCCGCTGCGGTGCTCCGCGGCGAAAAGCAGATCGACGAGGACCTAGAGCGCGGCGACGACTACGGCGTGGGCAAGCGCGCCTTCCGTATCGACGTGCGCAAGAAGGTGCTCGGCGAGGGCAAGTATCCCGACGACATCGACGAGCTCGATCAGCCGGGTCTGACCTACGCCAGCGCCGTGCGCTCCAAGTACCCGCGCGCCCGTGTGCTCTCCATCGATACCTCCAAGGCCGAGGCCCTGCCCGGCGTGGTGGGTATCCTGCGCGCCGAGGACGTGCCGGTCAACCAGGTCGGCCACCTTATCCAGGACTGGGACGTCATGATCGCGGCGGGCGATATCACCCGCTGCGTGGGTGACGCCATCGCGCTGGTGGTTGCCGAGGACGAGGCGACGCTCGAGAAGGCCAAGAAGCTCGTAAAGATTGATTACGAGCCGCTGGAGCCCGTGCGCAATATCGCCGAGGCCAAGGCTGCCGACGCCCCGCGCCTGCACGACAGCTTCTTTGCCTTTGGCAACACGGTGGAGCTCAAGGACAACGTGTGCCAGAGCCGTCACGTGACGCGCGGCGACGCCGCCAAGGCGCTGGCAGAGAGCGCGTTCACCGTGACGCAGCGCTTTACCACGCCCTTTACCGAGCATGCCTTCTTGGAGCCCGAGTGCGCCGTCGCCTTCCCGTACAAGAACGGCGTCAAGGTGGAGTCGACCGACCAGGGCGCCTACGATACGCGCAAAGAGTGCGCCCATATGTTTGGCTGGGATAACGAGCCCGAGCGCGTGGTCGTCGAGACCATGCTCGTGGGCGGCGGCTTTGGCGGCAAGGAGGACGTGTCCATCCAGCACCTGGCCGCGCTCGCCGCATATAAGTTCCAGCGTCCCGTGAAGTGCAAGCTCACGCGTGCCGAGTCGCTCGCGTTCCATCCCAAGCGCCATGCCATGGACGGCACCTTTACGCTGGGTTGCGACGCCGAGGGCAACTTTACCGGCCTGGACTGCGAGATCAACTTTGACACCGGCGCCTACGCGTCGCTGTGCGGCCCGGTGCTCGAGCGCGCCTGCACGCACGCCGTCGGCCCCTACAAGTACCAGAACACCGATATCCGCGGCTTTGGCTACTACACCAACAACCCGCCCGCTGGCGCCTACCGCGGCTTTGGCGTCTGCCAGTCCGAGTTTGCACTCGAGAGCCTGATCGACCTGCTGGCAGAGAAGGTTGGCCTGGATCCGTGGGAGATCCGCTACCGTAACGCCATCGAGCCGGGCGAGGTTCTGCCCAACGGCCAGATTGCCGACTGCTCCACGGCGCTGAAGGAGACGCTGCTCGAGGTCAAGGATGCCTACTACGCGCATCCCGGACACGCCGGTATCGCCTGCGCCATGAAGAATGCCGGCGTGGGCGTGGGCCTGCCCGACGCCGGCCGCTGCAAGATTCGCGTCGAGAACGGCGTGGCCGTGGTCTATGCCGCCACGTCCGACATCGGCCAGGGCTGCAACACGGTCTTTTTACAGGACGTTGCCGAGGCCTGCGGTCTGCCGCTGAGCTGCATTGCCAATGGCGAGTGCTCCACCGAGAACGCACCCGACTCCGGCACCACGTCTGGCTCGCGTCAGACGGTCGTGACCGGCGAGGCCGTGCGCGGTGCCGCCTTCTTGCTGCGCGATGCCATGGTTGGCATCGAGGCTGGCAAGCCTGCGCCCGATGCTCCCGTGAGCGCGCATGGCGACGGCGTCAAGATCGAGTACGACGACGGTCGCGCCTACCAGTTGCGCACGCAGGAACTCGTTGCCGGCCAGGGTATGCATCCTCAAGATCCTGCGGCCGCCATCAAGGCGCTCGAGGGCTGCGAGTTTGGCTACGTGTACCTGGAGCCGACCGACAAACTGGGCGCCGACGTCCCCAATCCCAAGAGTCACATCTGCTACGGCTTTGCCACGCATGTGGTCATTTTGGATGATGACGGTCGCGTGAGCGAGGTCTATGCCGCGCACGATTCCGGCAAGGTGGTCAACCCCATCTCCATCCAGGGTCAGATCGAAGGCGGCGTGCTCATGGGTATGGGCTATGCGCTTACCGAGGATTGGCCGCTCAAGGACTGCGTGCCCCAGGCAAGGTACGGTACGCTCGGGCTGTTCCGTGCGCCCGAGATTCCGGATATCCACGCCATCTACGTGGAGAAGGACGAACTGCTGCCCGTGGCATACGGCGGCAAGGGCATCGGCGAGATCGCAACGATCCCCACGGCGCCCGCCGTGCAGAACGCCTACCGCGCGTTTGACGGCAAGCTGCGTCCCGATCTGCCCATGGTGGATACGCCCTACAGCCGCGTCCGCAACCGCGGGTAGGGTAGGGCGCGGATAGCCATTGCTGACGAGCTGTTCGCGCTCAACATCAACTGCATATGCTGCGCCTTTGGCCCCAGCTCCATCGCGAGCCGGGGCCTTTTGTTTGGAGCGGAGACAGCATCCCGGAATTCGGGCAATCCGGTGGTCAGGGGTTGAGCGAGCGTCGCGCTAAGGATGCCAAGCGTAAAACCTTCAATGAAAATGGCGTAAAAACTACATCTGTCATGGCGTAAAAACTACATTGAAAGTAGCGTAAAATCAGCATTGAGAATGGCGTAATTTCGCATATCGCGTGATAGAGAGGGACGGCCGTCTGTGGGTGCACCAAAGAGATTGACCCAAAAGGGATATAGGCCCCGGCTCATAGAGGAGCGCCTCGACACCCTTATGCGGGCGTTTGGCTGTGTGGAGATCAACGGCCCCAAATGGTGCGGCAAGACCTGGACGGCGCTCTCTCGCTCGGCGAGCGTCTCCAGGCTCGATGAGCCTGCGCAGCGTGCGGCGGCAGAGGTCGACCCAAGCCTGGCGCTCATCGGCGATGCGCCACACCTGGTCGATGAATGGCAGGAGGTGCCCGAGGTTTGGGATGCCGCCCGGCGTTTCGTGGACGCGAGCGGCAACGAACGGGGGACACTTTTGCTCACGGGCTCGACCGCGCTCAAAAGCGAGGAGCGCAGCCATGTTCGTCATTCCGGCACGGGTAGGATCGCCCGTCTGTCAATGCGCCCCATGGCCCTGTGTGAGTCGGGCGACGGCGAGCCGCTCGTGTCACTGGCAAGCCTCTTTAAGGGCGAGGATTTTGCCCCTCAGCGTCGCGAGAGCACGGTGGATGACGTCGCCCGCTGGTGCTGCAGGGGCGGTTGGCCTGCAAATCTTGGGCTTTCGGAAGATCTTGCGCGAGAGACGGCAAGCCAGTACGTGCACTCGGTGCTCGACGTCAACGTGCTGGACGAGGGCATGTCGCCCGAGCTTGCACACGGCCTTTTGCGAGCTCTTGCCATGAACGAGAGCCAGGCTGTCACGTACAAGACGCTCGTAAAGGACGCCTCGTACGGTGAGGCGGGCCCCGACGAGAGGACCATCGCTGCGTACTTGGACCTCTTCAACAGGCTCAAGCTGACCGAGGACCTGTGCGGATGGGAGCCGCCCATGCGCTCGAAGGCCCGCGTTCGCGTGCGCCCCAAGCGCTACTTCTGTGACCCGTCACTTGCGGCGGCGTTGCTGGGGGCTACCCCTGAGCGGCTGCTTGGCGATATGCAAACGCTGGGGATGCTCTTTGAGAATCTCGTCCTGCGCGACATGCGCGTGTTCCTTTCCACCTACGGCGGTGTCGACAACAGTGTCCATTATTTCCGAGATGAGAAGGGCCTTGAGGTCGATCTGATCGTTGAGCACGACGGGCGCTGGGGAGCCATCGAGGTCAAGCTGAGTGATGCGAAAGCAGACGATGGAGCGAGAAATCTCAAGGCGCTGGAGAGGAAAGTGCTCTCCAATCCTGCCGCCCAGAATGCCGCGCCGGCGTTTTTGGCGGTCGTGGTTGGAAAGGGGAGCATTGCCTACACACGCGACGACGGCGTGGCGGTGATTCCCATGGCGGCACTTGGGGCGTAGTGGTTTTGCGGGCGTGCCGTGCTTCCTTTACCGAAAATCCATTTGGTAAACCAGATGCTCGCGGATAGAATAAAGTTGACGGCGGCCCAAGGGTGATAGCTGGGCAGCGCCGTTGCTTGGTCAAGAGGTCAGCGCCTTAATGGCAGCGACTTGTTATGCTTCGAATGCTGCTTGAGTGCCTCGGAAAGTTCGATAAGCGCCGTGAAGAGCGAGACCAAAGCAACCAAGAGCTCTACGAGCTCTGATGGGCCCGGGATGACCGCTGATTCAAGTCACCGGGCCTAAATCTTTTTCATGCATTTGAATAGAGCGGGCGACTCTCTTGGGGCGGTCTGCATGGCGTGCGACCGGCGCATGGCGTTGCACCCCGCTTTTGTGTCCGCACGGGCGCCTATCCTTACGGCAATGTAGTCGCTTATGTAACAAGCGGCATTTGACGGAGAGAGGTCCTAACCGTGTCAGCTGAAAAGACGCCGTGTATCTCGGCTATCGATACGACGAACTTTGCGCGCCAGATCGTGCTGGACTTTGAGTTTGCGCCGGTGCCAAAGCAGCGCCAGCGCCGTGGGTTGCGCAATGAGATTATCGAGGTCGGCGCCGTCAAGCTCGATTACCACGGCAACGTTATGGGCGAGTTCTCGCAGTTTGTGCAGACGGAATTTACCGAAGGCGTTGCGTATCCCGTCCGCGAGCTTACGGGGATATCGGCTGTGGACACCGCGATGGCCGATCCGCTCTATGTGGTGATCAAAAGGCTCGGCGATTGGATCGGTCGCTACTCCGCCCAGATAGTTTGCTGGAGCGGGACGGATCGTCGACAGCTTTTGACCGAGTGCCAGGCAAAGCACATCGACCTTTCAGCATTTCCTACGGACTGGGCCGACCTGCAGGCGTTTTACACCTCGATCATGGACGTGGGCAGCCATGGGCGCGTCTCGTTGGGCGACGCGGCAACGTGGTTTGGCATCGAGTTTGACGAGTCGACGGGCCACGCCCACAGCGCCCTGGCCGATGCGCGCGTGACCGCCAAGCTGCTCAAGCAGATGATGGACGGGAACTACCGCGTGAGCCCGCGCGCCCAGGAAGTCCGCCAGCGTTGGGGGATGGGCGAGCGAGCCCAGACGCGTCTCTCCAACAAGTGCCCCGAGCTGGGCGACCTTCTGCTGAAGCTGAAGGCGGAGGGGAGGTAGGAGGCAGACAGCCATCCGGAGGCGTCTGATCGGCGGCCCCTCGGGGCTTGCCCGTATCGTAGGCAATGCGCCGAATGCTCGCCATCGAAATTTATCGATGACCTATTGCAGACTGTAATGGGCCTGAGCCATCCCGGGGAAATTGCCGCGTGACCTATAATGTTTGGAACAGTTAAATGCGCTTTTTGCAATTGTGCAGATAGGTTTTGCTATGGTTTTCGATAAAGAGGCTTCGTTCGAAGAAGCGGTCATAACCGTGCTAAAGCAGCACGGCTGGGACGACGCGGGAGGTGTGCTTCGCTATCCCACCGAGCAGGACCTCATCGACAACTGGGCGAAGATTCTGTTCCAGAACAACGCCGACATAGACCGCCTGAACGGCTGCCCGCTCACCCAGGGCGAGATGGCGCAGATCATCGAACAAATCGAAACGCTCAAGACCCCACTCGCACTCAACGGGTTCATCAACGGAAAGACCGTCGCCGTCACGCGCGACAACCCCGACGACGCGCTTCACCTGGGCAAGGAGGTGAGCCTGAAGATTTATGATCGTCAGGAGATCGCAGCCGGCCAGAGCCGCTACCAGATAGCTCAGCAGCCGGTCTATCCTGCGAAGAACAAGATTCTGAACGACCGCCGTGGAGACCTGTGCCTGCTCATCAACGGCATGCCGGTCATCCATATCGAGCTCAAGCGTAGCGGCATCCCCGTCAGCCAGGCTACTGGTCAGATCGAGAAGTATGCCCACGAGGGCGTGTTCACGGGGCTCTTCCGCCTGACGCAGATCTTCGTGGGGATGACCCCCGACGAGGCGCGCTATTTCGCCAACCCTGGCACGGGCGCATTCAACCCGAACTTCTTCTTCCACTGGGAAGACTTCAACAACGAGCCCGTCTGCGCGGGCGACAAACCCGGAACCGACGAATGGAAACGCTTCA
Organism: uncultured Collinsella sp.; assembly: GCA_900550205.1. GTDB lineage: Bacteria > Actinomycetota > Coriobacteriia > Coriobacteriales > Coriobacteriaceae > Collinsella. The sequence continues at coordinate 1,295 of URRJ01000080.1, read as the reverse complement.
CTTCCACGCTGCTTTCCATTCCAATGGCGCACCAGCTCATTGGCTTCTACACCGTGGCCGACAGCTCGGACGGCTGCCTGAAAGTCATGCGCAGCTACCAGTACTACGCGGCCGCCGCCATATCCGACAAGGTGCGCAAGTGCAAATGGGACGAGAGACCCAAGAGCAGCACCCCGGGGCGCTCCGGCGGTTACATATGGCATACCACCGGCTCCGGCAAGACCATGACGAGCTTCAAATCTGCCCAGCTCATAGCTGACTCGCGCGACGCCGACAAGGTGATCTTTCTCATGGACCGCATCGAGTTGGGCACGCAGTCGCTCTCCGAGTACCGCGCGTTCGCAGACGACGCCGACGACGTGCAGGGGACCGAGAACACGCAGGTGCTGAAGTCGAAGCTCGCGAGCGACGACCCCAAGAACCGCCTCATCGTGACCTCTATCCAGAAGATGAGCAACGTGAAGGCCGGCGAGGGCAGAATCACCCAGGCGGAACTCAACCGCCTAGCCTCCAAACGGATCGTGTTCGTCATCGACGAATGCCACCGATCCACCTTCGGCGACATGCTCCAGGACATACGTCGTGCCTTCCCCAATGCCCTCTTCTTCGGTTTCACGGGAACGCCAATCCTCGACGAGAATCAGAAGAAGGGATCGACCACGGCCATGGTGTTCGGCGAATGCTTGCACCGATACAGCATCGCCGACGGCATCCGCGACGGCAATGTGCTGGGCTTCGACCCCTACATGGTGACGACGTTCGATGACTATGACGTGCGCGAAGCGGTTGCCCTAGAGCAGGCGAAAGCCGCAACCGTCGCCGAAGCCATTTCCGACGACCGAAAGAGCAAAGTTTTCTACTACTATAAGGACTCGGCAAAGGTTCCCATGGGGCCGATGATCGACGGTGCCGGTAACCATATCAAGGGAATCGAGGATTTCCTCACTCCCGCCCAATACTGGCCCGACACCCCGCATCACGGAAAGGTTGTCGAGGACATCCTGCGCCGTTTTCCGGTGCTCTCCCACGGCAACAAGTTCCATGCAATCTTGGCGACAAGCTCCATCCCAGAGGCGATCGACTACTACCGAGCCTTCAAGGAGCGCGCCCCGCAGATGAAGGTGACTGCCCTTTTCGACCCGAGCATCGACAACAACGCCGGCTCCACGGTAAAGGAAGACGCTCTGGTCGAGCTCATAGAAGACTATAACAAGGCATACGGCCAGGAGTTCACTATCCCCACATGGCCCGCCATGAAGAAGGATGTCTCGGCTCGTCTGTCCCCCAAGAAACCC
>URRJ01000079.1 GCA_900550205.1 uncultured Collinsella sp. | reverse complement strand
AGCGCCAACGACGGTGTCTGCTCACCGGCTGCCGACCATCAGACGCCCGCTCGCCCCAAGTCCCGTTATATCCCCGCCCTCGATGGCCTACGCACACTCGCCGTTGTCGCGGTGGTGCTCTACCACCTCAACCTCACCTGGGCGCAGGGCGGCTTGCTCGGCGTCACGATTTTCTTTGTGCTTTCGGGCTATCTGATCACGCGCCTGCTGCTCAACGAAGTAGCCAAGACCGGCCACATCGACCTCAAGAGCTTCTGGATCCGCCGCATTCGCCGCCTATTCCCCGCCGTGGTAACCGTTGTGGTGGTGACTTGCGCGTTGTGCACCATCTTTAACCACGTGATGCTCACCAAGATGCGCCCCGATATCCTGCCGTCGCTGCTGTTCTTTAACAACTGGTGGCAGATTGCGCAGGATGTTTCGTACTTTAATGCTCTGGGCGACCCCTCGCCGCTCACGCACTTCTGGTCGCTCGCCATCGAAGAGCAGTTCTATTTGATTTGGCCACCGCTGCTGTTTGCCATGGTGTCCATGCATGTGAGCAAACCCAACACGCGCCGTGTGGTCCTGGGGCTCGCAGCGGTATCCGCCCTTGCCATGATGGTGCTCTACAACCCTACCGCCGACCCCAGCCGTGTGTACTACGGCACGGATACCCGCGTGTTCTCGCTGCTGTTGGGTGCATGGATGGCATTTATCCCCGATCGCGACCTAGCGCCGGTTCGCCTTGCCCATCGCCTGGGACTCGACCGCCTAGCGAGCGCTGCCAAGCGCGGTAAGCTCGACAAGAACGCCAAGGATGGGCATGGCGAGAAGACCGATTCCGCAGCCGAGACCGCCCCAGCTCAGCCGAGCGCGCTCGCACGCTTTTGGTCCTCACCTGCGTCCATCGACGTGCTGGGCGTTGTGGGCCTGGTCGGCCTTGCGGCCATGGTCGCGCTCACCAACGGCTACACCGCTTTCCAATATCGCGGAGGCACGCTGCTGTGCTCCATCCTCACGCTCATGGTCATCGCCGCCTGCGTACAGCCCCAGGGCCTGGTCGCGCGCGCCCTTGCCGCCGAGCCGCTCGTGTGGGTCGGCAAGCGCTCGTACAGCATCTATCTGTGGCACTATCCGCTGCTGCTGCTTATGAACCCGGTCGCCAACATCAACGATACGCCCTGGTGGCAGTACATCTTGCAGATACTTGTGGTGGTCGCCGTGGCAGAGTGCTGTTATCGCTTTATCGAGACTCCGTTTAGGAAGGGCGCTTTTGGGCGCACCGTTTCCGAATTCCGCGACGGAACCACCACGCCCGCAAGCTGGGTGCGCGCGCATATTCCCGTGTGTGCCACTTGCGGCGTCGTGCTGATCATTGCCCTAGGAGGTCTCATCTTTGTGCCGGAAACCTCCGCGTTGAGTGGTGAAGGTGCCGAAATCCTCAACAAAGAAGCCAAGAATACCGCACCCAAAGACCAGCAGGCAGCCGACGACACCGACAAGGACAACGACGGCTTCCCCGACGGATCCTACGACCTGCTGATGATCGGCGACTCCGTGTCGCTGCGCGCCGTCGATTCCTTTGACGGCGTGTTCCCCCACAGTCACATCGATGCCGAAAAAGGCCGCCAGTTCGATGCAGGCCGCGCAACATTTGAGGGCTATCTCCAACAGAACCTTGCCGGCAAGGTCGTGGTCTTTGCACTGGGCACCAATGGTCTGGTAACTGATGACCAGATCGATGCCATCATGGCCGATGCCGGCGACAAGCGTATCGTCGCGTTTGTGAACACACGCAGTCCGCAGCCGTGGGTGGGTTCCACCAACCAGGCTATCGCAAATGCCGCCACGCGCTACAAGAACGTGCGCGTTATCGACTGGTACGGATACAGCGCCAATCGCAACGACCTGTTCGACGGCGACGGCACGCACCTGTCGACTACCGGCGTGACCGAGTACCTCAATCTCATCCACGATGCAGTCAAGAAAGACTTGCCCGTGCACCCCGAGGACCACGTTAACGATCCGCAACCGGCAGCCGTCAAGTCCGCCGGCGACGCGCTCGTCAACGCTCTCGCCTACAAGCCGCACAAGCTCGGCGGCGACAAGTAACCTGCAGCGCAAGCTTCCCACATCCGGAGGGGATACCTGCTACGGCAGACACCCCCTCCGGCAGTTAGGGACGTTCCTTATGTGCCGGCACCCAGGGACACTCCTGTCACAGCAACGGAACGCCCTCCTTGCGACCGAATTCTGGGCGCCTCGCCACCCCGGGCGTTGTTTCCAAGCCCACGCCCGCAGCAAACAACCCAAAATCGCTCTTTTCGAGCCGGCTCCAAGAGGTCGTGGGCGAAAAAGGGCAAATATGAGTACTGTTACCATTTTAGTAGCAGGCAAAACTACCCAAAATGACGTCTGAGCGACCCCTACAACCCCCGAAAGCAGCCAATCTGACTGGTTTATGGCGTATTGAAGCCAATTTTAATGAACATATTATATGTTATGTTCATTATCTTTTTGAATGTAAATGCTATTCGCTTAGCAGCAGTACTCATATTTGGCATTTTTTGCCCACTGCCATATAACTAACACCCTATAGCAGGCAAAAAACAGGCCGCAGCCCATCGCTGCGGCCTGTTCGGAAGCAAAAGCGGGCGCTACGCGCTGTAGCCCATCGCCTGTAGGACAAACATGACAACCGTCAGCACCGTAATCACGCCGATAGTCGCCCACGTGAGCACGTTCCATACGCGGCCGTTGCGGTTGACGCCCATAATGTGGCGATCCGCCGCGATAACCACCTGGAATACCAAGACTACGGGCAGCAGCACACCGTTAATGACCTGCGAGGTCATCATAATCTGGAACAGGTCGACGCCGGGCATAAGCACCAGCACGGCAGAGATGCCAATGATGGCCGTAATGATGCCGCGATAGACCGGAGCCTCGTCCCAGCTGCGGTCGGCGCCGCGCTCCCAGCCAAATGCCTCGCAGATAGCGCTCGACGTAACGCCCGGCAGCACGCAAGCGGCCAAAAAGCTCGCCGCGACCAGACCCGAGGCGAACAGCACCGTGGACCACTGACCGGCGATGGGCTCCAGCGCGCGGGCCGCATCGGCAGCGTCGCTAATCTGGACGCCCGCCGGAAACAGTACTGTACCGGTCGTGATGATGATAAAGCCGGCGATGATGTCGGCGGCAATTGAACCGCTCACGGTATCGATGCGCTGCAACACGATATCGTCCTCGCCCGCATTCTTATCGACCACGTTGTTCTGCGCCAAAAAGATCATCCACGGCGCAATGGTGGTGCCGATCGTGGCAACTACCAGCGACACGTAGCTGGGGTCGTTTTGAATATTGGGTACGACCAAGTCGACCGCAACCTCGCCCCAGTTGGGGCCGGCCATAAAGGCAGCAACGATATAGGTCACGAACACGCAGCTCACCAGCAGCAAAATCTTCTCGATGCGCTGGAAACTGCCCGACATGGTAAGCATCCAAACCAGCAGGGCCACCAATGGCACCGAAATACTCGCCGGCACCCCAAACAGGGCCAGGCCGCTCGCGATACCCGCAAACTCCGAAATGGTCACGGCTGTATTGGCGATCAGCAGCGCCGCCATGGCCAGCACGCTCCTGCGCACGCCAAAGCGCTCGCGAATGAGCGACGCCAGGCCCTTGCCTGTGACGCAGCCGCAACGCGCCGCAGTCTCCTGCGTCACGATGAGCAGCACGGTCATGACGGGAAGCATCCAGAGCATCTTGTAGCCATAGCTGGCGCCGGCGCTGGAATACGTGGCGATGCCGCCGGCGTCATTACCCGAAAGCGCCGCCAACAGACCGGGGCCCATGGCGCCAAAGATGGCCGCAATGGTCAGCTTTTGCTTGGTGCTCGCCTTTTGCTTCGTGTTTTGCACGCGACCACCTAACCCATGACCGACATGGTGAGCAGCACCGCGGCGACGCAGTACGCCACGCACGAAATCATAACGGCAATGACGTTCATGGCGGTACCCGACGTATTGAGGTCATGCTCGTCACGCCAGAACAGCACCATCAGGTAAATCACGGCACTCATGTTGCCAATCAGGCAAACGATGGCCGCGATATTAAAGCAGCCGGTAAAGAGTTGTTCCTCAAACATGGGCGCGTCGGGAAACGCAGCGGTGCGCACCAACTGGGCGCACAGGTAGGTCACGAGCGACAGAATCAGGCCCATGCCCGTGCTCTGGAAGAAGAAACCCAGATATGGCTTAGGCTCATCGTCGTGCCCGTCGTATTCGAGGAAGTAATTCTTGACGAACGACACCATGCGCGAGGCAGCCAGCAGCACGAGCGGCATGGCGCACATGGGGAACACTACCAGGTGCGCGGAGCCCAGCGCCGTTCCCAGCACCGTCGCCATGGTGCACGAGGCTATGCCCCACACGACAACCCAGTACTGGCGATGCACAAACCAGCTGAGCACATTCGTCGAGTCGTCGGACGCGCTATCGCCCGAGCCGACGCCGGCGATCTGCAGGTCTTCCTGATGCTCCTCGGCGATAACGTCCATGGCGTCGTCGAAGGTCACGATGCCTAGGATATGACGGTTTTCGTCGCAGACGGGGATGGCAACCAGGTCGTACTTGGTCATCTCGTCCGTCACGTCTTCCTGGTCCTCGTCGGGAGACACATAGACCAGGTCGCGATACGCCAGCTGGCCCAACGTGGCATCGTGGTCGGCTACGATCAACGTACGCAGCGAGAGCACGCCGGTCAGCATGCCGCTCGGGTCCTCGGTATAGACGTAGTAAACGCTCTCAAAGTCCTCGTCGAGCTTGCGAATCGCCTCGATGGCATCCCCGACCGTCGCCGTGGCGGGTAGGGAAACAAACTCCGAGGTCATGATGCGACCGGCGGTGTTGTCCTCGTAACCCAACAGGTTACGAATTGCCTTCTCCTCTTTAACGCCCATCAGGCGCAGAAGCTTCTCGGCCTTCTCGTAATCGAGCTCATCGATCAGGTCGGCAGCGTCGTCCGGGTCCATCATGGCCAACATCGAGGATGCATCCGTGTCGGACAGACCCTCGAGCATCTCGGTCATAAGCTCGTCGTCATCGAACTCCGAGATAGCCTCGGCTGCTTGGGCGGTATCGAGCTGGGCAAACACCTGTGCACGAAGGCGCGGATCGAGCTGCTCGATAATATCGGCGATGTCGGCAGGGTGCAGCTCACCGAGCGTCTTGTGCGATACCGAAAGCTGGATGTTCTTGGTCGAGCGGTCGAGCAGGTCCATGTAGGACCAGGCAATGATATCCTCGCCGAGCGGCTTGCCCAAGTGCTTCATAAAGCTCTCAGCTACATGTTCAAGGGCAGGGCTGATCGCTCGCAGCAGGCCGCGAGCGCCCACCTCGGCACCGAGCAGACGCAGCTGGTTTTCGCCCGACATGGAAAACTTGATATCGTTTACGCGCACGACCTTCATACCTTGCGTGTCGACAATCTGCTTGTTGAGCACGTCACGCGCAAGCAGCAGCTCGGTCGGCTGCAGATACGAAAAGCGAATATTGGTCGCAGATGTATTGAGGTACACGCCCGTCTCGTCGATACGGTCGACCCATTTGCGCCAGCTGATCATAAACGGTGTCTTGCCGGGACCGCGGAACGCAAGCGACGTCACGTGCGGAAAAACTTCGCCGGTGGCAATGCCAAAATCGTTCACTACGCCGAGCTTTTCGCCATCGACGTCCAAGACCGGCAACTTGAGCATCTCACTCAGATAATTCAATGGTGCTCCCCATCATTATTCCTTCGGGCTGCGGCCGTGATGGCACGCACTCCGTGGACTTCTGGATATGTATACGCATGCGCGGGCGGCACGCCGCTCGGCGCTTACACCCCGTGCATGCGCAGAAAGCACCTGCAAGGGGTCATCGACTGTATGGTCGAGGTTTGGATTTCACCTGTAACCTTTCTCTTGACCCTTATTATCCGCAGTAACTATAGCATCAGCATCGCGCTGCGGCACCGAGTTTATGCGCTGCACATTGCAGGCATACCTAACGCTAACGCATCCGTGACATAGTCATTGGGGACGTTCTTAAATGACTATTCCGTGGTGTCGTCATTTTCGGCGAGCTGGGGGAACACGGCGTTTTTGGGCATAGTGACCTTCGTCAGCGAGGTGAGCTTTTTGCTCAGCGCCGTATCCGTCTTGACCAGATCGCTCAACGTCACGATTTTGTAGCCGTCGGCAATAAGCCCGTCGATAATCTGCGGCAGCGCCTCGAGCGTCTGCTCGGAGCACTCATCGCTATCGGTGAGCAGCACGATATTGCCCGGCGTCACCGAATCCAGCACCGTCGAGACCTGCTCGTCGGCACCGTTGAGCAGCCAATCGCCCGAATCGATATTCCACGAGACCACCGCGGACACCAAATCCATCGAGTCGATCCAGTTTTGCTCGTCAAAAGCGGCGTACGGGGCACGCAGCAGCATCGTCTTCACGCCGGTCGCCGACTTGATGGCGTCGGTGCCCTTCGAAATTTGCTTGCGCACCGTCTCGCGGTCCTCGCCCTTGAGCGAATCGTCGCTGTAGCTGTTGGAACCGACCTCGCATCCGGCATCGACAATCGCCTTGGCCGTAGCGGGCGAGGCCTCGGCCGCATCGCCCGAAAGGAAGAACGTCGCGGTGACACCCTTCTCTTTGAGCACCTGCAAAATCTGTTTGGTGGCGCCACTGGGGCCCTCGTCAAACGTCAGAGCCACGACCTTCTCATTGCCCTTGGGCGCCACGCTGGCACAGGCGACGATGCAATCGGTGGCGGGCACGACCTCGCCGCGGTCCTGCGTCTTACCCGACTGTTCGCCGACCCACACCTCGGAACGACCCTGGACGCCCCAGGTTTGCACGTACTCGATGGCGCCCGTGCCCTCGACTTTGAGCTTGGGCTCGATGGTCGTAGCCTGCACCTCGTGCTTCTCATACGTGTCGCGGCCGTCCTTGACCGTCACCTTCTCGCCGCCCGTAAGCTCGCGGCTTTTCCACTTGCCCTGTTTTATGCGCTTGCCGTCCACCTTTACCGACAGCTTTTCGCCGCCATGGCGGGTCAGCACGCTGTCGTCAACAGCCAGCAGGTCCCCGGCATCGTAGGTATCGGCCAGCTCCTGGTCGTCGATGAGATTTTGCAGCGTAGAGCCGACGCGCACCGCAGTCTCCTGGCCATTGAGGACGACATCCACGCTGCGGTTGACGTAGCCCACGACGGCAGCGATAAACAACACGAGCGCACAACCCACGGCAATAAGCGCATAGGGCAGGCGAGACGAACGACGGGGCGTGCGGCTGTTGCCGATGCGAGCGCTGCGGTCGCTAAAGCCGCGGCTATGGTTGAGGTACATCGCACCGGGCTTACGGCGACGGCGACGCTGGCCGCTGGGCAGCTGCCCCAAGTCGCGACGCGCCGTCGGGCGCGCACTCGATCGCCCGTTAACATTAGATCCGTTTTGGCGCATGTGCCCTCCCCCATAAACACAGCGAGCCGGAGTTACGTGTCTCCGGCTCGCCTCCCATCGTTTGGTATGTCGTTATTTGTTAGCTTTCGACGAGCCCCCGCTCGCCTTTTGATATTCGTCCTTAAAGGCCTTGAACATGCCGCGTGTCTTGCCGAGCTGCTTGCCCAGCGCGCGACTGCCCTTGTCAACGGCAACCGAACCCTTGTCGTCGAGCACCTTGGCACCCTTTTTGACCTTGTCGCCCACCACGACACTCGCCTCGGCAGCCTTGGCGGCCGCACCGCCCGAATACCCGAGCGTCTTGACCTCATCCGAGACGATCATCGCGCCGTTATCGTAGCCGCGCAGCATCGTCGGCGGCACCTGCGTGTCGCCCACCAACATGCTCGACGCAGCGCTGGCGGTCACATAGAACGTCTGCACAATGCCCGAACGCGGTTTGAACTCAACGTCCGAGCAATAGCCCACGGCATCGCCCGATTCCGTGCGCACGTCCATACCGACCCAGATAATGCAGTCGTCCAGGTTGATATCGAGGCGCTTGGCAGCGGCGGCATCATAGGTGCCCTTGGCGTCATCGACCGCGATGGCACCCTCGTAGACACCGATAGCATCGAGCGCCACAAACCGGTCGGGACGCTCGATCATGCCCGCGATATCGGACTGGCGAACCATAAAACCCACCACGCGCGTGCCGCCCGGCGAAAAGACCGGAAAGTGAATCTTACCGAGCTTTTTGGGGCTGCGCGGCGTGCCGTCCTTTTTGGTGCGCTTGTCCTCGGCAGGCTTGCGGTAAACCTTGATGCCGACAAAATCCCCGGTGCGCATTATGCCTCGGTCGAAGGCTCCGCAGCCTCGGTGTCGGCCTCGACGGCGTTCTCGACCACGACATCGGCGGCGGGCGTCACGTTGCCGCCCGAGATGGCATCGTTGAGCTGCTCGCGCAGTTGGTCCATGCGCTCGCGGGCAAGGTCGACCTTGGCACGCAGGTCATCGGTCTTAGCGTCGACCATCGGGCCGAAGTCGCTGACCGCGGCGCGGGCCTCCTCGGCACCGTGCTCGTAGGTGTCGCGCATGTTATCCCAAGCATCGTTGGCGATATCGGCGGCCATGGCGCGGGTCTCGGCGCCCGAACGCGGGGCCAGGGCAACACCGATGATAGCGCCGGCGGCAGCACCAAAGAGCGCGCCGGAGACAAAGCTGAAAGTCTTTCCCATGATCATTCCTCTCCTGCGGGCACCTCGGTGCCCACCGTTTGAATGCTGTCCATTATACCCGCAGCGCAACACTTGCCGCCCCGCTCATCTGCGTACGGTAAAAGCGCAGGTAGACGGCGGTGATAAACGTGTGAGCTTACTCCTGCGGCAGGGTCGGCATGGTCACCGTGGCGGCAGGGTCCTCGCCGGAGCCGTCC
>URRJ01000078.1 GCA_900550205.1 uncultured Collinsella sp. | reverse complement strand
GTGCTGAAAGGAGAATGGCTGTGAGACACTTCATTGAGCCCAACAGCTTTTCTCTTTTTACATCTACCCGACGAAGCTATCTTTACGTTTGATATGGCGCTCAAGCATATCGAGGTGCTGGGACGCACGGCGCACGATCTGTGTGAATCGGTCATGCTGCGCAGCGTCGGTCGTGCGCCTGCGGGTTTTTCGCGCACCGACTCGCTGGCGGGTATTATGGGCATGACGTTTATCAAGGCGATGGAATGCAGCCGCGCGATGGACGAGGCTATGCTGTGCCGCGGCTTTGCCGGCGTGTATCCGGAGCCTGCGCGGAGTGGCTTTGGCTGGCGCGATGCGGTTTATGCGGCCGCTGTGGCGCTGTTTGCGGTGCTGTGCGCTGTGCTGTAACGCGGGCGGTCGAACCGTCGATATGAATAGGGAAGGGCGACGTTTTGGCAAACGATACGAATAACGCGATGGGTGCGAGCGGTGCTGCCGGCGCCGAGGTTACGCCGCTCATCGAGTTTCGAGACGTGGTGTTTTCCTATGCGGGTCATACGGTGGTCGACGGCGTTTCATTGCAGGTGAACCGTGGGGAGCTCGTTGCTCTGCTTGGTCCTAACGGCTGCGGCAAGACGACGATCATGCGTCTTATCAACGGCCTTGAGCTTGCGGACGCGGGGGCGTACCTGTTCGACGGGCATGCGGTCGATGCCGCATATCTCAAGGATTCCGCGACGGCCCAGCGGTTCCATCAGCGCGTGGGCTTTGTGTTCCAAAACGCCGATGCGCAGCTCTTTTGCGCTACGGTGGGCGAGGAAGTTGCTTTTGGTCCCGCGCAGATGGGGCTGCCGGTAGACGAGCTCGAGCGCCGCGTGCGCGATGCCATGGAACTGTTTCAAGTTGCCGACCTGGTCGATGCCTCGCCCTATCAGCTTTCGGGCGGACAAAAGAAGCGCGTGGCGCTGGCGGCAGTCGTATCGATGAACCCCGATATCCTCGTGCTCGATGAGCCCACCAACGGGCTCGATGAGGACTCTTGCGACATCGTAGTCAACTTTTTGCTGGCCTACGTTGCTGCCGGTAAGACGGTCTTGATGAGCACACATCACCAGGATTTGGTGCGACGCCTGGGTGCCCGTGCAATCTATATCGATCGATATCACCATGTGATCGAGGTGCCTTCGCCGTCGTATGGAACCGAAAGCGGTGCTACGGACTAGTTGCTGCGTAGGGCGTGCGTAGCCGCCCGCGCGGCTTTGCCGTGATGGTATAGTTATCCAGGTTTTTTATGGGGGTGGCTATGCCAAGCTGGAACATTCATATTGCTCAGACGGAGCGTTTGCTGGAGTGCACCGGTGCGCTTGCCAATAGCGTGCGCGACCGCAATGCCTTTTTGTTTGGCTGCGTGGTTCCGGATATCTTCGTGGGCTATATGGTCCCTGGCATCGCCGATCCCATCCCGTACCGCATTACGCACTTTGCAAAGCCCGAGCCTATCCCTAAGCCGCGCGAGCACGAGTTCTGGGATACCTATGTGGCGCCACTGCTTAAAAGTTCGCCCAGCGGTGCGCCGGCCGCGGCGACCTCGATTATCGAGGAACGCGAGCGATTGAACCGCGTGCACTATCCCCAGCGCTATAGGGATGCTGAGCCGGTTATCGGTCCCGGCGCTCGTGAGTTCTCGCTTGCGTCCGAGGACGTGGCGCAGTCGTTGCTCGATTTGACACTGGGTGTCTGGTCGCATCTGGTGGCCGATACCGTATGGAATACGCGCGTGAATCAGTACCTGGAGGCGCACGGCGGCAAGCCGTGCGAGGAATTCCGCATTAAAAAGCAAGGCGACTTTGACTGGTTTGGCAAGACGCTCGGCATTGTTTCGATTCCGCGCGCGACCGATCGCCTGTATACTGCGGCGACGCGTTTTGGGCAGTATCCCATCCATAAGGAGTATGTGCTCAAGACCATCGGCGTCATGCACGAGATCGTGCGCGAAAACCCCGGCGAGCCCGATCATCCGCCATACCGCCTGCTGACCGAGGAGTTCTTCGACGCAACGTTTACCGAGGTCATCGAGCTAACCGAGGCGGGATTTGCCGAGCGCGTGGCCGCTCCCGGCACACCCGCGCTGCCTCTGATCGCTAGCTGCTAGCCGGACGGCTTGACGGTAAACAGTTCGTCCCAATTGACCAACAGCTCCCGTCGCAGGGTATCTTCGGTGGTACGTTCCTGATCGGTCTTTGGGATGTAGGGGAGCCCCGCCTTTTTATGAATGAGCTCGGCGATGTTGTTAAAGCTCTTCGTGTCCTTGATTTGCTCGTAGGTTATCTGGATAACGTCATAGCCCATGCTTGTGAGGGCGGTGGTGCGCTCGGCATCGGAGAGATTTGCGGCTTCGCCATCGTGGGCGGAGCGGCCTTGGCATTCCAAAATGACGCCCATGCTGTCGGTGTTGCTCTCGATGAGGATATCGGCGTAGCAGCAGGTTTTGTCATACAGCGAACGCGCGTCCTCGCTGAGCGGGATACGCACGTTGTTTGCGATGTTGATGCCCATGCCGCCCTCGTCGCGGGGGAGCGAGACAAGCATGGAAGTCTGTACTTCGAAGGGCGAGGCGGTCTGCCCCGTCATGTGCTCGGCCGCCCAGCGCAGTTGTTTAACGCCGCGCAGGCCTGCGGCCTGCTTGGCGAACGCGGCGATATCCGCCGCGCTGAGGGTTGGCGCGCGTTTCCACAAATTGGTGTCATTGCCCTTGGTGTCGACAACGCGCTCCCAACCACAGTCGGGCGGAATGAGCTTGAGCGAGATTGCTTCATCGAGCTGCTGCTGCGCCCGTGTACAAGGCGTGAACACTGCAAAGGAGCCGCACATCTCGTAGCAAGCCATGAGTAACCGGTTGCGTGAGACCTGCGTAGCAAGGCTGAGCAGCGTAAACTCGGGCGACGTGACATCAAATCCATGTTCAGTTTGCCTAAATGACCCCGGAGGGGGCTCTTGGGTCAGGAGATGCGATTTAAACAGGTTTCGCGACCCGGATTGTGCCCGAGTGAATACAAGCCTGTGAAGCGGTGCGTGAAGCAGGTCTTTTACAACTGCATGACTTCCGAGGCCGCAACATCTGCGATCCATGTCGTCTAGACTGACAGCGGGGTAAAGGCCTAATACCTGCGGCGGGATGCGGTAATAGTTAAAAGCGGATTGACCGCATAACGTCAGGTCCATGACGTCCTCCTGGTCGAAATGTGCTTTTTGACCGTGCGATGCCAGCGTCAATCCGGAAGTATGCGGCAAAATCTGAACCCTATGAGCAGACCTGGCTGTTGAGCCTAGTTTATCAGGCATTTTGTTATGAAAAAACAGGGCGTGCTCGGAGGTCTCGGAATTTGCCGCATACTTCCGAAAACCAGGTCGATCTGGTTCTTGCTAAAACGATTCAGCAGCGTCGGATAAGGTGTGGGTTTGCCACCGGGCGAACACTTTTAGCGCTTGAGGCTTTATTTTTTGGGCCTCGAAGGGTGGATTTCGCGCTTTTGGTAAAGAAATGAGTGCGTGTTTTGCCGTGTGCCGGCATTGGCACAGAAAAAGAACCCGGAAGGCTTTGCCTTCCGGGTCCTTTGCAATGCAAATCTGCTTGCAAGTGCGATTTAGCGCACCTGAGCGACGTAAGCGACGTTGGTCGAGGAGACCTTGTCCTCGAGCTGGACGCTCATGCGGGGATCGCCGGCGGTAGCGACGGTCAAATCGCCGGCCTCGACGTAGCCGAGCTCCTTAGCGGTCTCGATCGCCTTGACGATCGTGCCGTTGACGGTGCCCTGGGTAATCTCGGCCTGGTGCGGGATGACGCCCCAGTACATGATCATCTGCTGGACGGCCCACTCGTGGCGGGAGAACGCGCAGATCGGCATGTTGGGACGGAAGTGCGAAATCAGACGAGCGGTACGACCGGTGGTCGTCGGTACGGTGATGCACTTGGCGCCAACGGTGGTGGCCATGTTCACAGCGGACATACCCACAACGTTGTTGACAACGCGGGTGCCGTGAGCATCGGCCGGAACCTCGAGCGGAGCGTGGGCCGGGAGGTACTTCTCGGTCTCGAGAGCAATGCTGGCCTGCATCTTGACGGCCTCGACCGGGTACTTACCGGCAGCGGACTCGCCAGAGAGCATAACGGCGTCGGTGCCGTCGTAGATGGCGTTAGCAACGTCGGCAACCTCGGCGCGCGTCGGGCGCGGGTTCTGCTGCATGGAGTCGAGCATCTGCGTGGCGGTGATGACGGGCTTGTAGGCCGCGTTGCACTTGGCGATGATCTCCTTCTGGATGTGGGGAACGAGCTCGGGCTTGATCTCGATGCCCAGGTCGCCACGGGCGACCATGATGCCGTCGGAAGCCTCGAGGATCTCGTCAAAGTTCTCGACGCCCAGAGCGCACTCGATCTTCGGGAAGATCGTCACGTGCTCGCCACCGTTCTCGCGGCAAAGCTTACGGATGCCGCGGACGGACTCGCCGTCACGGATGAAGGAAGCGGCGATGTAGTCGATGTTCTCGGTCAGGCCAAAGAGGATGTCCTGACGATCGCGCTCGGTGATGGCGGGCAGCGAGATGTTGACGTTGGGCATGTTGACGCCCTTGCGCTCGCCGATCAGGCCGTCGTTCTTAACGACGCAGGTCATGTCCTGGCCGCTGACGGACTCGACCTCGAGGGCAACCAGGCCGTCGTCGATCAGGATAAGGGAGCCCTTCTCGACCTCGGAGGGCAGAGCCAGGTAGTCGAGGGAGATGTGCTCAGCGGTGCCGTGGAAATCCTCGGTCGTGGGCTGAGCGGTGACGACGATCTTATCGCCGGTCTTGACGGCAACCTTCTTGCCGTCGACCAGAAGGCCGGTGCGGACCTCGGGGCCCTTGGTGTCGAGCAGGATGCCGACGGGCAGACCGAGCTCCTTGGAAATACGACGGACGCGCTCGATGCGACCGTGGTGCTCGTCGTAGGATCCGTGCGAGAAGTTAAAACGGGCGACGTTCATGCCCGCCTTGATCATCTCGCGGATGGTCTCGTCGCTATCGCAGGCGGGACCCATGGTGCATACAATCTTGGTGCGCTTGTACATTCAGACCTCCATCTGACATCGTCTTGCGCTGATAGATAAACCATAAGAAATAAAACTGAGATGATTATAACGAAATGCCGACCGAATACCCCAAAAAATCGACCGTATGCCGAATTAGAAGTTCATTTTTTGCGAAAAAACGGTATATGCAAAAACTTTACCAACCGTTCTAACCGCTGCTATCTGGGCGATATTTCAGTTTGATGATGCGCTGAAGAAAAAACGTTTTATCAATGTTGAACATCATACGGTCTGCATCGTTGCGAATGGACCCTATTTCCAAATGGATTGTTTTGGCTAGACCCGCCGCTTTGGGGTACCATAGCTCCACTATCAACTGCCGCTCAGCACGGCAGCCTTGATGAGCCCTTGCCCTTCTCCTGGGAATTATGATCGGGCATCAATCTGCTGAGTGGCCCGAATCCCAGGAGGGGACTCTATATGCAAAAGGAATACCTGTCCGCCGCGGCGGAGGTGCTCAGCGACCAAGGTGTCGATGAGAACCTCGGCCTGAGCACCGGCGAGGCGTCGTCGCGTCTTGCCAAGACAGGCCCTAACAAGCTTGAGGAAGCCGAGAAGACACCGCTGTGGAAGCGCTTCTTTGAGCAGATGGCAGACCCCATGGTCATCATGCTGATCGCGGCCGCGGTTATCAGCGCGCTCACGGGCATGGTCAAGGGCGAGGCGGACTTTGCCGATGTCGCCATCATCATGTTCGTCGTTATCGTCAACTCGGTGCTGGGCGTGGTCCAGGAGGCTAAAAGCGAGGAGGCCCTCGAGGCCCTGCAGGAGATGAGCGCGGCGCAGTCCAAGGTGCTGCGCGACGGCAAACTCGTGCACCTGCCGAGCGCCGAGCTCGTGCCCGGCGACGTGATCATGCTCGAGGCGGGCGACTCCGTCCCGGCCGACTGCCGCGTACTTGAGAGCGCCACGATGAAGATCGAAGAGGCTGCACTCACCGGCGAGTCCGTGCCGGTCGAGAAGCACGCCAACGTGATCGAGCTTGCCGCGGGCACCGATGATGTGCCGCTCGGCGACCGCAAGAACATGTGCTACATGGGCTCCACCGTTGTGTACGGCCGTGGCCGCGCTGTCGTGGTCGGCACCGGCATGGATACCGAGATGGGCAAGATCGCCGGTGCCCTGGCCGAGGCCAAGGAAGAGCTCACGCCGCTGCAGGTGAAG
Source organism: uncultured Collinsella sp. (assembly GCA_900550205.1). GTDB lineage: Bacteria > Actinomycetota > Coriobacteriia > Coriobacteriales > Coriobacteriaceae > Collinsella. The sequence continues at coordinate 2,628 of URRJ01000078.1, read as the reverse complement.
CTCGCCGAGCTCAGCCGTATCCTCACCATTATGGTGATCGTCATCTGCGTCGTGATCTTTGGCGTCGACATCGTCCGCCACGGCGTGGGCAACGTCCTTACCGACCCGACTGCCCTGCTCGACACCTTTATGGTCGCCGTCTCGCTCGCCGTCGCTGCCATCCCCGAGGGTCTGGTCGCTGTCGTGACCATCGTGCTTTCGCTTGGCGTGACCAAGATGGCCAAGCGCCAGGCAATCATCCGCAAGCTCTCTGCCGTCGAGACTCTCGGCTGCACGCAGACCATCTGCTCCGACAAGACCGGCACGCTTACCCAGAACAAGATGACCGTCGTCAAGCACGAGCTCGCTGCGCCCAAGGAGAAGTTCCTGGCCGGCATGGCGCTGTGCTCCGATGCCCAGTGGGACGAGGAGCTGGGCGAGGCCGTGGGCGAGCCGACCGAGTGTGCACTCGTCAATGATGCCGGCAAGGCTGGTCTTACTGGCCTGACTGCCGAGCACCCGCGCGTGGGCGAGGCCCCGTTCGACTCGGGCCGTAAGATGATGTCCGTGGTCGTCGAGACCCTGGACGGCGAGTATGAGCAGTACACCAAGGGCGCGCCCGACGTGGTGATTGGCCTGTGCACCCATATCTATGATGGTGAGAAGGTCGTTCCGCTGACTGAGGAGCGCCGCGCCGAGCTCGTGGCAGCTAACAAGGCCATGGCCGACGAGGCCCTGCGCGTGCTGGCGCTGGCGAGCCGCACCTACACCGAGGTTCCCGCCGACTGCAGCCCCGCTGCGCTCGAGCATGACCTGGTTTTCTGCGGCCTGTCCGGCATGATCGACCCGGTCCGTCCCGAGGTGGCCGACGCTATCCGCGAGGCGCACGACGCCGGCATCCGCACTGTCATGATTACGGGCGACCACATCGACACCGCCGTGGCCATCGCCAAGCAGCTGGGCATCGTCGCCGATCGCAGTCAGGCTATCACCGGTGCCGACCTCGACCGCATGAGCGACGAGGAGCTCGACGCGCACATTGAGGATTACGGCGTGTACGCCCGTGTCCAGCCCGAGCACAAGACCCGCATCGTCGAGGCTTGGAAGTCGCGCGACCAGATCGTGGCCATGACGGGCGACGGCGTCAACGACGCCCCGTCCATCAAACGCGCCGACATCGGCGTGGGCATGGGCATCACCGGCACCGACGTTACCAAGAACGTTGCCGACATGGTGCTCGCCGACGACAACTTCGCCACCATCATCGGTGCTTGCGAAGAGGGCCGTCGCATCTACGACAACATCCGCAAGGTCATCCAGTTCCTGCTTTCGGCCAACCTTGCCGAGGTGTTCTCGGTGTTTATCGCTACGCTTATCGGCTTTACCATCTTCCAACCGGTGCAGCTGCTGTGGGTGAACCTGGTTACCGACTGCTTCCCCGCGCTCGCGCTGGGCATGGAAGACGCCGAGGGCGACATCATGAAGCGCAAGCCGCGCAACGCCAAGGACGGTGTTTTTGCCGGCAATATGGGCCTGGACTGCGTTGTCCAGGGCCTGATCATTACCGTGCTGGTGCTGGCGAGCTTCTTTGTGGGCGTGTACTTTGACATGGGCTACATCCACATCGCCGATATGATCGCCGGCAATGCTGACGAGGAAGGCGTGATGATGGCGTTCATCACGCTCAACATGGTCGAGATCTTCCACTGCTTCAATATGCGCAGCCGTCGCACGTCGCTGTTCAAGATGAAGAAGCAGAACATGTGGCTGTGGGCCTCTGCCGCGCTGGCGCTGGTGCTGACGGTGATCGTAACCGTGCAGCCGACGCTTGCCGAGATGTTCTTTGGCCCCGTGACGCTTGAGCTCAAGGGCGTTGTCGCCGCGCTGGTCCTTGCCTTCCTGATCATTCCGCTGATGGAGATCTACAAGGCGATCATGCGCGCGGTCGAGAAGGAGTAAGTTAACCTGTCCGGGCCCGCCCCTGCGTGTTTTCTTCTTCGCTGGTCCTCGCGCTTCGCGCTGCGGGATCGCTCAGAAGAAAACACTCCCGGGGCGGGCCCTACGGTATCCTTGCTGGCTTTTCTCCCGCGCGGATGATAAGGGGCTGGGGGAAAGTGTGTGAGCCGGTCGAGCGTTTGCTCGACCGGCTCTTTTTGATTTGGGGCTTTGCCCGGCCAGCTCTTTTTGATTTAAAATACCTGCTCAGTTGTGATTTTGGGTGCTGGGAGGCGTTTGTGGCTAAGGCTAAGGCGAAGAAAAAGACGACGGGGGCGCGGGCTAAGCGTGATCGTCGTCGGAAGCTTGCGACCGAAGCCCCCGCATCTGCCGAGGAGTTGTTGGCGAGCGTACCGGGGCTCGATGCGTTGCGGGATGTTCCGGCGTTCGACGATCTGCCGGTCGATGCCGCCCAGCAGGCAGCCTTCGATGATTTTTGCGCGCAAGCCGAGCAGCCAGAGCAGATGCAGCTGGGCGCCGTGGTGCGCCTGGACCGCGGGTTTCCACTGGTGGCGACTGCCACTGATACGTTCCGTGCCGAGCACGCCGTAGGATTTGCTAAGTCGCGCGGCGAGGACGAGGTCCTGTTGCCGGCCGTGGGCGACCGCGTAGCGGTGCGCCGTGCGCCCGGCCACGACATGGGTGTGATCGAGT
>URRJ01000077.1 GCA_900550205.1 uncultured Collinsella sp. | reverse complement strand
GCCTGTGCGGCCTCGACGGCGCGACGGACGCGTGCGACGGCGCGGCCCACCTCATCCGTCTCGAGCAGCGTACCGTCCACCATAAGGCGACGGACGCCGGCGTCGAGCAGCTGTGGCACCTGCGGCGTAAGGTCGATGGGGTAGGCGTCGTACAAGCGAGAGCGGCCATGGATGTCGGTGCGCACGGGCATGACCTTGCCATCGATATTCTTGAGCGACAGCTTGCGGGCGCGCAGGCGGCAGTTGGCGCAATCGTGGATGCAGCCGTTGGCCACCTGCAGGATGCAGTGCTCGCTCGTCATAACGCGCGGACGGCCGAACACGGTGATGCCCAGGGCTGCGGGTGCGGCGGTGCCAAGCGAGACGATCTCGTCAAGCGTGATCTCGGGCGAGAGCCAAAACGCACCGGCTCCGCGCTCGGCAAGAGCCTCCATGCAAGGTGTGTTGTGCACGGGCAGACAAGAGCGGACCTCCGCCGTGGCGCCAACCTGGGCGGCCAGGGCAAGCTCAGAGATATTGCCGACGGCGACCGTGGCACCGGCAACAACCCACGGGTCAACGCGGACGTGGTCAACGGCGCGGCAGACCTCGTCGAGTATGGGTACGATGCCCTGCTCAAGCGCATCGGCGGGGGAGAGCTCGGCCGCATCGAGCGCGTCGGTGGTCATGTAGATGCGCGTTGCGCCCTCCGCGCGGGCTGCCTCGGCGGCCTCGAGCGAGGTGACGGTGGCGCAGATCTGCGGCTCATCGCGGTAGTGCTCGGGCATGGGGCGCGTACATTTGTCGAGCACCGGTAGCTCGAGCGTGCGGGCGCGCTCCTCATACGGTGCCAGAATGGCCTCCTCCAGCGCCTTGCAGGCGGCGGCACGCACCTTGTGCACAGCGGAGAAGCCCATGCCGCAGCCCTCATCGAGCGCCACCTCAAAGCTCGCAGCCTCAAAGGGAGAGGAGCCCATGCGGCCCACATGCTCAACCAGATCGGACGCCTCGACCGCACGGGTCTTGGCGGCCTCGACGGTAAAGCCCGTAGCCGTGGTCGTAAGCGAAGGATCGTCGCAGCAGGCGAGCGTCACAGTAAACGGCTCGCCCAGACGCGCCACGACGGATACGTCCACGGCGCGGCAGCGCAGCACGTCGCGCTTGAGCGCGGCGCCGGCAGCGTCGATGGCGCACTGGCTTCGAATAACGCGCACGCGGCAGCCCTTGGGCATGCTGCGGGGCACGCGGCACTCGATGATGTCGCCGGCGGCAGCATCGGTAGCGATAGTGGTTAGGAACTGGTCGAACTCGTCGTCGTGGCGAAGTTCCAACAAGTCGCCCTTGCCCACGGGCTCAAACAACTCAATGCGGGCGATGGCGGCGCGGCGACGACGGTCGTCGGGTTTGAGCCCGCGCACGTCGCGGTTGGCCAGACGACTGCCCAGCACCGTGCCCACAATCTGGCCGCGGTTGTTGGAGCGCTCGTAGCTCATCATCTCGTCGCCCGAGGTGCCGTCCTGATAGGCGTGCGTAAAGTCGCGGTTAAAGCAGCGCTTGAGTTGGCGCTGGCGAGCGGCGTCTTCGTCCTTATCTACGGCGACACCGGCCAGCATGTCATCGATCTGATGACGATAGACATCGACGATGGAGTACACGTAGTCGGGCGCCTTCATGCGGCCCTCGAGCTTGAGCGATGCGGCGCCGGCGTCATACAGACGGCGAACGAGCTGCGAAGTGTTGGTGTCGCGCGGGCATAGAGCGCGCTCGCGACCGGCAGGGGAGAGCGTGCGACCGTTCTCGTCGATCAGTTCATAAGGCAGGCGACAGGGCTGAGCACACATGCCGCGGTTGGCCGAGCGGCCCGCCATGGCAAAGCTCGACAGCAGGCACAGGCCCGAGTAGCAAAAGCAGATGGCGCCGTGGCTAAAGACCTCCAGGTCAACGTCGGGCGCGGCATTGTGAATGGCGGCAATCTCGTCGATGGAAAGCTCGCGCGAGAGGGTCACGCGGTCAGCGCCCTGCTGGCGGCACCAGATAGTCCCGCGGTCATCGTGGATGTTCGCTTGGGTCGAGATATGTGTCTCGATGCCGGGCATGGTGCGCTTGACCTCAAAGAACAGGCCCCAGTCCTGGATAATGAAGGCATCGGCGCCCAGCGTGGAGCAGCGGTGGATGAGTTGCAGCGCATCGCCCATCTCGGACTGCTTGATGACGATGTTGACCGTGACGTAGACGCGCGATCCGGCCAGGTGCGCAGCGCGGCAGGCCTGCTCAAAGGCCTCGTCGGTAAAGTTCGTTGCCTTGCGGCGGGCGTTGAAGCTGCCCATGCCGCAGTAGATGGCGTCTGCCCCGGCAGCGAGTGCGGCGGCAAAGGGCTCCGGGCCTCCGGCGGGGGCCAAGAGCTCGGGTCTGCGGTTGGTGGTTCGACTGGCGGTTGCGGTCATATCCTGCCTTTCAAAATGCTCAGATACTCAAAAGTATAGTGGCGCCGTCGCGATGGACGATGCCCGCAGCCTAAGCAGGACAAAGTCTTCAGCAGCCCCTCAGGCAAAAATAATCCCTTTTCCTCCGTGCCTAAGGGATCACATGATCCGAAGGGGACGGAGGAAAAGGGATCATTTTTCAGACAGGTCGCCAGCCACGCCGTTCAGCGGCCCGTACGCGCCGTTGGTCGATAAAATATTCTCGCAATGTGATAATAATCTTGCACCGCGCAAAATCATCCCCTACTATCCCAATCAAGCGCGGTGTTCAGACCGAACTGTGCCTCCCGGTGTGAACGCCGCGCTCACGCTCTCTCAACTGATCGTAAGGAGAAAAACATGAGCAAGACCGTCGTGTCTTCCGATAACGCACCCGCAGCCATCGGCCCGTATTCCCCCGGCATCCAGACCGGCAACATGGTGTTCCTGTCCGGCCAGCTGGGCATCGACCCCGCAACCGGCAAGATGCCCGAGGGCGTCGAGGCCCAGGCTAAGCAGTCCCTTGCTAACGTCGAGGCTCTGCTGACCGCTGCCGGCGCCACCTTTGCCGATGTCGTCAAGACCACGGTCTACCTGGCCGACATCGCCGACTTCGCTGCCGTGAACGAGATCTACGCTTCCAAGTTCGAGGCTCCGTTCCCCGCGCGCAGCGCTTTCCAGGTTGCCGCTCTTCCGGCCGGCGGTCTGGTCGAGATCGAGGTCGTCGCCGCTCTCTAAGGCGTTGGCAACAACTAAACATGACATGCAAAAAGACCCTGCAGTGCGAGCTGCAGGGTCTTTTGTCAAGCGATGCGACAAAAATAATCCGTTTTCCTCCGCCCCCAAGGAATCAGCGGATTAGCCCTCCTTGCGGACTTTTTGCAGGTAGCGGTAGACGCTGGGCTCCGAGATGCCCAGCGAGGTGGCAGCGCAGGCAACAGCGCCCTTGAGCATAAATACGCCGTTGCCGTTAAGGTGGCGAATAACGTCCACGCGATCGGCCTGCCCAAGCGAGGCGACATCCTGCCCGCGGCTTTCGAGCAACTCGGAAATACTGCGGTCGATGAGCTCCTGTGTAGACTCCGAAAGACTTTCGACCTCGATAGACGCGGGCTCCGCCTGCCTCGGCGCAGCGTCGAAGCACGCCATGAGCTGCTGCGCCATGGCGTTGATGGAGCGCACGGTCGAGAGGTCGGTGTTGACGCAGAGCATACCGACAATCTCGTCATTCTCGCGGATAAAGTACGTCGCCGACTCCAACGTCTTGCCACCGGCACCGCGCCCCTCGTAGCCCGTAATAAACGGCAGGTCGCGATACTTGGCGTCGTGCATGATCTTGAGTGCCAGGTCGGTGGCGGGACCGCCGACCTTGCGGCCGCTCACGATGCCGTTGCGGATATCGACGATGGCGTGGTCGGGATCCGAGAAATCGTGCAGCACGATTTCGCTGTTTTTGCCGAGTATCTGCTCCAGGAAATCGACCATCGGCAAAAAGCGACGTACGGTCTCGTTCACGGGCAACTCCTTTTGGTTCTATCGAAGTGTTCATAACAATTTTTTATCATGGTAACACGCTGCTCATCATCTCGTATATCCGCAGGTACATTGCGTAATACAGACGAACGGTAGGAATTTAGCGGTAAACGGTCGACCAAAAGAAAAGTAAGATGTTATTTTGATCAGACACTTTCCTGACCTGCGGAAATGCGTTATCTCAGCTGAAGAATAGTCTGATAACAAAAAATTATTATTGAGAATGAGAATCATCTTTAATACGATATGCAACGAAGGCACAACCTCAACCCCGCACTGCGTCACAATAGAGCGTTAGATGCGAAAACAACTATTTCGAGGATTGGTGGTCAAATGACCCAGGAGACGGTTACGAACGGCACTGAAGCCCTGTTTACTCGTGAAGGCATGCCTCCCGTTAAGGAAATGATCCCGTGTGCCCTTCAGCACGTACTGGCTTCGTTTGCCGGTATCATCACCCCGGCGGTCATCATGGCCGGCGTCTACGGCTTTAATAGCCAGCAGAGCACCGACATCATTCAGGTTGCGCTCATTCTTTCGGCAATCGACACGGCCCTTCAGGCCTTCGCTCCCTTCCGTCGCATCGGCGGCGGCCTGCCCATCGTCATGGGCGTTTCGTTCGCGTTCCTGCCGGCCCTGCAGGCCATGGGTGCCTCGGGCTTTAGCTTTGGTGCGCTGCTGGGTGGCGAGATTGTCGGCGGTGCCGTCGCGGTCCTCTTTGGTTTGGCCTACAGCAAGATTAAGTGGCTGTTCCCGCCCGTCGTGACCGGTACGGTCATCTTCTCCATTGGCGTCTCTCTCTATCCCACGGCCGTCAAGTATATGGCCGGCGGTATGGGTACGCCGCTGTGGGGCACCCCGCAGGCCTGGTGCGTCGCTCTTATCACCTTCGCCGTGGTCTTTGCGCTCGCCAACTTTGGCAAGGGCACGCTCAAGCTGGGATCTGTGTTCTTTGGCATGATCGTTGGCATGATCGTCTCCATCCCCTTTGGCATGATCGACTTCTCCAGCGTCGCCACCGCTCAGGTCTTCGCCCTTCCCAAGCTCATGCCCTACGCACTCGAGTTTGATCCCGAGGTCTGCATTACCCTCGCCGTCGTGTTCCCCATGGTTGCCATCCAGGTTATCGGTGACGTTTCCGCCGCCTGCCTGGGCTCCATCGACCGTATGCCCACCGAGCGCGAGCTCTCCGGCGCTATCGTGTCCCAGGGCCTCACCTCTATGGTCGGTGGCCTGCTGGGCGGTCTTCCCACCAGCGCCCTTGGCCAGAACGTGGGCATCATCTGCTCCAACAAGGTCGTCAACAAGTGGGTCTTTGTGATTATTGCGGCCGTCTTTGCCATCGCCGGTCTGTTCCCGCAGCTCTCTGCCGTCCTTTCCGCTATCCCGCAGCCCGTCATCGGCGGCGCGACCGTCGGTGTCTTTGGCACCATCACCATGAACGGCGTGCGCATGTTCACCCGCGAGGGCCTCACGCAGCGCACTACCACCATCGTCGGTACCTCCGTCGTCTTTGGCCTGGGTATCTGGATGGCCAGCGGTTGCCTTGCCGGCGAGGGTATGCCCGCCTGGGTGTCCACCGTCATCGGCTCCAATGCCGTAACTCCCACTGCCATCATGGCCATTGTCCTTAACCTGATCCTTCCGCAGACGCCGGTCGTGGCTCAACACATCGATGCTGCCAAGGACGCTGCCGTGGATCTGGTCTTGCCCGAGAGCAAGAAGTAACCAATTCGGTGCTATTCGTCGGTGGACGCATCGCTTCGTCCGCCGACGTCATGCGGCACCAAGCCGCACTTCAAAGGGTTTGTCCCTTTGGTGAAGCGTTGACGGGAGAGGGCCCGTTTCCGGTGTAGGCCGGCGCTTCGCACTCCGCCATGTCAGAGGTGTCAAACCCCGCCTCTGATGTCGAAGGGAGCATCCATGCTTCTGGTCGCTAACGGTTCCGTCTTTACCCGCAACGCTCAGGCCCCGTTCATTCCAAACGGTGCGGTCGCCATTGACGGAGATACGATCGTCGAAGTGGGCCCCGAGTGCGAGCTCAAGGCCAAGTACCCGGATGCCGAGTACGTCGACGCCCAGGGCAACCTCATCATGCCCGGACTTATCAACTGCCACACCCACATCTACTCGGGTCTGGCCCGCGGCCTTGCCATTAAGGGCTGCAACCCCACTAACTTCCTGGAGAATCTTGAGCAGCAGTGGTGGAAGATCGACGACAACCTGACACTCGACGGCACCAAGGCCAGCGCCTACGCCACGATTCTTGACTCCATCCGCGATGGCGTCACCACGATCTTCGATCACCACGCGAGCTTCTGTGAGATCCCGGGAAGCCTCTTTACCATTAAGGATGCAGCTCAGGAGCTGGGCATGCGTTCGTGCCTGTGCTACGAGGTCTCCGACCGTCGCGGTCAGGAAAAGTGCGACCAGGCCATTGCCGAGAACGCCGAATTTGCCCAGTGGGCCGCCAAGGAGCGTCGCGATAACGACAACCACATGATCGCCGCCATGTTTGGCGGTCACGCCACCTTTACGCTGTCGGACGAGACCATGGACAAGATGGCCGAGGCCAACAACGGCTTGACCGGCTTCCACATCCATGTGTGCGAGGGCATGAACGACGTGTGGGACTCCCGCCTCAACCGCGGCGGCATCAGTCCCGTCGAGCGCCTGCTGCAGCACAACCTGCTGGGTCCCGACACCATGCTCGGCCACTGCATCCATGTGACGCCTGCCGAGATGGATATCGTCAAGGAGTCCGGCACCTGGCTCGTCAACAACCCCGAATCCAATATGGGCAACGCCGTGGGCTGCGCCCCCGTGCTCGAGTTCTTCCGCCGCGGCATTCCCGTGTGCATGGGCACCGACGCCTACACCCACGATATGCTCGAGAGCCTTAAGGTCTTCCTGATCATTCAGCGCCACAACGCCGCCATGCCCAACGTGGGCTGGTGCGAGGCCATGACGATGCTGTTCGAGAACAACGCCAAGATGGCGAGCAAGTACTTCGATCGCAAGCTCGGCGTGCTCGAGGCCGGCGCTGCCGCCGACGTCATCGTTATGGACTACAAGCCCTTTACGCCGCTGAGCGAGGAGAACATCGACGGCCACATGCTCTTTGGCATGATGGGCAAAAACTGCCGCACCACCATCATCAACGGCCGCGTCCTGTACAAGGATCGCGAGTTCGTTGGCATTGATGAGGACAAGATCAACGCGTGGACCATGGCCGAGTCCAAGAAGCTCTGGAGCACGCTCAACGATCGCGCCTACTAATTACAAGTAGATTCACGCGTGCCGGATGTTTCGCCGCATCCGACGCGCGTATAGGCGACCTCCGCGGGGTCGCCGGCGCTGTGCTAGCGCTACACCGTATTTGCGCCCGCCGCGCGGTCTCGCCGGGCGTTACAGAGAGGAGCTCACTATGAGCGACATCATGAGGCCGATCCCGTTTTCGCAGCTGATGAACTGGATCATCGAGGAGCACAAGACTCAGGACGCCATCTTTGGCGTGCGTAAGATGGTCACGACCAATCAGGAGGGCGCGCTTCCCATTTTTGACGAGCGCATCGAGACTCCGTTTGGCCCGGCCGCCGGCCCCAATACGCAGCTTGCCCAGAACATCGTGGCATCCTACGTGGCCGGTTCCCGCTTCTTTGAGCTCAAGACCGTCCAGGTTATGGACGGCGAGGAGCTCTCCAAGTGTGTGAACAAGCCCTGCATTGTGGCGCAGGACGAGTGCTACAACTGCGAGTGGTCGACCGAGCTCGAGGTTCCGCAGGCCTTTGCCGAGTACGTGAAGGCATGGTTTGCCTGCCACCTGATCGCTCGCGAGTACGGCCTGGGCAGCCCGGACGGTTTTGTCTTTAACATGTCGGTGGGCTATGACCTGGAGGGCATCAAGAGTCCCAAGGTCGATGCCTACATCGAGGGCATGAAGGACGCCAGCGGCTCCGACGTCTGGAACGAGTGCCGCACGTGGGCGCTCGCCAACCTGGACAAGTTTGAGCATGTCGATGCCGCGTTTGTCGAGTCCATCCCGGCGCGCGTCTCCAACTCCATTACCGAGTCAACGCTGCATGGCTGCCCGCCGGCGGAGATCGAGCGCATCGCGACCTATCTGATTACCGAGAAGGGCCTTAACACCTACATCAAGTGCAACCCCACGCTGCTGGGCTATGAGTTTGCCCGCCAGCGTCTGAACGAGCTGGGCTTTGACTACATCGTCTTCGACGATACGCACTTCCGCGAGGACCTGCAGTGGTCCGACGCCGTGCCCATGTTCGAGCGCCTGATTGCCCTGTGTGCCGAGCGCGGCCTGGAGTTTGGCGTCAAGCTGACCAACACGTTCCCCGTCGACGTGACGAGGAACGAGCTGCCCTCCACCGAGATGTACATGTCCGGCCGTTCGCTGTTCTCGCTGACCATCGAGGCTGCTCGCCGCATTACCGAGCAGTTCGATGGCAAGCTGCGCATCAGCTACTCCGGCGGCGCCACGGTCTACAACATCCGCGCCCTGTATGACGCCGGCATTTGGCCCGTCACCCTGGCGACCGACGTGCTCAAGCCCGGCGGTTACGAGCGCTTTAGCCAGATGGCCGGCGAGTTTGCCGACCTGGACGGCAAGCCGTTCGCGGGCGTCTCTCTCGAGGCCGTGACTGCGATCCAGACCGACTCGCTCACCAACCCGCTCTACAAGAAGCCGCTGTGCCCGCTGCCCGATCGCAAAGTCGCCGGCAAGAGCCCGCTTTCCGACTGCTTTACCACGCCGTGCCGCACGAGCTGCCCCATCCAGCAGGACATTCCTGCCTATCTGGCGGCTGTTGACGAGGGCCGCTACGAGGACGCGCTCAACATCATCATCGAGCGCAACGCCCTGCCGTTCATTACCGGCACCATCTGCCCGCATCCCTGCGGCCGTGCCTGCGAGCGTGCATTCTACGAGCCCGAGGGCGCCCAGATTCGCGCCAGCAAGCTCAAGGCCGCCCGCGAGGCCATGACCGCCGTGCTGCCCAAGTTGCGCGCCCAGGCCATCGCCAACGACAGCGAGCGCAACGTTGCCGTTATCGGTGGCGGCCCGGCCGG
>URRJ01000076.1 GCA_900550205.1 uncultured Collinsella sp. | reverse complement strand
CCTTTTTGTGCGGAAAAACCACCACAAAGGTGCCTGTCCCCTTTGTGGTGGTTTTGGCAGGTTAGCGGAGCTTGCTGGTCTCGAAGTACTCGGGGAACTGGTCCAGAACCTCGGTCTGGTTGCGGAACATCATATGCAGGTGCTTGCTGACCAAAAAGCTCGCTTCGATGGGGTCGCGACCGGCGATAGCGCGGCGAATCTGCTTGTGCTCGTTCACGATGTCCTGATTGTCGAGAACCTGCGTGGCGGCGCGCAGCCAGCGGAAGCGCTCCAGGTCGGCATTGGTCTCTTCGAGCCACGACCACACGGTGCTGCGACATGCGATGCTAAAAATCATGTGATGCATGAGGTTGTCGCTCAAAAAGAAGCCGATGCGATCCTCTTCGGCCATGGCCTTTTCCTGCAGCACGATGGCGCGGTCGAGCTGCTCGATGCCGGCCGACGTGGCGCGCGCACAGCACTCCACAATCACCTGCTTTTCCAGATGCTCGCGGATGTAACAGGCACTCTCGGCAAGGGTGAGGTTGATGGGCGAGACGTAGGTACCGCTCTGGGGCACGGTGCGCACCAGGCCTTCCTGCGCCAAACGAACCAAAGCCTCGCGCACAGGGGTGCGCCCCATATCTAGGTCGTCGCAAAGTTGCTTGACGCCCAGCTTTTCGCCCGGCTTGTAGTCCAGGTAGACGATTTTGCGTCGAATGGTGTGGTAGGACTGGTCCTGTAGGCTCGTTTCCTGCTCGCCGACGTGCATCGATTCTTCCATAGCGCCTCGCAACTGTTCTATCAAACTCATATGTCAGTTGTTAATTATGCCGCGAATCAGCTCTCCGCGGTGGGCAATTCGGCTGTTGCCTGAGAACTATTGCGGCATCTTAGTCTGTGTTTGCGCAAGGCTGTGCTCAATGTTGCCGTATCATAAGCCGTCGCAAACGTGAAATAGAAAGAAGGAATCCCATATGCAACTGGCAAATATCGTTCGCGAGCGCTGGAAAGGCGTCTTGTTCTGCCTGATCATTGCCATTCCCGCGACGTTGCTCGGCAAACAAATTGAGGTGGTCGGCGGTCCGGTATTTGCCATCCTCTTTGGCATGGTCCTGGCGCTCGTCTTTCCCAGGAAGCGTCGCGAACAGCTCGCCGCCGGCGTCACCTATACGTCCAAAAAAGTCTTGCAGTACGCGGTTATCCTGCTTGGCTTTGGCATGAACCTCTCCCAGATTCTGTCCAAGGGCGCCCAGTCGCTGCCGATTATCGTGGCGACGATCTCGACCTCGCTTGTCATCGCCTTTGTGCTCTGCCGCGTCATGAACGTACCGGGTAAGATCGCGACGCTTGTGGGTGTGGGTTCGTCGATTTGCGGCGGTTCGGCCATCGCTGCGACCGCGCCCGTCATCGATGCCGACGATCGCGAGATTGCCCAGGCCATTTCGGTCATCTTCCTGTTTAACGTTATCGCGGCGCTCGTGTTTCCGACGCTCGGCGGCATGCTCGGGCTGACCAACGAGGGCTTTGGCCTGTTTGCCGGCACCGCCATCAACGACACCTCGTCGGTAACGGCTGCGGCGAGCGCCTGGGACAGCATGCATCCCGGCGCCAATGTGCTCGAGAGCGCCACAGTGGTCAAGCTCACCAGGACGCTGGCCATTATTCCCATCACGCTGGTCCTCGCATGCTGGCAGATGCATCTGGCACGCAAGGCCGGCGGTGACGCCAAAAGCACGTTCTCGCTTAAACGTGCGTTTCCCATGTTTGTGCTGTTCTTTGTGCTGGCGAGCGTGATCACCACGGTGCTTCAGCTTCCCGCGTCCATCACGGCGCCCATCAAGGAGCTGTCGAAGTTCTTCATCGTGATGGCCATGGCGGCTATTGGTTTTAATACCGATATCGTCGAGCTGGTCAAAAAGGGCGGCAAGCCCATCGCGCTGGGCTTTTGCTGCTGGATTGGCATTGCGTGCATGAGTTTGGGAATGCAACACGTGCTGGGAATCTGGTAGAGAAGTAGCTTGTTTGCGTGCTGCGTGCTGGCGAGCGCATTCTCACGGTGGAGCGATAGGAGCTCTTGCGGGTATGGCTTGTCCGCAGGTTTATAAGTCCCGAAGAGCTCTTATCGCCCCGCCAGGATGGCGATGCGGGGCAACACCTATACTCGCAGGACGGCGCTTTCTGCCCTATAGTGTTTGGTGAGCAATATCGTTCAATTTTGAAACACTCGGTCGTGCGACCGTCGGCGGTTGCACGTCGCTGCGGACAGGGGCAAATAATGGATAGCGATGCCAAGCTGAACATCTTGACCGAGGCCCTGGCTGCTGCCGGGGCCTCGGCATTGGCAATCGATGCGCGTGGGGACGTCGCGATCTCGACCATGAATGACGCGGCGCTCGAGCGGGATGTGGCGGCTTTTGTCGCTGAGCGCCTCGACCGTATAGGAGACGGCGCGCGTCTGGTTATGGGACGTGCGGGTGCGCGCCTGAACCTGACCGTTCGCCCCACCGACAAAGAGGGCGGGGGCCTTTGGGTCGTCGTGGTCCGCGAGGTGCGCGGCGCCGCGGCGCACGCGGGCATCGAGTGGCTCAACGCCGACGAGGTTGAGGCCCGCTACGAATCGAGCGCGTACGGCATCGTTGAGGGGGCGGCCTCGGTGGCTGCGCCGGTTGCAGAGAGTTACGCGCGCGGTGTGCCCCTTATGCTCGAGGGCGAGCTGGGAGCGGGTCAGGTCGAGATCGCCAAGCGCCTCTATCTGGACGGTCCTTTTGCCGGTCAGCCCTTTGTTTCCGTTGCGCTCGATGAGCTCACCGAGCGCGGTTGGCGCTATGTGCTCAAAAGCGCCGAATCGCCGTTGTTCCAAACGGGGCTGACCCTTTGCATTGAGGGCTGGAACGCGGTTGGCCCCCAGCGCCTCCGCGAGCTGGTCTCCACGATGACCGACACCGCGTTGGCGACGCGCTGCCATGTGGTGCTGACAGCGAATGACATGCCGGGCGGCGGCGAAAGTGATCAAGCCGCGTTTGTGACCGAGCGCTTCGCCTGCGCGGTGAGCGTGGCGCCGGCAATCGCCGAGCAGGGAGCCGCGTCGACGAAGGTTGCGCGCTATTTGGAATATCTCGCTGATGCATTTGGGACGGCAGCGCCCACGCTGTCTGCCGCGGCGACGAAGACGCTCGATGCTTACCGCTGGCCGCGCAATTATCTGCAGCTTCGCGAGGTCTCGGAACGACTGTATATATTGGTGGGGGCGGGCACGGTGTACAGCGCTATAGCGGAGGAAGTGCTCGCCCAAGAGGACGTGATTAAGACCGCAACCTTTGGCGCCCCGACACTCGAAAGTGACCTGTATATCCTGCGACCGCTGGCCGATACCGAGCGAGATATCGCGCGTCTGGTTGTAGACCATCTCCACGGCAACCGAACCCGTGCGGCGGAGGTGCTGGGCATAAGCCGTACAACGCTGTGGCGCTTGCTGAAGGACGATGACCGTTGAGCGAGGCGCCCGTGACCGCGCGCGACGCGTGTGCTACAGTCCAAAGCGTTATTGTTTCGATTTGGTTACGGCGTGCGAGGGCATATGGCTGAGACTTCAAAACCGAGCCGCAGAAGGCGGAGCGCCGCGCCGGTTAACCGACGCACGACATCGGTGACGTGGGGCAAACACGCCTCGGGGTTTGATGGCTCGTTCAAGCGCACTAAATACGGCTATCCTTCGGCAAGCGCCCGCTTGGCAATGCAGGCAGAGTCCTCGCTGTGGGGCCGCAAACGCGTGGTGGGCTCAAAGCTCAAGCACGACGGAACGCTCGGCTACATCAGCCGCGGGGCGGCTCGCCGCAGCGGGCTCAATCCCGCCGGCTGGCATCGCTACGTGCCGATCGTGGCCGCCGTTGCAGTGATCGTCATCGCACTCGCTGCGCTTGGCTACGCCGGCGGTGGCGCCAACTTGGACGCAATGTTTAAATCGCCCGAGCTCGCGCATGTAGGTACAGAAGTTGTCGAGGGCGCTCAGGCCCAGACGGGCGTCGCGCCCCAGCGCGGCATCGTCGCGGCGGCCTCCACCATCGCCGATGCGCAAAAGGACGAAGACAAGCAAGGCGACGACGCCGAAACGACCCAGACAAGCGAAGCGACGACAACTCAAATATCAACATAGCTTGCCGGCAGAAGGGGACGTTCCTTTTCTGCCGGCAGTTTGGGACACTCCTGCGCTACCTAACATACACCACGTTGTCGCGGCGCGGCTTTGCCTCGGGGAGTGTGTCCTCGGCGTAGCCCAGAATGCAGTTGCCCACACCGCGCAGGCTTCCGTCGGCGGGCAGACCCCACTTGGCCAGCAGTTCCAGTCCCTCGGGTGAGTCAAAGACCTCGTGCGCGCGGTGGATCCAACACGAATCGACGCCCAGCGCATAGGCTGCGTTGAGCAGGTTGCCCATGGCGAGCGAGCCGTCTTCCAGGTACGTGGGCACGCTGCGGTCGACGAGCACCACCACAACGGTCTTGGCGCCGTAGAAGGGATCTCCCTCGCTGCCCATAACTTGGGCGTTGAGCTGCGAGAGGCGCTCGACGGTTGCGGGGTCGGTAACGGCGACAAATGTCACCGGTTGACGCCCCATGCCGCTGGGCGCGTACTGGCCTGCCTCGATAATGCGTGCGAGCTTTTCGGCTTCGACGGGGCGATCGCTATAGTTACGGCAGCTGCGGCGGTGGATGAGCGCTTCGATGGTCTCCATGGGTCCTCCTGACGTTGGTTTCGATGCCTCGTTCTTACCCGCCGAACCAAAACCATAATCGCGCAGTCGGCCCCAAACAATGCAAGCTACCAAGTGGACAAGTTGGTTTGCATAAAACTTCAGCCAGAATGTGACAAACCGGTGGGATGGTTAAACGTTTTATCCCGTCTACCCTGCGGTTTTTTACCACTTGCCTAAATGATGCGCGCATAAGCTCTGATAAAGGTTTTACTAAAGGAGTACCAACGTTTATCAACGCGCCATGGTGGCGCCGGGCCAGGAGGTAACATCATGTTCCAGGCTGGAGATGTCGTCGAGACCGACTTCGAAGGATTTCTGAAGCTGCTGCGTTCCAAGACGCGCGCTTTCGTGTCGATTAACGATCACGAGTACTACATCACGCACACCGATGGCTATTGGCGTGTTCAGGATTGCGAGGCCCTCAACGATAAGGGCCACTTTACTGACTGCTCCGAGCTGGTCAACACGGTCTGCGAGGTCGTCGAACTGCCGTGGATCTGCGGCAAGAGCCTGCACGACAGCTTCTCGGGCGCTACGGTCTACGAGGCCGTCGCTGCTTAACAGCCAACACTCGATATTCTCTCGCAACCGCCGGCGCCGCCCCCGCGCCGGCGGTCTTTTTTGTCGATATGCAATGTAGGCCGACCAGATATAACCAGCATATTGACGATAGTCAAAACTCGGACTAATATAGAGATATGAATTGGTCAAAACTCGGACTATCGAATGGCGGGAGAGATGAATAGTACAGTTAGCCCGGTCGATTTCGACCGGATGCTCAACGGGCTTGTTCGTATCTATTCGGAGTTCGCGCGCACTTGCGGTCTTTCGGACTGCGCCTACTGGATGCTCGTCGACACGAGTGCGGCGGGCGGAAGCGTTGCCGTGAGTCGGCTGACGAGTGAATGGTTCTACAGCAAACAGACCATCAATTCGGCGATTAAGACGCTTAGGGCGCGAGGGCTTGCGACGTTGGAGTTTGCCGAGGGCAGTCGTAAGAACAAGGTTGTGCGACTGACCGAAGAAGGCGTGCAGTTTGCCAAGCGCTACGCGTTGCCGGCGCAAAAAGCCGAGCAACAGGCATTCGAGGCGCTCGAGCCGTGGGAACAGCGCGAGATCATGCGCTTGGTCGGTAAGTTCTCCCACGTTCTGAACGAAGAGTGCGAGGCATTTAAACGGCAAGTGGTCGCCGAGAACGAGGCTGACGATAAGGGCGAGGGGGACACATGCGACTCTTAATGAGGTTTATGAGGCCGTACCGCGGTCTGATTGCGGTGACGCTGTTTGCGGTGCTGATAGATAACGTCGGTACGCTGTTGGTTCCCACGATGCTGGCGAATATGGTCAACACCGGTATTACCACGGGCGATGTCGACTATATTTTACGCAACGGCCTGTACATGCTTATCGCGACCGGCATGGCCAGCGGCGGCACGGTGCTGGGCTGCTATCTTTCGGCGCGCCTGGCCGCCAACGTGGCCTGCGATATCCGCAATGCCGTGTACGACAAGTCGCTCGAGCTGTCCGCCAGCGACTTTGAGCGCTTTGGCACGGGTTCGATGATCACACGCTCGCTCAACGACATCAACGTGATTCAGCAAGCTGTCCTTCAGACGATTCAGTTGGTGCTGCCGGTGCCGTTCTTGGCCGTGGCAGGCATCATTTTTGCTTGGTTCATCGATCCCGCCATGGGCACGCTGCTGGGCGTGGTGGTTGCGATCGTGCTGGTGGCGGCGGTCTTTACGGTGGCTAACGCCGCGCCGATCTTTATGCGCCTGCAGAGCTTTATCGACCGCATGAACGTGGTGCTGCGCGAGAACATCGTGGGCGTGCGCGTCATCCGCGCATTTAACAAGGAGCGCCACGAGGAGCGGCGCCTGGACGAGGTGTTTAGCGATTACGCGGCCAACGCCATCAAGGTCAACCACCTGTTTGTGGGTCTCGACAGCTCCAGCTTCTTTTTGATGAACATCGCCGAGGTGGCGGTGCTGTGGGTGGGCGGCAACCGCGTGGGCGTCCACGCCATGCAAATCGGTAGCATCTCGGCCGTGCTGGAGTACGCGATCTTGATCCTGTTCTTTGTGATGATGGCGCAGATGGTGATTCTGACGCTTCCGCGCGCCGCGGCGTGCCTCAACCGCGCGCAGCAGGTGTTGGAGATTGAGCCGAGCATCGTGGACGGCAAGCGCACGCTGGACACGTGCGCGGCGGAGTCTGTTGACGGTGCCGACGCGGTGGCCGTGTTCGACCACATGTCGTTCCGTTTTGACGATGCCGACGAGGATACCCTGTGCGACCTGAGCTTTGCCTGTCGCCGTAGCCAGACCACGGCGATTGTAGGCTCGACGGGTTCGGGCAAGTCGACGGTGGCCAAGCTCTTGCTTCGCTTCCACGATGCCACGAAGGGCGCCATTCGCCTGAATGGCATCGATCTGCGCGACCTTTCGCAAGGTGAGATTCGCGGGCATATCGCTTATGTGCCGCAGAAGGCATGGCTGTTCTCGGGTACGGTGGCGAGCAACCTGCGCTTTGGCAACGAAGACGCGACTGAGGCTGACATGCTCCATGCGCTGGAGGTTGCCCAGAGCACCTTTGTGCTCGACCAGCCCCAGGGGCTCGATACGCCGGTGGCCCAGGGCGGCACGAACTTCTCGGGTGGTCAGCGCCAGCGCCTGGCGATTGCCCGCGCACTCATGAAGCATGCCGATCTATATATCTTCGACGACAGTTTTTCGGCCCTGGACTTTAAGACCGATGCGGCACTGCGCCATGCGCTGCAGGACGAGACGTGCGATGCCGCGGTGCTCATCATCGCCCAGCGCATCTCGACTATTTTGCATGCCGATCAGATCGTGGTGCTCAAAGACGGCGAGATCGTGGGCCTAGGCACGCACGACAAGCTCATGGAAACCTGCGAGGTGTACCGCGCAATCGCGGAATCGCAGATGAAGGGAGGTGAGTAGCATGACCGAGGAGCTCAAGAAGCAGGGCATCGTCGATGGCGCTGCGGTTGTAGAGACAGTCGAGGAGACGGGCGTCGCGCCCGACCTGGACGAAGCCGCCAAGGCGGCGGAGCGCGAGGCTCGCCGCCAAGCGCTCTACGAGGAAAACGAACGTGCCGAGGACGAGCGCGCCCGCGCCGAGGCGGAGCGTATGCGCGACGTGGACGACGAAGACGAGGACGAGACGCCTCGGGATACCTGGGCGACGGTGCGCCGCCTGTGGAGTGAGGCTGCCGGCGACCATTGGCGCTTCTATATCGTGTTCGCGAGCATTGTGTTCTATGTCATCTTTAACACCGCCGCGCCGGCATATAGCGCCCGCGTGATCGATGAGCTGTGGGGCCACATTCAGGTGGCGTTTGCCAACGACACCACTTTCAGCATCACCTGGGAGAACTGCGGCAAGACCATTTTCGTCTACTTTATGATCTGGACTGCCGCTGCCTCGTTCTATGCGCTCCAGAGCTTTTTGATGTCGAGCGTCGCTGAGCGTCTCAATCTGCGCCTGCGCAACCGCATCGCGCAAAAGCTCAACCGTCTGCCGCTCGCCTATTTTGACGCGCATCGTCCCGGCGAGGTCGTCAGCCGCGCGACCAACGACCTGGACAAGATGTCCGAGAGCATGCAGCGCGGATTGCTGCAGCTGCTCGTGTCGATCGGCACGGTTGTTGGTGCTGTGAGCGTGATGTTCGTGTTCAGCGTGCAGCTTACGCTCGTCTTTCTGTTCTTTACGGCACTGTCGCTGCTGGTGACGAAGGTCGTCTCGCGCCGCACACACGATGTGACGGGCGAGCGCCAGGAGTGGGTGTCCAAGATTACGAGTGCGGTCGAGGAAGGCTATTCGGGCCGTCTGGTGATCCGCGCGTTTAACCGCGAACGCCAAAGTTCTGCCGAGGTGCACCAGGCCTCGGGCGAGCTGGCACGCGTGAGTGCCAAGGCCGACTTTATGATCAATGCCGTCGGCCCTGCGGTGCGCTTTATCGGCCGTTTGGCGCAGATCGTGATCGCGCTGGTGGGCTGCAGCATGCTGGTTGCCGGTCACATGACCGTCGGCGTGTTCCAGGCGTTCTTCCAGTTTATCTACGAGGCGTCCGAACCCATGACGCAGCTGTCGTTTACCTTCAACTCGCTGCAGAGCGCGTTGGCGAGTGCGGAGCGCGTGTTCGACCTGCTCGATGAGCCCGAGATGGAGGCCGATCCGCTGCCGGACGAGGCCGCCAAGCTGCCGGGTCGCGTTGAGGGTCGCGTCTCCTTTGAGCACGTGCGCTTTGGTTATTCGCCCGACAAGCCGCTTATGCACGACGTGTCGTTTACCGCCGAGCCGGGCCAGAAGATTGCCGTGGTGGGAACCACGGGCGCGGGCAAGACGACGCTCCTGAAATGCATTCGCGGTGACGAGGAATACGATA
>URRJ01000075.1 GCA_900550205.1 uncultured Collinsella sp. | reverse complement strand
TACGCCGCATCGAAGACCACAACCGCATCGAGAGTTTCCTCACCCAGTCCGTGCTCAATATTTTGTTCTCTACCCTCACGGTAGTCATCTTCGGTATCGTGCTGGCCATATACAGCTGGAAAATATTCCTCATTTTCATCCTGTTCAGCGCAGCCTATATGGGTTGGGTAAAGCTGTTCATGCGCAAGCGGGCCGACTTGAACAGGAAGAACTTTGAACAGATGTCCGTCAATCAGAATAATTTGATGCAACTCATCTACGGTATGCAGGACATCAAGCTGCTGGGCTGCGAACAGCAAAAACGCTGGGAATGGGAAAACATACAAGCTTCTCTCTTCCGCATTAATATGAGTTCACTCAACCTGGGGCAGTGGCAGCAGGTGGGAGCCGTACTTATCAACGAAGTGAAAAACGTACTGATAACAGTTCTCTCTGCCACCGCCGTACTACATGGAAGTATCACGCTGGGTGTGATGCTTTCCATACAGTACATCATCGGACAGATGCAAGGGCCTATCAGCCAATTCGTTTCCTTCATGCAGGACACGCAGGACGCGCAGCTCAGCCTGGAACGTCTCGGAGAAATACATGGCAAGCCCGATGAAGAGACAGAAGGCATGGACCAGGATACCCAAATATCAGGCAAAGACCCGATTCAATTGCAAAATGTAGTCTTTACTTACGGATCAGAAAAATCGAAACGCATCATCAAAGGGCTATCGCTGGACATACCAGCCGGAAAGACTACCGCCATCGTGGGCCTCAGCGGCAGTGGGAAAACAACGCTGATAAAACTGATGCTCGGATTCTATCCTCCCACCGGAGGAGCGGTGATGATAGGCAATCAGTCGCTACAAAAAATCAGTTTCAAGGAGTGGCGCAAACATTGTGGAGTAGTGATGCAGGAGGGATTCATATTCGGCGATACCATTGCCAACAACATAGCGCCGGATGGCAGCATGATAGACAAAGAACGCCTGCTGTATGCCGTAGAGATGGCAAATATACGTGAGTTCATCGAATCCTTGCCTTTAAAGTATAACACCAAAATAGGTAACACGGGGCAAGGATTGAGCCAAGGGCAGAAGCAGCGCATCCTGATAGCGCGCGCCATTTACCGTAATCCCGATTACCTGTTTTTTGATGAAGCGACGAATGCGCTCGATACGGACAATGAGAAAGTGATACAGGAAAATCTGGAGAGATTCTTCAAGGACAAAACGGTGGTCATCGTGGCGCACCGCCTGAGCACCGTCCGCAACGCCGACTGCATTCTGGTCATGCGCGACGGCCAGATTATCGAGCGCGGCACGCACGACGAGCTGCTAGCGGCAGGCGGCTTCTACGCCGAACTCTACCGCAGCCAATTCGCCCAGTAAGCAAGCCCGTGGGGCAAATTAATCAATCGACAGACGGTGGTTTACATCTGTCACGTTAGTACTAAGATATTCATCTAATAAATTGCATTAGTGGCTTTAGTTTTGGGGGAAACGAGGCAACGTGACTATGACGTGCTCTTTGGTGGTTAACAGCAAGAGCGGTAATACCAGGATGGTTTCGGGCGCGATCAAGCGCGCTCTGCAGGCTGCGGGTGTTGATTTTGTCCATGCCGCGGCGTTGAGCGACGATGCGGATGCAGATCAGGTTGCGCTCGAGGCGCAGGGCGCCTGCGCGGCCGACACGGTGCTCGTCGGTTTTTGGTGCGACAAGGGCGCGTGCACGCCTTCGGTCGCGGCGTTGCTCTCCGCCTTGCACGGCAAGCGCGTCTTCCTGTTTGGCACCTGCGGTTTTGGCGCCGACCAGAGCTATTACCAGCAGATTATTGATCGCGTAACTTCCAATTTGGCTGGGGATGCCGAGCTTGCGGGCTGGGCGATGTGCCAGGGCAAGATGGGCCCCGCGGTCAAGCAGCGCTACGAGGCCATGCTCGAGCAAGATCCCGACGATGTCCGCTTTAAGATGCTGCTCGATAACTGGGTCGCCGCAAAGGATCACCCCACCAAGGAAGATCTGGACAACATGGCTGCAGCCGCCAAAAAGGCCGTGCTGGGGGAGTAGCTCCCATCGCTGACGGCGGTCGGTCCATCTTTCTAAATGAAACGTCCTCCCGGGCGTCGGGGCACGAAGTTCCCTGCTCTACAGTCCTGCGCAAGACGAAGGCCACATTAAGTGGCCTTCTTTGCGTGCGGAACTCGCGATGAACTTCGTGCCCCGCCGTCCGGGAGGACGCCTCTTTATTGATGGGAGGCCTGATAGGTCGATGGTTCCGTGCCCGGATGCGTCCAAAGTGGGACGGGCTTTCCGGATGGGCAGGCTTTCGAAAAATGCGTCCCGGAATTTGCCTTTGGAATGGGACGTAGTTTCCCGTTGAGGTGCTTTGCGGAAAGTGCATCCCACTCTGGGCGGTCGAAGTGGGACACACTTTCCCAAAGGCGCTCCAACGGGAAATTGCGTCCCATTATTCGGTCAAGAAACGGGATGCATTTTCCCAATGAGAGCAAAACCGGAAAATGCATCCCACAATCAGCCCTCAAAGTGGGACGCCGTTTCCCAATGAGGCTCAAGCGGAAAATGCGTCCCGGAATTTGCGCTCAAAGTGGGATGCGGTTTCCGGTTGAGGGTCTAAGGGGAAAATGCGTCCCAGAATCGACGCTTGAAATGGGATGCAGTTTCCCGATGAGGCACTCGACGGAAAATACATCCCAGAAATGGCCTTTGAGCTGGGATAAGATTTCCGCGGCATCTCGGATTCTCAAAAATGAGACACGCCGTTGGCGAAAATGAGACACGTGATATCGGGCATCGGATGTATCATTTGCAAAAATGAGTCCACTCCACTCGAATAAAGCGAGGTCCCTCATGTACGTTCCACACCCCCGTATCCGTAGGCTGTCGAAAATCCCGCTTGTTGGGACGGCGGCGCTTGCTGCGTTGATCGCCACGAGCGTTGCCTGCTTCACGGCCACGCCCCAGGTTGCCCGGGCGGCAGACGCGCCCGCAATCACCGATATGACCGAGCAGGATTATCAAGCCCTGGGTCTGGGCACGAGCGAGGACATTCCGGCCGATACCGTTGGCCCCTATTCCACTGATACCCCCACGACGTTTGCCACGCGCAGCGAGGTCTATATGGCAGCTAACGGTAGCCATGGCAATCGCTACACTCTGCGCGACAAGCTCGAGAACGTCGAGCGCGGTGACATTGGCGGCAGCAGCAAACTCACCGATGGCTATGGAAGTGTGTGGGGCGCCGCAAAGTTCTGGCAAAACGTCAACAACTTCGATACGAACAGCGATCTCTACAAGCATAGCGACTACGGTGGCGGCACCTGGTCGTACCTAAGCAACAATGAGTCCTCAACAGTACTCGCCAACGACAACAACGGTTTCTCGGGCATTCACGCCACGAGTGTTGAGTTCTGCAGCGACGCCAACACGGGCAAAAAGAGCCGCGTTGCCGAGCTCCGTGCCTACGGCGACAGTTCCTCCACGACGATTGACGGCAAGTCATACGCCGGAAAGGTTGAGCTGGTCCTCTACTCGTTTAGCAACGGGCGTACGCGCACTCTCGACACACACCTGCCGGTGACGGTCAACACTAATATGATGTACGAAGGCCGTTTTAAGTACCTGGATGCCGGTTACCTGCAAGAGCACGACGCCGTCTTTGATGTCGAGGCGGGCGATGTCGATGGCGACGGCGTCGACGAGCTTTTTGTCTACGCGGGCTGCTATGTCGACGAGAACGGCGTGCGCAAGGCTGTAGTCGACATGTATGACTTGGAGGGCGGCAACTGGAAGCAAAGCGTCGTCAAGATCGATGCCGGTAACGCCGCGGACTACACCACGCACAACAAGGGCGGGAACGACTCCTGGACGCAGCTTCAGTCAGCTCCTGTCGTTTCGCTAGCGGCCGGCGACCTCGATCGCGATTTTTGCGATGACCTCGCCATCGTGGTCTCGGCACCCTACGGCAAGAAGAATATTGATAAGTCGACGCATTGCGAGCTGTTTTCGTGGGATGCATCCAAGGGTGCGCTCGTCCATGTCGATGCTCTGGGCGACGCGGGCGCAATCTCCCTCTCCGCGAACGGCAAGACCATGGTCGCTGCGAATGCGACGTTCGGCACGTTTGCCGCCTACGATGAAGAAGGAAAGAAGACGGGTGAAACCGTCACGGGCCTTATTCTTGCGGGCTATGACTGGCAACGCAGCGCTTTTGATTACGGCGCTTCTGACGGCAGCAAGGGGCTGTACGGCGCGCTGTACCGCTACGCGTATTTTGACTCGGAGTCTGGCGAGTTCAAGCTTTCCGATTGCAAGGAATACAGAGACGGGCTCCTCGCCTCCTATGGGCTGATGCATGTGCCCAACAGCGCATGGAAGGATAGCGCTCAGGATAAGCGCTATCCGTGCACCTTGGCGCCTATTGCCCTTGCCGCTGCCAACCTTGACGGCCTGTCCGAGCAGCTGGCGGTCGACGAGGTGCTCGTGGGCGGCGATGTGTTCCGCGACTTTGCCTGCAACACGGCACAGAGCGGGGCTCAGGGCTTGGGGTCCATGGTCGGAACCATGAGCATGAGCGGTCAGCAATACAACAGCAGCAACAAGCATGACCACAAGGGTATAGAGCAGGTGTGGATCAGCGACGTCAAGGCGGGCAGCGTCTCGGGTTCGGACCGCTATAACGAGAGCTTTATCGCCGTGGTGGGCAAGCACCGCGACGAGGACCTGCGCAAGAACGATGACTACTATTGGATGACCGCCTCGCATTTTTCGCTCGACGAGAACGGAAAGGTGCGCCGCGGCGAGGAGCAGGTGATTAGCGAGAGCAACCGTCGCGGCACTACCTATGGCACATTTATCTCGCTCGCGCTGCCCGATGTTGACAACGACAGCGTCAAGATCACGTACAAGGACCGCTACAAGGTCTATACCAACCCGCGCGTGCTTGCCGTGCTGCAGGATGCGCCCTATGTTGAGGATCTGGAGCAGGCATACGGCTATCTGGTGTTGGGCGGCACGTCATACGGAGAGGAAAAGGGCACTGGGACATCCCAGGGCTATACCATTGGCGCCGAGTTGGGCGTTGCCGTCGAGGTGCAGACCGGTCCGCCCCTGGTCGCGATGAATGCTTCAGTCGATTTTGCCGCCGAGGGATGCTATGACTACCGGAGCGAGCGCACGGTCAGCGCAAGCGTAAGCTATGAGTCGCATGCCGGCGAGGGTGACAAGGCCGTGCTCTACACGATTCCGATGGTCTATTACGATTATGAGATCGAAAATGAGGAAACTGGTGGCAAGGGCGTGATGGCGGCGCCCGTGTCGCTCGGCGCGCAGACCTCGGTCGTTAATGTCGAGGCCTATGACCGCATTGCCAAACAGCACAATATGACGCCGCTCAGCTACTTTTTGACCAACCGGTCGGGAGAACCCGGAACCTATCAAACGACGCTCAACGGCGAGACTCCCGTTGGGGATTCCTTTGGCCTGGGCAAGCCTGGCGTAACGCGCGCCTACACGCACGATGGGTTTAACGGCGCCGTCGCGCAGTCGGGGGCGAGCATTGAGCAGACCATCGAAGTCGAGGAGGGCAAGGAGCAGGAGCTCGAGCTCGGCTTGACGCTGAACGGCAGCGTTGTCATGGGCGCGAAGCTCGCAAAGCACGAGTTGTTTGGCGGCCTGTGCTTTGGTGCCAACGCCGGCTTTACTACGGGTAACTCCTCGAGTGAATCGACCGAATACGGCGGCACCGTCGACAACCTGCCCGAGGCCGCGCAGGGCAAGTACGGCTTTGCGTGGCGCCTGGGCGTCAACGCGGTGGATGTCGACAAGTTCGAGGCAGACTCGGGCGACAAGCTCGGCACCAAGGACACCGACCAGTTCTGGATCGTGGGCTATGACGTTAAGGACGTCGAGATGCCCGACGCGCCGGCCGTGACGGGCTTTACGGCAAACGCCGTCGATTCGACCAGCGTTACGTTTAGCTGGGACGATGTACTCGCAAACAAGAGTGGCTTTAGCTACGGCGTGGGCATGCTGCAGAGCAATGCGGCGGATGCGGTCGTCAATAGCTGGAAGATTGCCGACAACACGCAGACCTCGCTCAAGTGGGATGGGCTGCAGCCCAATACGGAGTATCGATTCGCCATCGCCGCCGTTAAGAATGGATCCACGACCGAAACAGGTATTCGCTCGGCAATCATCACGGTCAAGACCATGCCCGATGGCATGACGATGACCGTGAGCGGACCTGCGGCGGATGCTGCGGAGGGGTCGGATCTTGGATACGACTCTTCGGTTGAGCGCACGGCGGGAAGCCACCTGACGCTCTCGGCGATTGGCCATGTGAAGCAACTCGGTGCCGACGATAGCGAAACAGGACTGGCACCGACCTATATGTGGTACCGCAAGGGCCGCGGCGAGACAGAGTTTAAGCTCGTGGGTGCCGATGGCAACCTCGCGGCTGGAACGGCCTCAAAGCTCGAGATTGACCTGACCGCCGACGATGACGGTGCGCAGTATTACTGCCACGTGGGATACAACGACGTGGGCCTCGACACCGGCACGACGCTCGTGAATATCGAGGCCGAGGAGACGGCGCCCACAACGGTGAACGCCACCCCGATCCGCACGCGCCGCCTGTTCTCACAGGCAAGTGCGGGTGCCAAGAAGTTCCTGGACCATACGCTGGTAAACACCGCCGGCCCAACCGATTCCGAAGGCTCAAAGGACCCCGAGACTCCTGAGATCCCGACGAACCCGGACAAGCCCAAGTCCGACAACGGAGCTAAGACCGACACCAAGGTCAAGACTACGACCACAGCGAAGAACCTCGCAAACACCGGCGACCAAACATTCGCCCTAGTCGCCACCGCAGCAGCAGCGGGAGCAACGCTCGTAGTGATGGCCCTCATCATGCTGATCAAGCGCCGCAAGACCCACTAGTAGCCAGTCGAACATATCGACAACCCAAAAACCCGGGTAGCCAAAAAACAGGCCACCCGGGTTTTCTGTTGAGTGGAGACTCCACAAGCGGAAACTGCATCCCACAATTAGCGCCCGGAACGGGACACATTTTCCGCAAACAAAGAAGGCCACATAACGTGGCCTTCGTCTTGCGCAGGACTGTCCGAGCAGGGAACCTTATATGCCTCCGCCCGGACAGACGTTTCAGTTATGAACTCGCAGCTAGTCGCTACTTGATCTTGGTCGTACCCGGTGCCAGGTTGGGGTCGGTCTCGTTGGCCTCGGTCTGGAAGTGCTCGGTGTAGACGTTCTTGCCGTCGCGGAACATCTCATAGTACTGCATCTTGGCGTAATCCTCGCGCGCCTTGGTGGCGGCTGCGGAAGCGGCGTCGTCGCCGGTGACGTTGGAGGAGAGCGCCCAGCGCAGGCTGGCGTCCTCGTAGCCCACCGAGTTGATGGCGGGCAGCGACTCGCGCAGCGTCATGTGCGCCTTCTGGTAGTCGGTCAGCGGTGCGCCGATCAGCTGCATAAGCTGCGTGGACAGATAGTTGGTGGACAGGTCGTCGACCTCACTCGTCTGGTCGCAACCGGCAACGTCGTAGTTAGCCCAAATGATGTAGTCGGTCTGCCACAGGCGCTCCTGATGCGTGGCATCGTCTTCGCCGGTAAACCACTTATCGTTGAACTTGGACGGGAAGAACGGCTGGTGGTCGCCCCAGAACACCACGACTACCTTACGGTCGAGCTTGCTCAAGGCATTGAGGAAGTAGCGAAGCGCCTGGTCGGACTGCTCGATGCACGAGACATACTCGTCGACATCGGAGAGCGTGCCGTCCTCGACGGTCTTGGCGTCCAGATCGGTCGTGTCGATGTTGAGGTGCATCTGCTTGTCGACCGGCAGCAGGCCCGTATCGTAGCCCGAGTGGTTCTGCATGGTCACGTCGAAGATAAACTGCGGATCGGCGTTCTGGTCGAGCAGCTCAAGAATCTTGTCGTAGGTCGCCTGGTCGGTCACCATACCGCGCAGGGTGTCGGCTCCCTGGAAGTCGTTGATGGACAGGAACTGGTCAAAGCCAAAGTCCTTGTAGACGTTCTCGCGGTTCCAGTTGGTGGCGTGGTTGGGGTGCATAGCCGTGGTGGAATATCCGAGCGACTTGAACTGCTCGGCTAAGTTCCCGGTCGTCTCCATGTTGTAGATGGTGTAGGGGTACACGCCCGAGCCCAGGTTGGCCATGGAGTTGCCGGTCATAAACTCAAACTCGGTATTGGCGGTACCGCCGCCGTAGGCGCTCACATAGAGCTTGCCGCGGCTGAGGCAGTTGGACAGGTTCTTAAAGTACTGCGGGCCCTCGTAGCCGGCGCGCATGTTCTGGTAGATGGACAGGTCCGAGAAGGTCTCGTTCATGATGGCGATGACCGTGGGCTTCTCGCTATCGAACTGCTCCTTTGCGGCGGCGCGCTCGTCGCTCTTGGCCGCGTCGGACTTGTCGTAGGCCTTGGCGTACTTTTTGAGCGTGGCCTTGGCATCGTCGACGGAGTAGTCGGCGGGTTTGGGCGGCTTGATGGACTGTGCCGCACTAATAAAGGCAGGCAGATAGCCCTCGCGCCAGTAGCTCTCGAGCGGGCGCCAGGTGTAGACAGTGATGCCGAGGGTGTTGTAGTAGTCGATGAGCGTGACGTGCGCGGTCACGCCGCCTAGGCACAGCACGGCGACGAGCAGATTGGTGAGCAGCATGCGCTTGGCGTTGGCGGCACCCTTCTGGCGATGCGGCGCGACCAGGCCGGCGTACTCGCACAGCAGCATGGCGATGGCGGTAAAGCCCATGGACAGCACGCAGAACAGCGAGATGGAGAAGGTGTAGCCGGTGCCGGCGACCGCGGCGGCGGTGGAGATGGCCGAAAGGTCGCCCGGCTGGATGGGCATGGACTTAAACGTGATGACGAAGAACTCGGCAATGCCCAGGACAAAGAGGGCAAAGGCCAGGACCGCGGGAGCTGCGCCGTGGCGCTGGAACAGGAAGAACAGGCCGACCATGAGCGTGGTGATGATGGCCCACTCGAGCAGGATGCACAGGGGGTAGACCCAGGTAAAGTCGTGGTTGGACGAGACCTCCATGCCCAGCAGTGCAAAGACGCCGGCGAGCAGCAGGCACAAGACGGCGGCGACGAGCGGGCGGCCCACAAAGGCG